>NZ_MSDP01000001.1:0-340744 GCF_001937155.1 Salinicola sp. MH3R3-1 | reverse complement strand
CTTACTTCTCTCATCCCGAAGAACAAGAAGAAAAGCGGACCAAACTTGGTTCAAGGTCAAACGAATCTTGACGAGTCGCTTGCCTCGATATGTCGTGACTGGCTGTCACGCGAGAACAAGCGCCCACATCAATTACCTGATCGATTGTTAAAGAGCGCCCCTACTTGAAGCGCTTCGCTTCTGCCGTCGAACCCAAGTGCTTGTCAGCGCTTGTTTTCTGGGCCGCCGTAAGGAGTGGCGTATTTTAAGGATCTGGGTGAGGATGTCAACGTCTTTCTTGTCGAATCCTGCCTGGCGCCGTTGCTGCTTAGCGGCGCCGATCCTTGAAGAACTGGGAAGCGATCTTACTGGCTTCACCGCCTTGCGTCAACCGATTTCTTCAATCAAATCAAACGCTTGGAATTCTTCTCGCTGTCCCCGAAAACCTCTCTCGGCGGCAGCGGATGCGTACTTTACGGGCCCGCCGCCGAGTTGGCAAGCCCCTGAGTCGAAAAAAGTGAAATCGATGGGAGGAGCCTGTCGCGATACATCCCCATCACTCGCCGGACAGGTGTTGATCCTTCAGCTTGACGTAGTTACCCGCGGTATAGCTGAAGAATTCGCGCTCGGCGGCCTTGAGTTCACGCAGCGGCTTGGCGGGATTACCCGCATAGACATAACCGCTTTCCAGCACCTTGCCCGGCGGTACCATGGCGCCAGCGGCAATGATCACTTCTTCCTCGACTACGACACCGTCCAGCACCACGGCGCCCATTCCGATCAGCACTCGGTTGCCGATCCTGCAGCCATGCAGCGTGGCCTGATGGCCAATCGTGACTTCGTCCCCGATCACCAGCGGATGGCCGCCGGGGTTAAAGTCGCTGGCGTGAGTGCAGTGCAGCACGCAGCCATCCTGCACGCTGGTCCGCGCGCCGATACGAATGCGATGAACGTCGCCGCGAATGACCGCCATCGGCCATACCGAGCAATCATCGCCAAGCGCAACGTCTCCCAGCACCACACTGGTGTCATCGATGAACACCCGCTCACCGAGACTGGGCGTGACGCCCTGAAAAGTTCGAACGGCCATCATGGCTACTCCTGTCGCCGGGTTATTCAGTATGCCGGGAGCTCCCCAAAATACTGGAAGCCACCCCAAAGCGCGTTGCCTACATCAGGCTCGTCATCAACACGACCACGGTCAGCGGAATCGAGACGTAACGTACCAGCCCTCGCCAGAGACGAAATCCGCCGGGGCTGATACCCATCGCCGCCACGGCAGCTTCCCGGGACATCCGCCACGCTGCGAAGATGGCGATCAGCAAGCCTCCGATCGGCAGAAAGATGTCCGGCGGAATGGTCGACACCAGCGTGAAGAAGTTCATCTCCCCTACCCAATGCACCTCCGACAGCGTCGAGAACGACAATACCGACAACAACCCTACCAGCCATACCAGTGATCCAATCAGAATAGCAGCCCGGCTCCGTCGCCACCCGGCCCCCACCAGCATCGACACCATCGGCTCGGCCAGGTTGATCGACGAGGTCCACGTTGCGACGAGCAGCAGCAGGAAGAATGCCCCCAGCCATATCTGGCCGCCCGGCAGTTCGCTGAAGGCGATCGGCAAGGTGACGAACATCAGCCCCGGCCCCTCGCTGGGATCGAGACCATGAGTGAAAACGACCGAAAAGATGGCGATACCGGAAAGCAGCGCCACGGCGATATCGAGCAGCGCCACGGCGAACACCGCCTTCGGCAGGCTCTGCTCGTCGGGCATATAGGCACCGTAAGCCATCAGCGCACAGGCACCCACCGCCAATGTGAAAAAGGCATGCCCCATGGCATTGAGCACCACGCTCCAGGTGATCGCGGCAACGTTGGGGGTGAACAACCAGTGCAAGGCCGGGCCGAAACCGGGCGTCGTGATGGCGTAACCGCCGAGAACGATCAGGACGCCGTACAACAGCGGCATCATCACGTTGTTGAGCTTCTCGATGCCGTTGGCGACACCGGCTGCCACCACCGACATCGTCAACAGCATGAACAGGGTGTGATTGAAGGTCATACGCAGCGGGTCGGCCAGGAAAGCATCGAAACTCGCGCCGATCTCCTGCGGCGAGCGACCCACGAAGCTGCCGTTAACCGCACTCACCAGATATTCGATCGACCAGCCGGAGACGACCGAATAAAACGACAGGATGAAGAACACGGTGATCGCCCCGAAGAGCCCCAGCCATTTCCAGTGGCGGCTGACATCGGCTTCTTCCGCCAGGAACGCCAGCGCCTGCATCGGGCTGCGGCGGCCGGCGCGCCCGATCATGATCTCCGCCATCATCATCGGCAGCCCAAGCAGCAGCACGAACACGATATAGAGAAGCAGAAACGCCGACCCGCCGTTCTCGCCGGTCATGTACGGAAAACGCCAGATATTGCCCAGACCGACGGCTGCACCGGTAACCGCCAGAATAAAAGCTCGGCGGGACTGCCAGCGCTCCAGAGTTTCACTCATTAGTGAGGACCTTTATCGAACGGGTTGCGGCCGCCGGCGACAAGCGAATTGCCAGGTGCGCGGCTGGCGCGAAAGCGCGGAGAGCCTATCAGGCCGCTGGCGAGGGGCCAATCGAGCGAAGCCTCCCCCGCTGAATCGTTGAAACCGGGATGGCGATCCGGATTGAAACCGGCTTCGGCTCCCCCCATATAGCAAGGCATCGATTTCTTCGTCCGAGGTGACCATGTCGAATAATCCGCTGCTCGAGCATCATACCCTGCCGCCATTCGAAGCGATTCGTGCCGAACACGTCGTTCCGGCCATCGAAAAAATCATTGCCGACAACCGGCAGGCCATCGAGACGCTCGCCCAGCAGCAGGATGTGAGCTGGCAGTCGCTGGCCGCGCCGCTGGAAGCACTCGACGACCGCCTTTCCCAAGCCTGGTCACCGGTTTCCCACCTCAATTCGACGATGAACAGCGATGCGCTGCGCGACGCCTATCAGCATTGTCTCGCCATGCTCTCCGAGTACAGCACCTGGGTCGGTCAGAACACTGCGCTATTCCAGGCTTTCGAGCGACTCCACCAGAGCGACGAATTCAGCGCACTCGATGCGGCGCAGCGCAAGGCAATCGATAATACCCTACGCAACTTCCGTCTGGCGGGCGTCGATCTGCCGGCCGCCGAAAAGAAACGCTATGGGCAGATCCAGGCGCGCCTGTCGGAACTGGGCAACACCTTCTCCAATCAGCTACTCGATGCCACGCAGTCCTGGCACCGCGACTTCGATGATGCCGAACGTCTGACCGGCTTGCCGGAAAGCGCGCTGGAGATGCTGAAGGCCAACGCCGAAGCCAAGGGTGTTTCCGGTTATCGCATCACTCTGGACGTTCCCAGTTTTCTGCCGGTCATGACGTTTGCCGAGGATCGCGAGCTGCGTCGCGAGGTCTACACCGCCTACGTGACGCGCGCCTCCGATCAGGGCCCCAAAGCGGGCGAAAACGACAACGCACCCGTGATCGAGGAGACGCTGGCACTGCGCCAGGAGCTGGCGAAGCTGCTCGGCTTCGACACCTACGCCGACTATTCGCTGGATACCAAGATGGCCGAAAGCCCCGAGCAAGTGCTGGGCTTCCTCGACGATCTCGCCGAACGCGCCCATCCTCAGGCGCAGCAGGAGTTCAACGAACTCGAAGCCTATGCCAAGGAGACGCTCGGTCTCGACGCCCTGAAGCCATGGGACACCGCTTTTGCCAGCGAGAAGCTGCGTCAGGCACGCTACGATATTTCACAGGAACAGCTGCGCCCCTATTTTCCGGCGCCGCGAGCCGTCGAAGGACTGTTCAGCGTCACTGACAAGCTTTACGGGATCCGCATGGCGGAAAACCCGGAAGCGCCAAGCTACCACCCCGATGTCCGCTACTTCGACGTGCTCGACGGCGACCGGCCGATTGCCGGCTTCTACCTCGATCTGTACGCCCGGGAGGGCAAGCGAGGCGGGGCCTGGATGGATGTCTGCCGAACGCGTCTCCAGCGCGAAGACGGCGAACTGCAACTGCCCGTCGCCTATCTGACGTGCAACTTCACCCCACCGGTCGGCGGCAAACCGGCCCTGCTGACTCACGATGAAGTGCTGACACTGTTCCACGAATTCGGCCACGGTCTGCACCACATGCTGACCCAACAAACGGTCGCGGACGTCTCCGGTATCAGCGGCGTCGCTTGGGACGCCGTCGAATTGCCGAGTCAGTTCATGGAAAATTTCTGCTGGGAACGCGAGGGTCTCGACCTGATCGCCGGCCATGTCGACACGGGCGAGAAGCTGCCCGACGAACTACTGGACAAACTGCAGGCCGCACGAAATTTCCAGTCGGCGATGCAGATGATGCGCCAGCTGGAGTTCTCGCTGTTCGATTTCCGGCTGCATCACGAATATCGCGAGCCCAGTTCCGCCGACATACAGGCGTTGCTCGACGACGTCCGCGCCAAGGCCTCGGTCGTTCCCACGGTCGATTTCAATCGTTTCCAGAACGGATTTGCCCACATCTTTGCCGGGGGCTATGCCGCCGGCTACTACAGCTACAAATGGGCCGAAGTGCTCTCCGCGGATGCCTACAGCGCCTTCGAGGAAGCCGGGATTTTCGATGCCGAGACGGGTCGTCGTTTCCGCGAAACAGTTCTCGAACAGGGCGGATCGCAGGAAGCGGCAGAGCTGTTCCAAGCCTTCCGCGGCCGCGAGCCGAGCATCGACCCCTTGTTGCGCCATTCCGGCATCGAACCGCGCCGCGTCGCTTAGACACGCGATGCCTCGAGCGGATGCCCACCGGCATCCGCTCATCAATTTTGAGGTAACTCATGCCCCAGACACCCAAGCGTTTCATCGCCGGCGCGATCTGCCCGCGCTGTTCCGCCATGGACCGCATCCGCTCGTGGGAACAGAACGGCATCCGCTATCGCGATTGCGTGAGCTGCGACTTCTTCGAACAGCTGCCGATCGAGGACGATACGATTCCCGAAGTGCCCACCCGGGTCAATCAGCCTCGGGAACGCCAGCGACCGGCCAGCGAGGAGATCACGCCGGTACGCATTCTCGATCCCAAGAAGCCGCACTGATCGTGGTATTCATCTTGGCATTCAGCCCGCGTCAGGCAGAGGCGACTCGCTCGACCAGTTGAACGAGATGGTCGTCGTGCCAATCCGGCACGCCCTCGATCTTCGGATCCATCGCCTTGCCTGGCCGCGCGATGAAACCGGTGCGCAGGCCGGCGGCATGGGCACCGACGAGATCCCAGCTGTGGGCGGCAATCATCACCATCTCGCTGGGATCCACCGCCCAGTGGGCTGCCGCGTGCTGATAGGGCTCCGGCGACGGTTTGTATCGTTCGACGCTCTCCACGCTGAGAATGGCATCGAAGTAGTCGGCCAACCCGGCATGCGCCAGCTGCTGGTGGGCGGCCTTCAGCGCGCTGTTGGTCAGAGCGGTCAGCGTGTGCCCCTGATCACGTAGTGTCGCCAGTGCCGTCGCGGCATCGCCGTGGGCGGGCATCGTGAGAATACCCTCGATCAACACCTGCTCGTCGGCGGTCGAGATCGAGACGTCATGTTTGGCCCCGAGCTGGCGCAAGGCGCTCTTTGCCAGCTCGGCGAAGGGCTCGAAACGACCGATCAGGTTGGTCGTCATCCACGCCTCCTGGAGCGTCAGAAACCACTCCGGGCGATGCCCGTCCTGACCGAACCAGCGGCGGAACAGGGGATCGAGTGAACTCGTGTCGAGCAGCGTTTCATTGACATCGAATACCAGATGCATCAAGACCTCCGGGTCACTGGAGAGAACGTTTCAAAGGCGGAAAGTGCTTTAGTGTAGAGTCCCGTTACGGATCGCGCCCGCCGCTCAGTGCCAGAGCGCCAGGCCCTGAGCGACCACCTGACGCAGTGCCGTAAACGAGGGCAACCAACTGAGCAGGTGCGCCGACACCAGCACCAGCATCAACGCGCTGCCCGGCGCTCGCCAGCTGAAGAGCTTGAGCGCCGTGCCGAACGAGCGTTTGAACCGCGCCCCGGTGAGATCGACGCTGTAGCATTCGTCCAGCGTCAGATGGATAACGAATCCCAGCGTCAACGCCAGCCCGTGGATCCAGGCCAACCGCTCCGACTGCCCCATGACGGAAAAGCTGATCGCCGCCGTCGAGAGACCGCTGACGATCGCCGCCAGCAACGAGTGCCAGAGCCCGCGATGGACGGTAAAGCGAGAAAACAGGGCGCCGGCCAGATAGCGCATGCCGAAGTAGGCGCCCCCGCAGGCAGCGAAAAGATAGGCCGGGGTCACCCGATGCTGGAGAATCAGCACCGCCACGATGACGGCGACGACCGCCAGAATATTGAAGATCAGGCGAATGGCCTGGGACTGGTCCGCATCGATGTCCGGCAGAATCCCGCCGAATGCCACGAGCAGGGCCACCGCCAACGCTTGCCAACCGTTCCACTGCCCTGCCTGCCAACCGGCCTGGGCAACCGCTGCCCCCCCGACACTCGCCACGCCGAAGTGAGTTCGAAAATTGGCCATCGGCCCGAGCGCCCCATAACTGGATAAATAAACAGATTATGGCGCGATAGCCGTTCTTAAAACAATAGCTTACGAACAATGAATCCGAGTGCCGGCTTGGCTCGAGCTAAAGACGGCCCTGCCGATGACAGAGCCGTCCTGGAACACACGAATCTTGCGGGTAGACGTATCAGCTGCCTTCGATGACCCCACAGGCTACGCGGCTGCCGCCGCCGCCAAGCTTGGGCTGGTCGGAGTAGTTATCGCCCCCTTCATGGATCATGAAGGCATGACCGCTCAAGTCAGACTCCTTCAGCCGGGGAGCCAATACTGGCGTGGTGGCATTGCCGTCCTCGTCGACCATCAGCGCGGGAAGATCGCCGAGGTGGCCTTCATCACTGTAAGGCCCTTGGTGAGTACCGGTTTCTTCTGGATCGAAATGGCCTCCAGCCGCGCCGGCCGGCGTCACCTCACCGTCACTCTTGCTCGTCTCGCAGCTGGCGTTCTGATGAAGGTGGAATCCGTGAATTCCGGCGTTCAGATCGGAGAGATCCGGGGTCAGCAACAAGCCGTGATCGGTATCTTCGGCCATTACGGTGCCAACGCTATCACCGACACCGTCCTTGGAAACCGAACGCATCTCCACGCGGGTCTGCGCCTGGGTTGCAGCGCTCATGGTCATTGCCAGACTGGCGCCGAGCGCCAATAGTGTCTTGTGTCGCATCTCGTTCTCCTGTCCGTGGTGAATCTCGCTGCAAAATAGACTGTCGGCAAGATCCTGCTCAACGCCGATTCCGGCGCTGACTCCTTTCAACCTAGCCAATAGCCGCCATGAACGCGAACGGGCCAGCGCCTGGAGCGCTGGCCCGTTTTCCTTGCCTGTCGAACCCCGCGAGCGGGGACCGGGTCAGGACAGATTGTCGAGCACCCTCAGGGTAGGAGCCGACTGATTGAGCGTGTAGAAATGCAGCCCCGGCGCGCCGCCATCCAGCAGCCGATGGCAGAGGTTAGAGACCACCTCGGTGCCGAAGTCCTGGATGC
Source organism: Salinicola sp. MH3R3-1 (assembly GCF_001937155.1). Taxonomy (NCBI): domain Bacteria; kingdom Pseudomonadati; phylum Pseudomonadota; class Gammaproteobacteria; order Oceanospirillales; family Halomonadaceae; genus Salinicola; species Salinicola sp. MH3R3-1. The sequence goes on along the minus strand of NZ_MSDP01000001.1, from coordinate 333,193 downwards.
TCTCGCTATCGTCGCCGTAGGACTCGAGCTGTTTGCGAATCCAGCGCGGAATATCGGCGCCGCAAGCATCGGAAAACCGGGCCAGCTTGGTGTAATTGGTGATTGGCATGATGCCCGGCACGATCGGCGTCTCGATCCCCATCCCGCGCACACGATCCACGAAATGAAAGTAGGCGTCGGCGGTAAAGAAGTACTGCGTGATCGCCAGGTCGGCCCCCGCCTTCGCCTTGCGGGCGAAGTTTTCCAGATCCCGCTCGAAACTCGGCGCCTGAGGGTGGGCTTCCGGGTAGGCTGCCACGGCGATCTCGAAATGGTCGCCGGTTTCGGATCGGATGAACTCGACGAGCTCGTTGGCGTAGCGCAGCTCGCCGGCACCGCCCATACCCGACGGCAGATCACCGCGCAGCGCTACCAGGCTATCGATCCCCTCCTCACGGTAGGTTTGCAGCAGCTCTCGCAGCGCACTCTTCTCGCTGCCGATACAGGAGAGATGCGGTGCCGTGTTCACGCCGCTGCGCCGAACCTTATTGACGGTGTCGAAAGTACGCGCCTGGGTGGAACCCCCAGCGCCGTAGGTGACGGAAAAAAAGCGCGGGCTGCGTGCGGCCAGCGCGTCACGCACGCCACCGAGTTTCTCTCGCCCCGCATCGGTATTGGGAGGGAAGAATTCGAAGCTGATGCCCAGCGATGGCTGCGTGCTCATGAGCGATACTCTTTTCGATACTAGCCGGTTTCGATACTAGCCGGCGTGGCGCTACGCCGGCCGAGTGCGCCGTCCCCGATCGGACCCTGCCGGCAACGACCACCAGTGGTGAATTGAAGACTGAATAACGGCGATTTTGCCTGCACCGGCCGGCGACAGCCAATGAAACTTTCCCGACCGATCATGAGTCCCGGTCATCCCGGGGCCGCGGGCACCCTCTCGCGATCGCTCATTTACGGGTGTGTGGCCATTCACAGGTATATGGCCATTCACAGATATATGGCCACTCACAGGTGCACGATCATTCACAGGTACACGGCCAATTCAGGGATGCACGACCATGCCGTGATTGCACTCCCCGCCGGTCAGGCAGTCCCGCGTTTCGACTTGCAGTGTCGCATGCTGAATGCCGAATCGCGTCTGCAGCACGTTGTAGGCGCGCTCGATCACGCTGTCGTGCAGTTCCGGTGCCTCGATGACCAGATGGACGCTGAGCAGGGGATCCTGCGGGGTCAGCCCCCAGACGTGAATGTCATGCAGGCCCTTGACGCCTTCGACACCGAGCAGAGCGTCACGGATCTGCGCAATATCGACCCCCTCCGGCGTGCCCTCCAGCAGCGTATGAGACGAGCGCCGCAGGATCTTCCACGCCGCGCGCAGGATCAGCGCTGCCGCGAGCATCGACAGCAGCGGATCGATCGGCATCCAGCCGGTGAGCATGATCACGACGGAGGCGACGATCGCCGCCACGGAACCCAACAGGTCGCCGATGACATGAAGGACGGCACCGCGCAGGTTGAGATTTTCCTGATCGCCACCGTGCAGAATCTTGAAGACCACGAGATTGATGAGCAGGCCGAGCACCGCAATGACCAGCATCGGTCCGGCCAACACCTCCGTCGGTTGCGTGAAGCGCTCGATCGCCGCAATCAGGATCCATACCGAAATCGCCACCAGCGTCAGACCGTTGACGAAAGCCGCGAGCACCTGGAAGCGCTGATAGCCGAAGGTACGCAATTTGTCGGGCGCCCTATCGCCGATATAGAAAGCGAACAGCGCCAGACCCAGCGAGAAGCTGTCGCTGAACATGTGCCCGGCGTCGGCCAGCAGCGCCAGGGAGCCGGAGATCCAGCCGCCGATCACCTCGGCCAGCATGAAGCCTGCGGTCAGGATCATCGCCAGCTTGACACGTTTGGCACTATCCGCGGTCACGGTAGGCGCATGGTCGTGCGAGTGACCGTGGTCATGGTGAGAGTGATCGTGTTCGTGCGAGTGATCATGATGTCGAGAATGATCGTGGTCGGTCATGAGACCTGTCCTGCCTGGAATGTGCTCGAATCTTAGCCCAAGACCCCGACGCTATTGTATTACACAGCCCCGCCATCGATATCTCTGGGCCAACTCGCGGCTATCGACTACGTTGAGATCACGACAGTGAAGCGCCGCGACATCATGTCGATGTTGCGCGGTCATCTTGGCGCCGCACTTATTGTCATCGCTGTACTTATTGTCATCACGGAGGAGAAGCATGAGCGAACAGACATTCTTGACCGATATTCAGACAATTCGCGAACGTGCGCGTCAGCACATCGAGAATGGCGCGGTCACCGAAGGTTATACCGCCGATCGCGAAACGGTCATCAAAATCCTCAACGAAGCCCTGGCCACCGAAATCGTCTGCGTGCTGCGCTACAAGCGTCACTACTACATGGCAGACGGGCTCAGTTCGAGCATCGCCAAGGACGAGTTCCTGGAGCATGCTCAGGAAGAGCAGCAGCACGCCGACCAGCTGGCCGAACGGATCACCCAGCTGGGCGGTGCTCCCAACTTCTCACCCGAGGGGCTGCTGAGCCGCTCGCACTCCGAGTACGCTGAAGGAGAAACGCTGGAGGAGATGATCAAGGAAGATCTGATCGCCGAGCGCATCGCCATCGACAGTTATCGCGAGATCATCAACTACCTGGGCGACAAGGACCCGACATCGCGTCGGGTGATGGAAGATATTCTTGCCCAGGAAGAGGAGCATGCCGACGATATGGCGTCACTGCTCGAAGGCGTCAGAACCAAGACCTAGCGTCGATGTCACTTCGGCCCTCGAGCAGGCAATTCACACCCCGTAGCCGCGGGGTGTGTCATCGGCTTTCGTCGAAGCGCGACGATCAATCTCCGCGGCCCGGGCGCTGGCGCCAGAGGTCCCAGGCGATACCGGATGCAATCCCGATGCCGATTCCCCAGCCCCATTCGGCCGTTGCCGCCCATACGGCGACACCGACCACAATCCCTATCAACGACCCTTGCATGTCAGCCCCACTCGATGGATGTCCTGTGACGGTGTCAGCACTAAGCGTCATTGATGCTACCAGTTATCACGCCCGCATGGCCTCGCCAGACAGTCGCGACGACCAACTAAGTGCTCACGAGGATGGTCACGGCGAGGTGACACCCGATCAAGATGTTTAGAGAGAATGCGCGGAGAGAATAAGAACGACGCTCGTCACCTACGTTAACTACGTTAACAAAGGGTAAACGACCGGATTCGACCGAGACGACTCGAAGGGCGAGCTGGCAAAAACAGGGGAGAAAGCGGAAGGAAGTGTGTACAGCTATGGACGCCCACTCCCGCATTCCTTTGCGATAAGAGCCACTTGGCTAAGTGGGCAATTCAAGAATGGACTGTAAACAGCTGCCATCCAAGGTAGTTTTCGTACTTCCCCGATCGATTTTGCTAATCGCAAAACTTAAGTGTTCTTAATCATAAGCTTATAAGTGACTGACGATTCAATAAAAGATGTAACTTTTTGCAATGCATTCGGATCCCGTCGGTTGACCGACATCACGCTTGCGCAAGCGCCTCGATCGCTGGCAAATCTGACACGGTGAACGCCACTCAGCGCCAACTTCTGCCCGGATATGGCGGAAGAGAGTGGGAGTCGAACCCACCAGGGACCGCTGGCAGCCCCTCCAGGAGTTGAAGTCCTGTCGCCCCACCGGGGAACGATTCTCTTCCAGGGCTTCGACTCGTGAAAGTCGAACTCCATCAGTCGAATAGCATATCGCCTCGGATCACCTTGTGACCATCTCCGATTCGCCGGGTGAAGCCCACACGATCGAAAAACTCGAGTATCGCGACGGCCAATTTCCGCCCACAGCCGATACCATCACGGAAATCCGAGGCAGTGGCACCGACCGGCGAACAGGCATCGAGCTCGCGGACCCGGTCGGCCAGTTCGGCCACGTGACATGCCAGAAAGAAATGATCCTGGCGCAACTGATAGACCTCCCCCAGCAACGCCGCGTTATGCAGCAGCCTTCGCGTTTCGCGCTCATCCCACGCGAGCCGTTGCGCAATATCGCGCACCCGCGGCGGCTCGAACGGGGAGGCCGCCAGCTGGGGGCGCACGAGCTCCCACCGCGCCAGATCCGCTTCCGCCATCGTGGCGCGGTGCGTCGTCAGCGCCACGAACGGGCCGTGTTGCACGATCGTTCCCTGGGCGACCCATCGTTCCAGCAACGGTCGAAATAGATCGGGCGGCAGGCGCGGCGCACTCATTCGACGCAGCCGGTCGATCTCCGCCCCTCGCATGGCGGGCTCCTGATCGTGGACGGCCGTCAGGCAGTTCAGGACCTGGTCGTAAAGGGACATCAATGCCGACGCCAGGAAAGCGAAGCGAGTGGCGCGATTCGCGATCACCTGCCATCCGCTACGCTGCGCGGAGGCCTGCAGTGTCTCCGTAGGCAGATCGAGGTTGGCCGCCAGCGCATCGAGATCGATACCCTCGCCATCGTCGATATTCGCCCACAGCTCGTCGATCGACGGCACTTCCGAGGCGCCGGGCAGGATCGATCGCAGCGCACTCAGCCAGCGAAGACGCGCAGCCTTGCGGGCGCCTCGACGCGGCGGCGCGACATCCAGTACCCGGGCGCCGGCCAGTGTGTGGCGAGCGCCCTGATCTCGAACGACCACAATATCGCCATGGACCGTCTGAAGCGGCGAATCCAGCACCAGTTGCGCCAGCATCGTGCCATTCGCAGCCAACACCTCGCCCTCCAGCAGCGACAGCCGCCCGGTGACATGCGCGCTGACATGATGCAGATGAACCGGCATCCAGTGGGTGAGTTCTGGAGTCTCGGGCAACGCCTTAAGCGTGACGTCCAGGCGGACGCGATCCTCCACCCGGGAGCGCTCGGCGACGACCCAGTCACCACGCTCCAGCCGACCACGTTCGATATCGGCCCCGCTGAGATTGATGGCACAGCGATCGCCACGCTTTGCGGTTTCCACGTCGCGATTCTGACAGCGCAGGCCACGCACACGAGCCGTCAGACCGGCCGGTAGCAATTTCACCCTGTCGCCGCTCGAAAGCTGGCCACTACGTACCGTCCCCGTCACCACCACGCCGGCTCCTTGCTTGACGAAGACCCGGTCGACAGCCAGCCGGAAACGGCCCGAACCGGCAGACGCCATCGCAGCGGATGAAGAAGCGCCGCCCTGGGAAAGGTCGCTCGCTGTCGTCCACAGCACATGCCGGAGGGCGTCTATCCCCTCTCCCGTCGTGTTGGAGAGCGGAAAGATCGGTGCCCCGGAAAAAGGCGTTGCGGCCAACCACGCCCGCAGTTCCTGCGTTATCTGTGCCACGCGTGCAGGCTCGACGCGATCGATCTTGGTCAGCGCTACCCACGCCCGTGTCACCCCCAGCAGCTCCAGAATCCGCGCATGCTCGACGGTCTGCGGCATGATGCCGTCATCGGCAGCGACCACCAGCAGCATGGCTTGGATGCCGGCAGCGCCGGACAGCATATTGGCGATGAAGCGTTCGTGGCCGGGCACATCGATGAACCCCAGCGTCACGTCACCGTATTGCGGTGGCGGGTCGGGATAGGCGTAGCCCGCTTCGATGGTCAGTCCGCGTGCCTGCTCTTCCTTCAAGCGGTCGGTGGCGATCCCGGTCAGGCCCTGGATCAACGCCGTCTTGCCATGATCGACGTGACCCGCCGTGCCGACGATCATGGCATGCCATCCCACAGGGCCGGGATATCGTCGAGCTGTACCACGAATCGACGCTCGTCCGCTTCATCATGCAGACAGCGCAGATCCAGCCACACTGCCCCGTCGTGCACCCGCCCGATCACCGGGCGCGGCAGCGCACGAAGTACACGCTCGAGGCGGGACAGCTCACGACTCCCTCGACCTCGCAGCACCAGGGCGCGGCTATCGAGCCGATCCACCGGCAGCGAGCCACTGCCCAGTTGGCTACGACAATCCCGGCAGGCGACCTCGGCGATGCCGTCGAACGCGGCCTGCATCGCCGGCAGCAGGCGCTCCGCCTGCTCGGCAATCGTGTCGATACCGCGGGACAGCATCAGCAGAGTGGGGAGGGATCGTGACGGCGCGTCACTGTCTCGATAGCATCGGAGCGTCGCTTCCAGTGCCGCCAGCGTCAGCTTGTCGCAGCGCAAGGCTCGCTTGAGCGGATGCGTCTTCAAGCGATCGATCAGTTCGCGCTTGCCGACCACGATGCCCGCCTGCGGCCCGCCGAGCAGCTTGTCGCCGCTGAACGTGACCAGATCGGCACCGGCCGCGATCGCCTCCGCCGGCTGTGACTCGTGCGGCAGGCCCAGCGCGCGAAAGTCGGTCAGCGCGCCGCTACCCAGATCGATCATGAACGGGATGCCGTGGTCGTGGGCGATAGTGGCGAGTTCGTGCTCTGGCACGCTGCGGGTAAAACCGGTAATCACGTAGTTCGATGTGTGCGCCTTAACGATCAGCCCGCTGTCGTCACCGAGCGCCTGGCGAAAATCCCGAGCATGGGTGCGATTGGTGGCGCCGACCTCCACCAGCCGGCAACCGGCGGCGGACATGACGTCGGGGATCCGAAAAGCACCGCCGATTTCGATCATTTCCCCGCGAGAGATCACCGCCTCGCGCCCGGCGGCGAGCGCGGTGAGTGCCAGCAGCACCGCGGCGGCGTTGTTGTTGACCACTGTGGCCGCTTCGGCCCCGGTCAGTTCGATCAGCAGATCTTCCACCAGGCGGTCGCGATCGCCGCGTCGGCCCTTTTCCAGATCGTATTCCAGCGCGATGGGATGGCGCGCGGCCTGGACCACCGCCTCGATGGCTGACTCGGAAAGAGGCGAACGCCCCAGGTTGGTGTGGATGACGGTGCCGGTGAGATTGAAGACCGGCCGGGTATTGGGCCGGGCCAAAAGCTCGAGTCGAACGATGATCGCTGCGACCAGACCGCTCTCCTCTGGCCGTTTGGCACCATCGACAGCGTCTGAAACACTGTCTTCAGTGGCCGAGCCCGCACTCAAGCGCTGGCGATATTGCGCGAGCGTGTCGCGAATGGCACGGGTCAGCAGCCGGTCGCCATGTTGCTGCCGCCATGGCCGCAGTTCGGCATGCTCGAGCAGTATCGTTACCCCCGGCAACTGGCGGCGAAGATCCATCGATGAGTCGATCGTGTCGGGCATGACGGGCTCGAGGTCGCTGACTGTGACCTCGATTTAATCGTCGAGCTGGCGCCAATACAAGCCGCGAGCCGCGAGCCGCGAGCCGCGAAGACAATCCCCGTCGACTCGCGAAGTTCGCAATCCCTTTCTCGAAGCTCGAAGCTCAGGCCGGCTCGCCCAGCACCAGCAGCGGATTGAAAGCCCGCCGCGCCAGATCACGATCGGCGATCATCATGTCCAGCGTCAGGCTGGCAAGATCGTCGGCCAGCGGATCGGCATCCGCCTCCCACTCGCGGTTGACCCGTTTCAGATAGCTGTGACAGTGATCACAGGTTTCCGCCTGGACCGGCAGCACCCGCTCGCCCTGCTCGTCCTCGAGGCTGACATAGTCGAGCGTCCGGCTATCGCCGCACTGAACGCACTTGGCCCGTTCGGCGTACCACTCGCTGGCGCACAGGCCGCACTGCAGGTAGCGCACCCGGGAACGCGCCATGCCGATCTGGATCAGACTGCCAACGGCGGGAGCGCCACAACACGGACAAAGATTATCCCCCAGCCCCGCCGGTCTGGGCGGCGTGGCGGGCAGCAGCCGCGCCTGACGCGTCCACGCCACCTGCAGCGCCGCGCCCATCAGCGGTGCCATCGCGCGCTGCTCGATCGCCAACGGCTGGCCTTCGAGCACGGCGCGAGCCAAGTCCGCACGATCCGCGTCCGGCAGCTCGCGCAGGGCGTCGAACCAGACGCGCTGAGGGGCTTCGACACGTGTATCGAGCGCGTCCAGCAGCGCCTCGAGGTCGGCCGGCCAAGACATGTCCCGCCACAAACCGTCGACCGACAGCGGCGGAATGCCATGGGTCATCGCCAGTTCCGCCCCGCCGATCAAGGAGGGCCGCGGCTGTTGCAGGACACGATGCTGGGCTTCGACGATCATCGCCATGAATTGCAGATAAGCCGCCATCGCCGGCACGCGCTCGCCTAGCTTGTTCAAGCGCTGGGCGCGCTCGGCAAACAGCTTGCGTGGCGGCAGTCCAACCACCGGCGGCGCACCCGGCGAAGGCGGTGTCTGACCGAAGGCGTGTTGACCCGTCGCACGCGCCTGGCTGTGATGATCAGAGCTCTCGCTCTCCGGGCTGTGGTCATCAGGACCGTCGTTATCAGGGCTGTCGCTCACGGCGCTGCGCCTCCTCTTGTTCGCGGGCCCACAGGCCGTGATGATGACGCGCCCAGGCGCGGGTTACCCAGCCCCGTGTCATCGCACGGATAGAGCCCTTGACCCAAATGGCGGCGTAGACGTGAACCACGATGGTGACGATGGCCACGAACGCCGACACGGCATGGAGCAGACTGGCGAAGCGGATCAACGGGATCGGGAAGAAGCCGGCAAACCACGGCCGCCACATGATCACGCCGCTGATCAGCAGCAGCGCGATCGACACCACCAGCGCCCAATAGACCAGCTTCTGGCCCGGGTTGTACTTGCCGATGGGCGGCAACTTCTCATCGCGGTTGTCGAGAACGTCATCGATCTGGCGCATCCACTGGACGTCGTTCTCGCCAAGCAGGTTGCGCCGCACGTGGCGCACCGCCATGGCGTAGAAAAGCAGCACCAGCGCCACCCCGAGAAACGGATGCAGGATCCGCGCCCAGACCGGCCCGCCCAGCGTATGACTGAGGAAGAAGAAGGCGGGATGGAAGAATGCCAGCCCGGAAAGCGCCAACAGCACGAAGACCATGGCCATGGTCCAGTGATTGGCACGATCCAGCGGCGAATAACGAATCAGACGATCGCGTGGCATCTTCATCGATTCTCTCCCGGCGGACGACCGCCCGCGCTGTTGTCCCAATCAGGGGCGTGCCGGGGCGGCTGCCGAGTCGCATCGTAACCGAGCGATTCCGGCGGCGTATCGTCGTACCCCCTCGGATCCTCTTCGGGCTCCTCCTTGGGCCCCTTGGTCATGTAGTGGATAACCCCGGCGAATGCGGTGATACCGATGATCGCCGACATGAAGGGCTTGGTCGCGCCCTTCCATGCCCCGACCAACGGCGAGATCCGCGGGTCCTTGGGCAGACCGGCGTAACGATTGGGATCGTTGGCGTGGTGCAGCACATACATGACGTGCGTGCCGCCGACCCCGGCCGGATCGTAGACCCCCGCGTCCCGGAAGCCGAGTTCCTTGAGATCGCCTACCCGCTTTTCCGCCCGAGCCAGCATGTCCGTCTTGGTGCCGAACTCGATGCAGTTGGTCGGGCAAGTCTTGACGCAGGCCGGCTCCATACCGGCATTGACCCGATCGGAACACAGCGTGCACTTGTAGGACTTCTGATCCTTCGGCGAGATTCGCGGAATATCGAACGGGCACCCGGTAATGCAGTAGCCGCAGCCGATGCAGTGGTTGGAGTCGAAATCGACGATGCCGTTGGCGTACTGCACGATCGCGCCGGGCGCCGGGCAGGCCGTCAGACAACCCGGCTCGGCGCAGTGCATGCAGCCATCTTTGCGGATCAGCCACTCGAGGTTGCCCTCCTGCGATTCGTACTCACTGAAACGCATGACCGTCCACGAATTGGCGGTCAGATCGGTGGGGTTGTCGTAGGTGCCGTGGCACTCGCCGACGTCGTCGCGCAGATCGTTCCACTCCATGCACGCCACCTGACACGCCTTGCAGCCGATGCACTTGGAGACATCGATCAGCTTGGCCACTTCCTCGACGTGACCCCGGACCTGGGGGGGCGCCGTGGTCGTGGCGGAGCGGGCGATGATGTTCTGAGAATTATCCATTTTTCGCTCCTCAAGCCTTCTCGACGCGGACGGTGAACGACTTGTATTCCGGCGTCTGGGTGTTGGCATCGCCGACGAACGGCGTCAACGCATTGACCAGGTAGCCCTTCTTGGCCACCCCGGTGAATCCCCAGTGCAGCGGAATCCCCACGTGATGAACCTGCTGGTCGCCGATCATCATCGGTCGCAGGCGCTTGGTCACCACCGCCACGGCCTTGATGAAGCCGCGCTTGGACGACACCTTCACCCAGTCGCCGGCGGCGATGCCGATCTCGTTGGCCAGCGCTTCGCCGATCTCGACGAACTGTTGCGGCTGCACGATGGCGTTGAGCTCGGCATGCTTGGTCCAGAAGTGGAAGTGCTCGGTGAGGCGATAGGTCGTCGCCGCATGCGGGAACTCCTCCGGCGTGCCCAGGTCCTCGCGATCCGCGTCGAAGATGCGCGCCGCCGGATTGTTGCGCGCCTTTTTCTTGCCGGGGTGCAACAGGTTCTGGGGCACCGGAGACTCGAACGGCTCGTAGTGCTCGGGGAACGGGCCGTCGACCATGCTCTGACCGGCAAACAGGTGACCGACGCCCTCCGGTTGCATGATGAACGGCATCTGTCCCTGCGATGGGGCCGAGTTGGTCGGGAAATCGGGCACGTCGGCGCCGACCCAGGCGCCCTGCTCGCTATCCCACCAGACGAACGCCTTGTCGGGCCCCCAGGGCCGGCCTTCCACGTCCGCGCTGGCGCGGTTGTAAAGAATCCGCCGGTTCATCGGCCAGGCCCAGGCCCAGCCCAGCGTGTTGCCGGTGCCGTAGGGATCGGAGTTGTCGCGGTTCGCCATCTGGTTGCCGGCTTCGGTCCAGCAGCCGGAAAATATCCAGCAGCCCGACGCCGTCTTGCCGTCGCTGGTCAGCTCGGCAAAGCCGGCCAGCTGCTCGCCGGCGCGACGCGTCACGTTACCCTGCTCGTCGGTGAGATCCTCGAGCGCACGCCCGTTGAATTCGCGTGCCAGCTCGTCCGCCTTGGGATCGGCCGGAATCCGGTAATCCCAAGTCAGGTTGAGAATTGGATCGGCAAAAACGCCGCCCTCATCCTGATAGAGCTGCTTCAGCTTGAGGAACAGCTCGCCCATGATCCGGGTATCCGGACGCGAATCCCCCGGCGGCGGTGCCGCGGCCCAGTGCCACTGCAGCCAGCGGGCGCTGTTGACGATCGAGCCCTCGTCCTCGGCGAAGCAGCAGGTCGGCAGCCGGAAGACTTCGGTGTCGATCTGGCTGGAGTCGACATCGTTGTACTCGCCGTAGTTTTTCCAGAATTCGCTGGTCTCGGTGTTGAGCGGGTCCATCACCACCAGATACTTCAGCGACGAGAGCGCCTTGGTGACCTTGGACCGATTGGGGAACGAGGCCAGCGGGTTGAAGCCCTGACAGAAGTAGCCATTGAGCTCGCCCTTGGACATGCGTTCGAACGTATCGAGGATGTCGTAGAGCGGCCTTTCGAGCTTGGGCAGCCAGTCGAAACACCAGTTGTTGCCTTCATTGGCGGCGTCGCCGTACCAGGACTTCATCAGGCTGACGTGGAATTTCTCGTAGTTCTTCCAATAGGAGACCTGGCCTTCCACGGTCGGCTGCTTGGTGCGCTTGTCGATATAGGCGTCGTAATCCTGCTCCTTGGCATTGGCCAAGGTCATGTAGCCCGGCAGCAGCTGCGACAGCAGACCCAGATCGGTCAGCCCCTGGATATTGGAATGCCCTCGCAACGCGTTCACGCCACCGCCCGGCATGCCCATATTGCCCAGCAGCAGCTGAACCATTGCCGCCGTACGAATGATCTGCGAGCCGATGGAGTGCTGCGTCCAGCCCAGCGCATAGAGAATGGTCATGGTCTTGTCGGGCACCGCCATCGCCGCGATCTTCTTCCAGATGCGCTGGATGGCATCCAGTGGAATACCGGTGATGCTTGAGACCATGTCAGGGGTATATCGCGCGAAGTGCTCGCGCAGCAGCTGATAGACGCAGCGCGGATCCTGCAGCGACTCGTCGCGGCGAACGAAGCCATCCTCGCCCATCTCGTACATCCACGACTCTTTCTCATAGCTACGGGTCTGCTCGTCGTAACCCGAGAACAGGCCATCCTCGAAGCCGTAGTCCTCGCGCACGATCAGCGCCGCATCGGTGTAGTTCAGCACGTACTCGCGCTGGATCTGATCGGTCTCGATCAGATAGCTGATCAAACCGCCCAAGAAGGCGATATCGGTCCCCGTGCGGATGAACGCCTTGTCCTGCGCCACGGCACCGGTACGGGTGAAGCGCGGGTCGATCGTGATCAACTCGGCTTTATTGTGTTCGATGGCCTCTGTCACCCAGCGGAAGCCCACGGGGTGCGCTTCGGCGGAGTTGCCGCCCATCGACAGAATCAGATTGGCATTGCGGATGTCGACCCAGTGATTGGTCATGGCACCGCGACCGAATGAAGGGGCAAGACCTGCCACCGTCGGTCCGTGTCAGACGCGTGCCTGGTTGTCGAACGCCACCATGCCGAGATTGCGCACCACCTTGTGGGTGATATAGCCGGATTCGTTGGAAGAACCCGACGCCGCCAGGAAGCCGGTCGTCGTCCAGTGGTTGACCGTCTCGCCCTGCGCGGTGCGCTGGACGAAATTGGCGTCCCGATCGTCCTTCATATGGCGAGCGATACGGTTCAGCGCGTCGTCCCAGGTGATACGCGTCCACTCGCTGGAACCCGCTTCACGAACCTGCGGATACTCGAGACGGCCCTTGCTGTGGACGAAATCGAGCAGGCCGGCGCCTTTCGGACACAGCGAGCCTCGAGACACCGGATGATCCGGATCGCCCTCGATATGGAAGACGTTCTGTTCGACGTTCTTGGACCCATCGCCTTTGCTGTAAATCAGGATCCCGCACCCCACGGAGCAGTAGGTGCAGGTGTTACGAGTCTCTTTGGCGTGGGTCAGCTTGAACTGGCGAATCGAGGCCTCGGCGGGTTCGGGCGCGAAGCCCATCATCGCCAGACTCGAACTCGCCAACCCCGCCCCGCCCAGTTTGAAAAACTGGCGCCGAGTGACGTTGATCGACATATGCCTACCTCATCGGTCTGTGACCAGCACCTCTATTAATGAACGGGTGCATGACATTGCTTATAGCAAATCTTGCCCGCGGATGCTCGTACCCACGCTTAGCCAATCGTCTCCCATCCGTGGGGGAGCTTCGATCGCGAAATACCAACAGAAACGCCCGCTCTCCTGTTCGGAAAGCGGGCGTCATGGCGGATCAACACAACGGGCGTCGTGACGACGCCCAGCAGCGCGGGGCTAGGTCGCCTGAGCGGATTTTATTTCCGGCTTCGCCTTGGCCAACAGGAACAGCACCCCGGTAATCACCGCACCGATGACGTCACTGGCAAGACCCGGGAAGATCAGCGCCAGGGCACCGACCGCCGCCAGAATGCGCCAGAAGACATTGAGCGGACGTCGCAGATAGCCCTCGACCGCCACCGCCAGCAGCAACACGCCGACCACGCCGGTAACGATCACCCATAGGGTGTTCCACAGCGTCGCGTCGATCATCAGCATGCTGTGCGCGAACACGAACATGTAGGGCACCACGAAGCCGGCGATCGCCAGCTTCATCGCCTGGAAACCGGTGGCATTGGGCGAGCCGCCACTGATCCCGGCCCCAGCGTATGCCGCCAGCGCCACCGGCGGCGTCAGGTTGGCGAACAGCCCGAAGTAGAACACGAACATGTGCGCCACGAAGATCGCGGTCTCGTTGCTGCCTGCCAGTTCACGGAACATCGGCAGGTTCAGAAGGATCGGCGCGGCCATGGTGCTGGTGATGATGTAGGTCGGGATACTCGGCAGCCCCATACCCAGCACGATCGACGCGATCATGGTCAGGAACAGGGTGACCAGCAGCTGAATCATCGGAATCGGGATCTGCTGACCCAGCGTCACCACCGCATCGGCAGCCTCCAGCGCCACCCCGGTCAGCGTGGCGATCCCGACGATGATTCCCACCGCGCCACAGGCGACGGCTACCGGAATCGCATTGCGTATCCCGTCGTGCATCGCATCGCGGCAATCGCCGATATCCATCTTCTCAGCGACCATGCCGAGCCTCGCACGCAGCGCGTTGATCGCCACCGGAATCGCGATGATCACGAACAGCATCCAGCGACTGGCCGGGAAGTTGGGCAGCGCGTGGCCGCCGATCAGCGCCCGCAGCAGCGGTTCGAAGATCAACAGTGCCAGAATCACGCTGAGTCCGATCGCGACACGGCGTGTACCGCAGATCAGCACGGTCGCGGCGATGGACCAGAATGCGGCAAAGAACGGCGCCCGCCCTTCGAACAATAGCCACAGCAACACGGCCATGGGTATCAGCAGGTGGCCACGCTTGAGCATGACCTCCTTGAGGGGCGTCAGCTGCGAACGGGGAATGCCTTCGAGGCCGTTGCGCATGGCGCGCAGATGTACCTGGAACAGCACGCCGAGATAGTAGAGTAGTGCCGGAATGATCCCCGCCAGAATCACCTGGGTGTAGGGAACTGCCAACACCTCGGCCATGATGAACGCGGCAGCGCCCATGATCGGCGGCAGAATCTGGCCGCCGACGCTGGCTGCAGCTTCGACCGCCCCGGCGAAGTTCGCCTTGTAGCCGGTCCGCTTCATCAAGGGGATGGTGAAGGCGCCGGTGGTCACCACATTGGCGATCGCCGAACCGTTGATCGATCCCAGAAACCCGCTGGCGATCACCGCCACCTTGGCCGGACCGCCACGCGTGTGACCGGCGATCGCCAGTGCCAGATCGTTGAACAGCTGTCCCAGCCCGGACTTGCCGAGGAAGGCACCGAACAGGATGAACAGAACGATATAGCTCGCCGAGACCCCGATCGCCGTGCCCAGCAGCCCTTCGGTAATGAACACTAGGTGCGAGACGATCTGCTTGCAGGTGGCCAGCAGAATCGCCTCGTTGACCTGCGGATAGAACGAGAGTTTGGCGTAGAAGCCGTAGATCAGAAACAGCGACGCGAGGATCGTCAGCCCCCAGCCGGTGACGCGCCGAGTGGCATCCAGCACCAGCAGAATGGCGGTGAAGCCGACCACCATGTCGACGTTGTTGATACGCCCTGCCGAGGCAATGACCCGATCCGACACCACCAGCATGTAGACGCCGATACCGAACGCGATCAGGGCGATCAGTGCGTCGCCCCATGGCACGCGATCCCTGGCTCCCTTGCGAGTCAACGGATAGAGAATGAACGCCAGGCCCAGCAGGGTATAGAGGTGGATGCTGCGTTGAGCAACGTCCACCAGCGGCCCCGAAAACGAGGTGTAGAGATGGAACAGCGCCAGCAGTACCGACACCGCGGTAACGAACTGGATCACCGAACGCGGCAACCTGTCTCTTACCAGGCTTTCGCGATCGAATTTCTCCAGCGCCTCCTTGACCGCCGGATCTTCTGAGCCGTCGGCGGAGATCGTGTTCTTCTGTTCGGGCATATGTCTTCCTCGCCAAGCGGGGATCTATGACAACCAGGGTCGCACCAGTGCCGGCAAGACTTGCCACAGCGGCACCCTGAGGATGGAAAAGGTCAGTATTCTGGGAGGATCCCCACGCGCCAGGGGGACGGTGTGGCCCGCATAGATCAAGCGGTAGTGTTCTTCTACCGCCGCCTGTACCGCCAACGGATCGACCACCCGATCGATTCCGGTCATTACCACCCAGCCATTCTCGAGATGGGTTTCGGTGCCCGCGTGCGAGGGGACGCCGGCTCCGAACGTCTTGAAGCGCGTTCCGGTGATCTCGATGGCATCATCTCCGGTCACCGCAAACCACTCTTCCCAATCTTCTTTCTCGACCGAATGCATCCAGCGCAGCGTGAAGGTCGTTCCCTGCCACCCCGGGAAGGCGAATCGCCACTGTGGCCCGTCACGAATGACCAACCAGGGGAGCGGAACCGCAGCGGTGGCGACCACTAGGATCACCACCGCTACGGCACTTAGCCAGATTCTACGTGTCATGGCCGGGGGTCATGACCATTCATCGAGGCCGTGATTCCGATTGGCCAGCCACGACCCTCCCACTCAGGACTGCGGGTCCTTGTCCTGAGCGTTATCACCGCCACTGGTCTCGCTGTTTTCGGTGGGCTGGGCATTGTCTTCCGGCGTCTCGGCGCTGGTCTGCTTGGCTGGCTCAGCCTCTGCGCCATCGGCGTCGGTCGTCGCCGCCTTCTCGTTGGCCGGCATCGAAGCGGTGTCTTCCGACAGATCGCTATTGTCACCGCCATTGGCGGCATCATCACTAGTCGCCGATCCCTCGGAAGAGGACAGCGTCTCGTAGTACGCTTCGGCGCCCGGATGCACCGGCACGACCAGGTCCTTGTCCAGGGTGGCGGGATCGAACTGCTTGAGCGCGCCAACGGAGACGTTGCCGGACTCAAGATAGTCGTGGAACCGCTTGGCCAGATCCTCGGCCACATCGTCACGCATGGACGACGGCACGATCATGATGTTGCGGATCGCCACCGTATCCACCGCGTCCCCCAGGTCATAGCGCTCGGGAGCACCGGCCGGGATTTCGTAATTTTCGTAATACGGATACTTTTCCAGCAGTTTGGAGGCAACGTCGCCCTCGACCGGAACGAAGGTCACGTCGGTGCTCTGCATCAGTCCGGTAATGCTGGAGTTGGGCACACCGGAGGTGAAGAACGCGGCATCGAGATTGCCATTGCTCATCTCGGTCACGCTGTCGGCGTAGCCGGTGTGGCTGACCTGGGCGAGATCGTCGTAGCTGAGACCGGCAGATTCCAGCACCTTGGCGGCGCTCTGCTCGACCCCGGAGCCCACCTTGCCAACGCCGACGCGCTTGCCTTTCAGATCGGCAATGCTGTGGATGTCGCTATCGCCCGTGGCGACGACCTGCACCACGTTGGGGTACATGCCGGCGATGGCTTCGATATCGGCAGGCTGGCCATCGAACTGGTTCTGGCCCTTGACGGCGTCATAGGCGACGTCGCTCATCACGATAGCTACCTGATTCAAGCCATCGTTGATATTGTTGATGTTCTGCACCGAGGCGCCGGTGGAAACGACCTGCACGCCGTCGACAAGATCGCTCTTCTCGAACACGCTCTTCAGCGCCCCGCCGATCGGGTAGTAACTGCCGCCGGTGCCGCCGGTACCGAAGATCAGGTTGACCGGATCACCGCCGCCTTCACCATTACCTTGACTGGCGCTCTCGTCACTACTCTGGCTGTCGGCAGCCCCGGAAGACGCGGTCTGCTGTGAATCGGAGCTGCCGCTGGAAGATTGGGACTCCTGCTGAGACGATGACTGCTCCTGAGCCTCGCTCTTCGCCTGATCGTCGCCGTCGTCACCGCAACCCGCCAGCAGTGCCCCGGAAAGGCCCAGCGCCGCGACCAGCATTCCTGTGCGTAACATCATGGTTCACCCCGTCATTGAAACGTCATCGACCCAGCTGATCGACGAAAAAGAAACCGTACAGTGGCTCAAGAGTAAGGAACGCCCGGCGGCGATACCATGCCTGAGCCGCCGTATACCACTAAAGTCTAAGAATTTTTAGCATCCTGGGATAACACGTGCCGAACCACGCCGCCGATGGTCAGCCCCTGAACCAGGATCGAGAACAGCACGATGATGTAGGTCACCATCACGATGGTATTTCGATAATCGCTCTCGGGCAGGCCCAGCGCCAATGCCACCGAGATGCCGCCCCGTAGCCCGCCCCAGGTCAGCACACGCGTGGTGCCGGGACGAAAGTGTACCCACCGGTTCAATACGGCGATGGGCAGACCGATGGTGAGCAGGCGCGTCACCAGAATGACGACGATCACCGGCCCCGCGACGATCAAGTACGACCACTCGAACGGGATCAGCAGCAATTCGAGGCCGATCAGTACGAACAGCACGGCGTTGAGAATCTCGTCGATGAGCTCCCAGAAGCCGTCGACGTAGCGACGGGTGGTATCCGACATGGCATGCTCTCGGCCGCGGTTGCCGATGAACAGCCCGGCGATGACCATCGAGATCGGCCCCGAGACGTGAAGATGCGTTGCCAGCGTGTAACCGCCCAGGACCAGCGCCAGACTGACCAGCACTTCGATCTGATACTGATCGATGCTCTTCATCATCCAGTAGGCGACATATCCCATCACCAGCCCCAGCAGGATGCCGCCACCCGCCTCTTCCAGGAACAGCGTCGCGGAGTGCATGACCGTCAGCGCTTCGGTGGCGGTCGCCGCGCCCAGCAGCATGGTGAACACCACCACGGCTACACCGTCGTTGAACAGCGACTCGCCGACGATCTTGATCTCCATGTCATCGGGCGCACCCGCACTGCGCATGATGCCAAGCACCGCGATGGGATCGGTCGGCGCAATCAGCGCACCGAAGACCAGGCAATAGAGATAGGGGACATCGATATGAAAGGTTCGAAAGAGCCACCAGGCGGCGCTGCCGACCGCCAGCGTCGAGATCACCACGCCGATGGTGGCGAGAAAACCGATCGAGTAGCGGTAGCGCTTGAGCTTATGGAAATCGACGTGCAAGGCACCGGCGAACAGCAGAAACGACAGCATGCCGTCCATCAGCAAGGCGTTGAAGTTTATCTGCCCCAGCCAGGTTTCGGCCCAGTCGGTAATGGCATCGAACCCGACATGACTCAGGACGATCAACAGCACCGACGCCACCAGCGAGATGAACATCACGCCAATCGTCGCCGGCAGCTTGATGAATCGGTAGTTGAACCACGCGAACAGCGCGGTGATCGTGATGAAGACTGCTGCGATTTCCAGCATGGAATCCTTTCCCGTCGTTGCCAGCCCTGGCGGATGGTCGATGTATTCGCGGCGTCGTCATTAACGGCTGCTACGTCATCAACGGCTGCTACGCCATTAACGATAGTGGCTCGGGCCGTCGATCACCACGATCGGTGATCTACCCGGTCGCCAGCAGATTCGAAAAACGGTAGCCCTGGTAAGACAAGCTCGAAAAAAAAGCGGACCCGAGTCGGGTCCGCTATTGCGTCTCTACAGGTCGGACTTCAACGCCCGGTTCCAAACCGGCCGGGGCGTATCAGCCACTGCGGCTTTTACAGACCGGCAGCAGCCTTCAAGTCTTCCGCCCTGTCCGTCTTTTCCCACGGGAACGCGGTGAAGGTCTCGGTCTGGGTTTCGCCGTTGACGTCAGTCCAGGTGTAGCTCGATTCGAACGGCTCGCGGCCGAAGTGACCGTAGGCGGCGGTGAGCTGATACATGGGGTGGAGCAGGTCGAGCATCCGCGTGATCGCATGAGGGCGCAGATCGAAGTGATCGCGCACCAGCTCGATGATTTTGGCTTCGCTGATCCTGGCGGTGCCGAAGGTGTTGATCGAGACTGAGGTCGGCTCGGCGACGCCGATGGCGTAGGAGACCTGAATCTCGCACTTGTCGGCGAGCCCGGCGGCGACGATGTTCTTGGCCACGTAGCGTCCGGCATAGGCGGCGCTGCGATCGACCTTGGACGGGTCCTTGCCCGAGAACGCCCCGCCGCCGTGGCGTGCCATGCCACCGTAGGTGTCGACGATGATCTTGCGTCCGGTCAGGCCGCAATCGCCCACCGGGCCACCGATCACGAACTTGCCGGTGGGGTTGATGTGAAAACGCGTCTTGTCGTGAATCCACTCCGCCGGGAGAACATCACGGATGATCAGATCTTCCACCGCCTTGCGCAGATCTTCCTGGGAGATGTCTGGATCATGCTGGGTCGACAGCACCACGGCGTCGACGCCGTTGGGCTTGCCGTCGTCGTCATAGCTGAAGGTTATCTGGCTCTTGGCGTCCGGGCGCAGCCACGAGAGCGTGCCGTTCTTGCGCAGCTCGGCCTGACGTTCGACCAGCCTATGCGAGTAGTGAATCGGCGCCGGCATCAAAGAGTCGGTCTCGTTGGTGGCGTAGCCGAACATCAGGCCCTGATCGCCGGCGCCCTGATCTTCGGGCTTGCTGCGATCGACGCCCTGGGCGATATCGACGCTCTGCTTGCCGATCAAGTTGATCACGCCGCAGGTTTCACCATCGAAACCGACTTCCGAAGAGGTGTAGCCGATATCCATGATCACCTTGCGCACCAGGTCTTCCAGATCGACCCAGGCGGTGGTGGAAATTTCACCGGCGACGATGGCGACGCCGGTCTTCACCAGCGTTTCGCAGGCCACGCGAGCCTGCTTGTCGCGCGCGATGATGGCGTCGAGGACAGCATCGGAGATCTGGTCGGCAATCTTGTCCGGATGACCTTCGGACACGGATTCGGAGGTAAACAGAGAGTATTCGCTCATGGCGTACGGAGATCCCTTCGTTCACTGGTTGCGGCCCGCCAATGCGACCCGCGAAACAAAAAAACACAGCGCCGCCGGTCGGAAGGACGGTTGAAACGACGCACGACATCGCTGTTCCGAACGCGCCGGGACAGGGTACGAAAGTCTACACACAGAATTGCTAGCTGCCTATTCTTTGCCACCTAAGCCACCGATTGACCAGCACTATCAGACACGGGTCATACCGTGCACAGTATCGATCAGTCGCTCGATACCCGCCGTCGCGTTCTCGCGCTGCCAGGCGTTACGCCCGAAGATCACCCCACGCGCACCGTTGTCCAGGGCATCGCGGGTAAAGCGCGCCAACGCCTCGTCGTCGTTCATCGCCGCCCCGCCCAGCACCAGCACGGGAACCGGACAACTCTGCACCAGGGTCCGCATGTCCTCGGAATCATCGGTATATTGCGCCTTGATCAGATCGGCGCCCAGCTCGGCGGCGATTCTCGCGACTCGCGCGATCCGTTCGGCGTCGAGGCGACCCTCCTCGCGGCTCCCCCACACCACCGCTTCGACGATCAGCGGCAACCCGATCGCTTCACATTGACGCGCGGCTTCCGCCACCGCCTCGAGGTTGTCGGCCTCCCGCCTGGGATCGTCGTAACCGGATATCAGGCACATCACCGCCGCGTCCGCCCCCATCGCCTGGGCCTGGGCCGGCGTTGCGATCATACGGTGATACTCCTCCCCGGCGAGCATGAAGTCGCCCACCATGGGGTAGTCGATTCGCAGCACCACCCTGGGCGCCCGACTGTCGGCGAACAGATCCCCGCAGGACTTGAGCACGCCCGGCGACAGCAGTACCGCCTCCGGCCTGGCCGCGACGATGGCCTCGCAGGTAAGCCGCGCATCGATCGCGTGCGCGACCGGCCCCGCCAGCAGCGTCCGATCAAACGCAACCATGCAGCTCAACTGCGTGTCGCGGCGGAACAATCGCCCGGTCCGCAACCCACTGGAAGAAAAGACGGTCGTCATGGCGAGTTCTCCTGAAAAGACGACTCTGCCGGTGTCAGCGAGACGCCGTGTGCGTGCATGGCGACGTCTCTAGCCCGTTCGATTTCACTGCCTCGGCGCGCATCCGACCATCCCAGCGCGACACCGCAGAGCGCGGCCACCTCGTCGATCACTGCGCCGTCCAGCTGGCCGGAGAGCGCGATCGGCAAGCGCCGGAACAGCACATCGGCCAGATGTTCGACGCGCTCGAAGCGGCAGACGAAATCGATCTCTCCTTCACGATAGTCGACCAGCGAATCCAGCGGGCGCTGACGAGAGAGGCCATCGACACCGATCCGTTCACAGTGACGTGCCACCGCGTCGCCACGTGTTCCGTAGCGCGCCAGCAGTACGATTGCGCGGCCACGATCTCCATCACAGAGTTCGGTGACGCGGACCAGCCACATCTCGCGTGCCGCCGCATCTCGGGGGTAATCCTTCCCCCCGCCGATCGCCAGCTGGCGGGTATCGAGCTCGCGACGCCGGCCCAGTCTGGCGAGCACGTCGTCGGCGACCTCCTCAGCGAACCCTCGAAAGGTGGTCCATTTGCCGCCGACCAGCGACAGCACCGGCCAGTCGTGGATGCGGTCCTCGACGATGGCGTGATCGCGGCTGATCTGCCCCGGATCGGCGGCGTCGCTACGTGGCAGCGGACGCACCCCGCTATAGCGATAGCGGACCTGTTCGGGGCCGATCGGCACGTCGGGAAACAGATAGCGCACCGCCTCGAGCATATAGTCGCGCTCGTCGTCGTCGCAGACGGCCCGATCGGGATCGGTACAGCGAATGTCGGTGGCGCCGACCAGCACGTGATTCATGAACGGATAAATCAGGCAGATGCGCCCGTCCGGGGTGCCGAAGTAGATCATACGGCCGTCGAGTTGATCGCGAACCTGCGGCACATCGACGATCAGATGCCCGCCCTTGGTGCCGCCGATGTGCTGCGTTCTGCGCCCCAACTGACGGTTGATCTCGTCGATCCAGGCGCCGCCGGCATTAACGATGATCTGCGGTCGCACCGTGAAAGCGTTGCCCTCTTCATCCTCGAAATTTACCGTTCCACTGTCGGCGCCGATTAGATCGACGTGGTTGAGTGCCATCGCCCCGCGATGGGTTCGGCAGCCGTCGTCGATCAGCTCGAACCCGAGGCGCTCGGCCTGACTGATCGCCGCGTCGTAATAGGTGTGCAGCGCGCGAACGTCGCGACGGATATCCGGCAGCGACTGATGCACCCTGCGGCCCAGCGTCAGCGAGTGACGCGGCATGCTGCGAAAATGACGCCCGAAGAAGTCATAAAGCGTCAGCCCCAGCTCACTGATCAGAATGCCACGGTCATCGATCTTCGCCGGACGACGAAAGAAACGCTGAATCGACGGCCAGATCCCGCCGAACCAGCTGTGCGTCGGCATCGCGGTGCGCAGCGGATGCACCACGTGGGGCGCATTGCGCAGTAGCAGATTACGCTCGCGGGTCGACTGCGCCACCAACCGGAACTCGCCGGTCTCCAGATACTTGAGGCCACCGTGGATCAGCCGCGACGGCGCGGCGCTGGCGCCGGCACAGAAGTCCTGCTTGTCGACGATCAGGACATCGACCCCCTGCAGCGCCAGGTCGCGAAACAGGCCGGCACCGTTGATGCCGGCACCGATGATCAGTACCGACACCGAGGGATCGGCACGCAGACGTTCCAGCGTCTGCCGACGACTCAACGGTGGTGGATTCAAGGGTTGCGTCATCGGGTGGCTCCCGGTTGCGGCATGGATTCGCTCGAGGTAGCGGACGAATTCGAAGACGTGGCCTCGGCGTCGAGCATCGTCCACAGCGACCGCATCCCCTCGACCAGCCGCTGATAACGCTTGAAGCCCTGCTGACATTCGGCCTGGCGCTCTTGATCCGGCAGGTAACGATGGCCGACCTCGCAGAGCCGAGCCGCTGACTCGATCGAGGGAAAGACTTCGGCGGCCACGCCCGCGCAGATCGCGGCGCCCCAGGCGGCAGCCTCGTGAATCCGCGACGTCTCCAGCGGCCGCCCCAGCGAATCGGCGAACAGCTGGGCCAGCCGCGGCGAGTGACTGCCGCCGCCGGTGATACGGACGCGGTCGATATTGAACGTCGACGCCAGCGCATCGACATGAACGCGGTGGTTGAATACCACGCCTTCCAGAATGGCGCGCAGCACGTGGCCCCGATCGTGCCAGCCCTGGAGGCCGAACAGCCCGGCGCTGGCGGGTTCGTCGTAGGGCGAGCCGTAAAGGAACGGGTGATAGACCAGTCGTGACGAGCTGCGGAATGCAGCGTCGAGCGCCGCCTCCATGTCGGCGAGAAAGGCACCGGTGCCGCCATCGCCGGGCTGTCCCCATTGGCGATGGAACCATTCTAGATTGCTCGAGGAGGCCGGCGAGATCGCCATGTTGAGCCACTGACCCGCACGCAGACCGTTGCGCGTCGCCCAGCGCGGATCGGGCTTGGGTGCGTCGGAGAAGACCTCGTTGATACTAAAGGTGCCGGCCGCGATGGTCAGCGTATCCGACGCGATATTACCCAGGCCCACCGCGCTGGCCGTGACGTCGTGCAGCCCCGTCGCCACCGGCGTGCCCGCCGTCAGCCCGGTGGCACGGGCAGCCGCCTCGCACACACGCCCGGCAATCTCGTCGGACAGGCGAACGTCCGGCAGCGCCTCGAACACGGATTCGATACCCAGCATCGTCAGCGCCTCTCGGCTATAGCGTTGGGTATTGACGTCGGTGTAACCGGTGCTGGCTTCGGTGAAATCGGTGGACAGCTCGCCGGTCAGCTTGAATCGCAACCAGTCCTTGCAGGTCAGCACGTGCCCGAGCGCCGCAAACCGTTCGGGCTGATATTGCTGCATCCACGCCAGCAACGTCACCGGCGAGAACGCGAAAGGCATCTGACCGATACGGGCCAGCGCCTCCTCGCGCACCCCCTCGCGGCACCAGCGCTCGACGATACCCGCGGCGCGGCTATCCAGGGAGGTAATGGCATGACCGAGCGGCCGGCCCTCCCGATCGAGCGGATAGAGCCCGTCGCCATGGCCGGTGACACCTACTGCCACAATATCGCCGCCATTCAGCTCGGCGTTCGTCAGCGCGGCGCGTATCGCCTGGGCGGCGCTGGACCAGGCCGCCGTCATATCGCGCTCGACCCAGTGCGCTTTAGGGTGTTCGAGTCGAGAATCCTCCCGTCCGATCCCCACGACGGTGCCCTGGAGATCGAAGATCACCGCCTTGGTGGAGCTGGAACCGCCATCTAGCCCCAGCAGATAACCGCGCGACATGACTGTCTCCTGTTGACGGCGCTGCCCCTGACGCGATCAGCACCTTGTACGGTCATTTCTAACACTTTGTTGAGATAAAACGACGTTAGACGTTAGTGTTAAAGATCGCGCAAATACCAATCTAATCTTTCATTTTCAATGAACTAGAAACGCATCGCTAAAAGCAGATAACTGCCGCGACCAAAGTCATACGGCGAATCGTCACTTTTTGATGTTATGTCTAAAGGGATCATTCACGCCCTCGACATGACCGGAGCACGCCCGATGCCCGACTCTCGCCTTTCTCTACCCAAGGACATGCATGCCGTGGTCTGCCGCGGACCCGGCGACTATCGTCTCGAGCGCATGCCAACGCCTCGCCCCGGCCTTAACGAGCTGGTGCTCAGGATTCAGGCCTGCGGCATCTGCTCGAGCGATCTCAAATGTCGCGACGGCGCCGCGATGTACTGGGGTGACGGCGATCGCTTCGCGCCCTTCGTCAAGCCGCCGATGATCGTCGGCCACGAGTTCGCCGGTGAGGTAGTCGCCCTTGGCGAAGGCGCCGCTGAACACTTCAACGTCGAGTTGGGCATGCGCGTGGTGCCGGAACAGATTCTGCCCTGTCGACAGTGCTTTTATTGCCAGCGCGGCCACTACTGGATGTGCGAGGTGCACAACATCTTCGGCTTCCAGGGCGGCGTCGCCGACGGTGGAATGGCGGAATACCTGCGCGTGCCGGCCAACGCGGTGCTGCATCGGGTCGATCCTCGCCTGAGCGTCGAGGACGCCGCCTTCCTCGAGCCGCTGGCCTGCGGTATCCATGCGGTCAATCGCGCCGAGATCCAGTTCGACGATACCGTGGTGATCGCCGGCGGCGGACCGATCGGCCTGGCGATGGTGCAGCTCGCCAGACTCAAGACGCCCAGACAGCTGATCTTGGTCGACACCCATGACGAGCGTCTGGCACTGGCTCGCGACTATGGCGCCGATCACGGCTTCAACCCCCATCGCGACGATATCGCCAGGGAGATACGCGCCTTGACCGGCGGCTACGGCTGCGAGGTCTATATCGACGCTACCGGCTCGTCGAGCGGGGTGATCCAGGGTCTGGAATCGCTGCGCAAGCTCGGCCGTTTCGTCGAGTTCAGCGTGTTCAAGGAACCCACTACCGTCGACTGGTCGACGATCGGTGATCGCAAGGAGCTGGATATTCGCGGCTCGCACCTATCACCGCACACGTATCCGGTGGCGATCGACCTGCTGGCTCGCGGGTTGGTGACGACCCGCGGCCTCGTCACCCATCACGTGCCCCTGGCCGATTTCGAACGCGGCTTCGAGATCGCCGCCCAGCGTGATTCGATCAAGGTCGTGCTGACGACGGGAGCGTCATGACCTCGCTCGAAACCGTGCCGCCTCGACCCACGACGAGGGGCGCAACAGCACGTCGCCAGGCGATGCTGGACTACATCATTCAGGCCGGCTCGGCCCAGGTCGACGAGCTGGCCGCGCGCTTCGCCGTCAGCCGCATGACGGTGCATCGAGACCTCGATGCGCTTTCCGAACAGGGCATGGTCAACAAGCAGCACGGCGGCGTTACCACTCGCTCTTCCAGCGTATTCGAGAGCAATTTCGCGTTGCGATCGCACATCGCCACGCGGGAAAAGCAGGCGCTGGCGCGCGCGGCGCTGGAGGAGATCGCGCCGGGCGAAGCGGTGATGCTCGATGACTCAACTACCGCCAGCGAGCTGGCCTCGCTGCTACCGGCACTCGAGCCGCTCACCGTCATTGCCAATGGGCTGGAAAGCATCGATCGGCTCAAATACTCCAGCGGCATCAAGCTGATAACGCTAGGCGGCGACTATCAACCGCGCTTCAACGCGACCTTCGGCCTGCTCTGCGAGCAGACCCTCGCCAATCTGCGCGCCAATGTCGCGATCCTGTCTGCCTCGGCGATCCTGGGTACCACCGCCTACGTGCAGGATCCTGCCGTGACCCAGATCAAGCGCGCCCAGATGGCGGCTGCCGAACGCCGAATCCTGCTGGTGCATAGCGCCAAGTTCGGCCGCAGCGCGCTGCACCGACTGGCCGATCTTGCGGAATTCGACCTGGTGTTGATCGATGAAGGCCTCGCCGCCGAGCATCGCCGCGAGCTGGACGACGCCGGCATCCGCTACCGCTTGATCAGAATTTTGTAGCGAAGCCCACGAACGGAATCGCCGCGAGCCAGAGGCCCGCGGCGGTGTCGTCTCAACAGAACCTGACATGTTCAGCAGAGCATCACTGCTCCAGCACGAACGGCGACGTGTACTTGTCGACATTGTCCGGGGTGATCAGCAGGCAATCATAGAGCTTCTTCTCGCCGTCGATCCCGGTTTCACCGGTATTGATGAACTTGTCAGCCATGCGCACGGCGTCTTCGGAGAAGATCGCCACCGGCTGCAGCACGGTATACGCCAGTTCGCCGGCCTTGATCGCATCGACCGCATCGGGCGAGCCGTCGAAGCCGCCGACAACGATACCATCCAGCTTGCCGGCTTCCTTGAGGGCAGAGATCGCGCCCAGTGCCATCTCGTCGTTGCCGCTCATCACGCCCTGAATATCCGGGTGCGCCTGCAGCAGACTCTGCATCTTGTTGTTGCCCTGAGTCCGATCCCAGTTGGCGACATCCTCACCGACCTTCTTGAGGTCCGGATACTGGCTCAATACGGTTTCATAGCCGTTGGAACGCGTCGCGGCGTTGTTGTCCGACGGCGCGCCTTTCAGCTCGACGTAGTTGGCCGAGTCGCCGACCGTCTGGACCCACTGCTGCGCACCCATTGCCGCGCCCTGGGCATTGTTGGAAACCAGCTGCGCCTTGGCCAGCCCCTGTTCGTTGATTTCGGCATTGACCAGGAACACCGGAATGCCGGCGTTGACGGCCTTGCGCACCGCCCCGACGGACCCATCGGCGTTGGCGGGGTCGAGAATGATCGCCTTGGCCTGATTGGTGATCGCGGTATCGATCTGGCGGCTTTCGGTATTGGTATCCCCTTTATGGGCGCTGACATTGGCCTCGTAACCCAACTCTTCCGCGGTTTCACGGGCGATCTTGCCCTCCGTGAACCAGTAAGGGTTGGAGGTGTCGTTGACGATGATCGAGATCAGCCCCTTGTCCTGCGCCATAGCAGTGCCGGCGAGTAGTGGCGCACTCACGGCGAGGGCGGCGATCAGCAGGCGTTTTCCTGTCTTGAACATGATGAATCACCCTTCTGTTGCGGTTGTGTTTGTATAGCTGGTGTTGCTCTGGCTCACATTGATTGGAATCGCATCGATCAATGCTGTGTTGCCGGCTTGCCGGCGGTACTTTCCGCCTCGCTCGTCACGCGTGCGGCGTCGGCGTTCGAGGACGGAGAAGAAGGATTGGCAGGCGCCCCGGGATTCGGCGATCCCGGCTCGGAAACCTTGTCGACGCGCTTCTTGCGCCCGCTGTACTGAATGCTGTTGAGCAGAACCGCCAGCACGATCACCGCACCGGTGAACACGGTCTGCCAGTAGGAAGAAACGCCGATGATGACGAGACCGTCGGAGAGAAAGCCGATCACGAAGGCGCCGAGCAGCGTGCCGCGCACGTTACCGCGGCCGCCGGTCAGCGCCGCGCCGCCGATGACCACGCCGGCAATGGCCGTCAGTTCGTAGGTGGTGCCGGCGGTCGGACCGGCGGAAGTCAGCTGGGACGACAACACCAGGCCGGCGATGGCCGCGCAGATGCCGGAGAGCACGTAGACCGAGACCTGTACTCGCTTGACCGGCACACCCGAGAGTTCGGCCGCCCGTGCGTTACCCCCGGTGGAGTAGACCCAACGCCCGAAAGGCGTACGGGATAGCGCCAGCAGCGCGACGATCGCCACCACCGCCAGGATCAATACCCCCACCGGCACGCCGAACAGGCGATTGAAACCCAACCAGTCGAAGCCGGTATTGCCGAGCTCCGCGCTGCCGCCGAGGTTGTTGTAGGTCAAACCGTCGGTCATCAGCAGCGCCACGCCGCGAGCGACATAAAGCAGCCCCAGCGTCGCGACGAAGGCCGGCACCTTGAAGTAGGCGATCAGCACGCCGTTGATGGCGCCGATGAACGCGCCGACCGCGCAGGTCAGGATGACCACCACCCACACCGGCGGATAGAGCGTGACGCCGAACATGTCGAAGCTCACGCCCTGCATCAGAAAGCCCGCGACCACCCCGCACAGTCCCAGCGTCGAGCCCACCGACAGATCGATACCGCCGGTAAGAATGACCAGCAGCATGCCGATCGACAGCAGCCCGAAGATCGCCACGTGGGAGGACATGGTCAGGAAGTTGCTGGTCGAGAAATAGACCGGCGACAGCGACGAGAAGATGATGATGATCGCGATCAGGGCGAAAAAGGCTCGCCCTTCGAGCAGCAGGCGCCCCAGATCGAAGCCACCCCGTTGGCGCTCTGCCGCTTGGCTGTGTTTGGACATATCAAAACTCCGTTCGAGAAAAGGCGCTAACGTGTTCTTTCAGGCGACCACCGCTTCGCCGGAGGCCGCCATGATCTGCTCCTTGGAAGCGTCGGCGCCGAATTCGGCGGCGATACGCCCACGACTCATCACCACAATCCGGTGGGCAATGCTCAGACATTCGCCGACTTCGGAAGTAGAGAAGACCACCGCAAGCCCCTTTTTGGCCGCCCCTTCCGCCAGCAGCTTGAACACCTCGGCCTTGGCACCGATATCGATGCCGCGGCTCGGTTCGTCGAGCACCACCACGCGCGGATGCGTCGCCAGCATCTTGCCGATAACCACCTTTTGCTGGTTGCCGCCGGAGAGCGAGCCGATCTCGGCACTGGGGCCGTCGGTCTTGATATGGACGTTGGCGATCGACTCGTCGACCACACCGCGCTCGCGGTTTCCCGACGTCAGCAGCCAGCGAGTGAACGCCTTGATGCTGGCCAGCGACAGGTTCTCGCCCACCGACATGGTCTGCACCAGGCCATCTCGCTGGCGATCTTCCGGCACCAGCACCAGCCCCTTGGCGATGCGCTCGGCGATGCTCAGGTGCGAGACGTCCTCGCCTTCCAGCACCACTCGCCCGCCGCTCAGCGGCACGCGACCGGCGACGCACTCGAGCAGCTCGGTGCGCCCGGCGCCCATCAACCCGTAAATGCAGACGATCTCGCCGGCACGGACGTCCAGCGACAGATGATCGACCACCGAGCGATCCGGCACGGCGGTGTCGGCGATGCTGACGTCGTCGAGCGACAGCGCTATCTCGCCCAGGGCATGACCGGTCGGCGGCGAGCCGAGATCGAAGTTCTCGCCAACCATGTTGCGCACGATCCACTCCAGATCGATGTCCGCCCGTCTGGCATAGGCGGTCATCACGCCGTCACGCAGCACCACTGCGTGCTCGGTGATGAGCAGCGCCTCTTCCAGGTGGTGGGAGATATAGACGATCGATACCCCACGGCTCTTGAGGTCGCGAATCACCCGAAACAGGACCTCTACCTCGGTCGCCGACAGCGCCGAGGTCGGCTCGTCCATGATCAGGATGCGGGAATTCACCGATAGCGCACGGGCAATTTCGACGATCTGCTGCTGGCCCAGGCGCAGATCCTCCACCGGCGTCAGCGGATCGATCGGCTCGTCGAGTTCT
Source organism: Salinicola sp. MH3R3-1 (assembly GCF_001937155.1). Classification (NCBI taxonomy): domain Bacteria; kingdom Pseudomonadati; phylum Pseudomonadota; class Gammaproteobacteria; order Oceanospirillales; family Halomonadaceae; genus Salinicola; species Salinicola sp. MH3R3-1. The sequence goes on along the minus strand of NZ_MSDP01000001.1, from coordinate 302,963 downwards.
TCCATCAAGGCGCGGGTCTGACGGGCTTCCTCGGCATAGTCGATGCCCATTGCCCCCTTGATCTCGCGCCCCATGAAGATGTTGTCACGGACGCTGAGATTGGGCGCCAGGCTCAGCTCCTGATGGATGATCGAGATTCCCAGACGCTGGGCATCGGTCGTCGAGGAAAAGCGCACCGGCTCGCCCTCCAGCAGAATCTCGCCGGAGGTCGGCTGCATCACGCCGGAGAGGATTTTCATCAACGTCGACTTGCCGGCGCCGTTTTCGCCGAACAGCGTGGTCACCTGGCCCCGGTAGACATCGAAGTTGACCGTCTTGAGCGCCTGCACGCTACCGAACGACTTGGCGACATCCCGCGCCGACAGCACGATGTCGTCGGCGGGTTCGCTTACAGGCGCGGGCTGGATGGGAGATGAAGGCATCATTCCACCTCCAGACTGACGGGCGTCACCTGCCAATTCTTGGGATTGATCAGCTTGAACACCCCGGTCACGCTGACGCTCTTGCCCTCGAGGTTGGCCGTGTCCACATCCGCCAATACCGCTTTCTTCATCGCATCGTTGATCGACGCGCCCGCATTCTGATACTCGATCTGGTTGGTGAACTCGCCGAACGATATCTCGCCGGTAGCATCGCGCAGGTCGGTGCCGTTGATCGCCGGGCCGGTCTGCACGCGAATGGTGATGTCGTCTGACACGCCGTCCACGCTGACCGGATAGATGCCGGAACGAGCTTCGCCGAAAGTGCCGGTGAACGTGACCGGCACCACCGGTCCGAAACCTTCGCCAACACCATATTTCTGCCCCGCCGCGGTGGAGTCATCGAGAACGGCCGACGCCAGCTCACTGGCCTCGACCGCACGCTCCTCGACGCTGGCCTGGATGTCGGGGAAATGCTCGCCACCGTAGGTGTCCGCCGAGAAACCACCCTCGAGCGCCGCTTCCGAGCCGATCTCGACCACCTTGGTATCCCAGGCCATTACAGCCAGCACCACGACCACGCAGGCACCGATGATCAGACGTCCCTTCAGCTTGTTCGGCGCCGCTGGCCGACTGGCAACTGCTGCACTCATGAAAAGCGTCCTCTTTTGCAAACCTGTCGGCTCAAGGGATCAGCACGATCTTCAAGGACTTCGAACCGCTCTTCATCAGCTCGAACCCTTCCTCATACTTCTCCAGCGGCAGCTTGTGGGTCACCACGCCGTCGGTGGGATAGTCGCCGTTGCGAATCCCCTCGATCACCAGCGGGTAGCAGTACGGACCCAGGTGCGATCCCAGCACGTCGAGTTCCTTGCGATCGGAGATGATGCTCCAGTCGACGCTGACCGGATCCTTGAACACGCTGAACTCGACGAAGCGCCCCAGCTTTCGGATCATCGACAGGCCCTGCTCCACCGACTTGGGATGCCCGGTCGCCTCGATATAGACGTCGCAGCCGTAGCCGTCGGTCATCTCCTTGATGATCGAGACCACGTCATCGCGCTTGGGGTTGAGGGTCAGATCGGCGCCGAACTTCTTGGCCAGTTCCAGGCGATCGTCGAACAGGTCCAGCACGATCAATGTCTCGGCACCCGATTTCTTGGCCGCACCGACCATGCCCAGCCCCAGCGTACCGGCGCCGGAAAGCACCACCACATCGCCCAGCTCGATTCTGGCGCGCTGCACCGCATGCAGCGAGCAGGCGTAGGGCTCGATCAGGATCGCCTTCTCCAGCGGCAGTTCCTCGGGGACGTGATAATTGATCGCCTCCTTCGTGAACTTCATGTACTCGGCCATACCGCCGTTGACGTTGTTCTGGAAGCCGTACAGGTCGTGCTTTTCGCACATCCAGTACTGACCCCGACCGCAGAAGCGACAGTTCCAGCACGGCACGATCTGTTCGGAGATCACACGATCGCCAACTGCATAGCCTTCAACCTGAGCGCCGACCTTGACCACCCGCCCGATGAACTCGTGCCCCGGGATCATCGGCGCCTTGATATAGGCCGGCTGGGTCTCGTCACCCCAGAAGCTGGGCGCGCCATCGTAGGACTTGATGTCACCGGCGCAGATGCCACATCCCTCGACCTTGATCAGAATTTCCTTGTCATCGATCTCGGGAACCGGCACTTCCTCATAGCGATAATCGTTGGGCGCATAGGCGACCACCGCCTTCATCGTCTTGGGGATATCGCCAGCGGGAGTCGGCTGCGTGAATGTAACGGTAGATTCGCTCATGGGGCCTCCGGAAAACACATGATCAAACTTCGGTCATATGTTTTTAGCCTTATCTTGACCATGACATCAATAGCTAGCCCTCTAAGACTTTAGCCAAAGTTATTTTTTAATCATATAAAACAGTGATTTATTCTATGTTCTAAAAAGACATGAGACTAAAGTCATTGGTCAAAATTTGATCTAGGCAAAATAAAAACAAATTCAAATTGGTACAAAAAAGAACCGATATCGATCATATGAACAATTTCAAGAAAAAGGCGCCTCATCGGGCGCCCTGACTGCGAAAATCCTCCTCAGCGATGATCCCGTTCGTAGGCCTCGATCCGATCCACCTTGGGTTGTGATCTCCCGCCCGGGTCGAACTCGTTGCTGAGAAACGATTCGGCGATCGTCTTGGCCAGCTCGATGCCGATGACGCGAGCGCCCATGGTGACAATCTGGGCATCGTTACTCTTGCGCGCGCGCTCCGCCGAGTAGGTATCGTGGGCCTGTGCAGCGCGGATCCCCGGCACCTTGTTGGCCGATATCGCCACGCCGATACCCGTGCCGCACATCAGAATGCCGCGATCGTAGCGCCCCTCACCAATCGCTTCCGCGACAGCGATCGCGATATCCGGATAGAGCACCGGCTTCGCGTCATGAGTTCCAAAGTCCTCGACCTCGTGCCCCAGGGATCTGACGTGCTCGATCATTGCCTGCTTCATTTCATAGGCCGCTTCATCACACCCCAGCGCCACTCGCCATTTCTGTGCCATTACTCACCCTCCCATGCCGTCAACGGCGTCGATTGCCGATGGGACATCATAGCGGCACGCCGATCATATGAACAACACGCATCCATATGGGCAAATAGTAGTACTCCAAAAGAGAAAATCGTGCTCTTGGAAAGCGCCGAACGGCACTATTCAGGCTGACGCCGTGAATGAATTCGCTCTAGCCCACCGTTCACTTGTCCACCAAAGTCGCATATCGCGTGGGATTGCCGTCGCTATGATGATCGCTATCGCCGCGCAAAACCAAATGCGCACAACAAGATCATATTTTCATCAGGCGGTGGCGCCAGGACGATCCTGAGCCGCTCAGCCTGGCATTCACCCAGTTGCCGGGAGCGTCGGCCATGACACGTCTTTACAACGATCCTGTGAATTTCGTCGATGAAGCCACCGAAGGATTCGTCGCCGCGCATGCGCAGCGCGTCTGTCAGATCCCCGGGGGGGTCATCCGCAGCACTCGCAGCGAACCGGGAACCGTTGCCGTCGTCATCGGCGGCGGTTCGGGACACTACCCCGCCTTCGCCGGTCTGGTCGGCCAGGGCCTGGCGCACGGCGCGGTCATGGGCAACCTGTTCGCCTCACCCTCGGCGCAGCAGGTCTACAACGTCTGCAAGGCCGCCAACAACGGTGCCGGCGTGCTGCTCAGCTTCGGCAATTACGCTGGTGACGTGCTGCATTTCGGTCAGGCGCGGGAACGCCTGATTCGCGAGGGTATTCCCTGCGAGATCGTCGCCGTCATCGACGACGTTTCCAGCGCCAGTCAGGATGAAATTCACAAGCGGCGCGGCATCGCCGGCGACTTGACCGTGTTCAAGATCGCGGCGGCGGCCGCAGAGGCGGGTTATTCGCTCGAAGAGGTCGTGCGCATCTCGCGCGCCGCCAATTTCCGCACGCGCTCGATGGGCGTGGCGTTCGATGGCTGTACCTTGCCGGGGGCGAAGGATGCCCTGTTTCATGTGCCATCGGGCAAGATGGCGGTCGGCCTCGGCATTCACGGCGAGCCGGGCATCAGCGAGCAGGACGTGCCCACCGCCGACGCCCTGGCGGAACTGCTCGTCTCGCATCTCCTCGACGAGATCCCCGAGGGGATCGACAGTGCCAAGGGCGCCAGAGTGTCGGTGCTGCTCAATGGGCTGGGTTCGATCAAGTACGAAGAGCTGTTCGTGGTCTATCGCCGGGTTCACCAACTCCTTGGCGATGCGGGGCTCGAGATTGTCGAGCCGGAGGTCGGCGAGCTGGTGACCAGTCTCGACATGGCAGGCGCATCGTTGACGCTGTTCTGGCTTGACGACGAACTGGAGCGGCTGTGGAAAGCCCCCGCGGACGCCCCGGCCTATCGCAAGGGCAGTCTCGAAGCAGCGCCGCCGATCGATGCATCCCAGCTCGATATTCCCGACGCCGACGCCATTCCGCCGGCGAGCGAGTCATCGATCGCCGCGGCCCGCTGCCTGTATAGCGCCTTGAGCGCGACGCGCAAGATCATCGATCAGAACGTGGAAGAGCTCGGCCGTCTGGACGCCATCGCCGGCGACGGCGACCACGGCATCGGCATGCAGCGCGGCGTGGTGGCGGCCGAACTGGCGGCCGAGGACGCCGTCAGTCGCAACGCGGGCGCCGGCACGCTGCTACGCTTGGCGGCAGAGGCGTGGTCGGATCGCGCGGGCGGCACGTCCGGCGCCATCTGGGGCGTCATGCTCAACGCACTGAGCGTGACGCTCGGCGATGACGACGAGCCGACACCGGCGCTTTATGCGCAGGGCATCACCAAGGCCAAGGACGACGTCATGGCGTTCGGCAAGGCCAAACTGGGCGACAAGACGCTGGTCGATGCGCTGGCACCGTTCAGTGAAACGCTCGAACGCGCCGTTGCCGAGGGAGAAACACTTCCGGCCGCCTGGGCCAAGGCCGTCGAGGCGGCTGACAATGCCGCCAAGGCCACGGCCGATCTGAAGCCCAAGCTGGGACGAGCTCGACCACTGGCGGAAAAGAGTCTGGGTACCTCGGACCCCGGTGCGGTATCGCTCTCGCTGATCGTCGCTGCCGTCCAGGCCGTCATCGATCAGCGCTGAACGTACCGGCCAGGCGCGAGCCGTCTGACCGCGAACTGTCCAGCCACGAACTGGATAGCCACGAACCGGGCGATGTCACCACCGGTTCGTGGTCAATCAAGAGCGAGTATCCCGAGAACGTCATGGCCAAACTCCCGATCACCTTGGGTATCAGTTTCAAGATGTATTTCGGCTACGCCCAGACAGTCAGTTGGTGTCGCCAGATCGCTGACAAGGTTGCCCCTCACCCGGCCATCCAGGATGGCCGGGTGTCGCTTTTCGTGCTGCCCAGCTTTCCTGCCCTGCCACCGGTGCTCGAGTGTTTTGCCGATACGCCCATCGGCGTCGGCGGCCAAAACCTGTATCAGTCGCCGCACGGTGCTTATACTGGAGAGGTGAGTGGTGCCATGCTGGCCGAAATGGGCTGTCGATATGTCGAGATCGGCCACGCCGAACGGCGGCGTCTGTTCGGAGAAGATGCCCACGTCGTCGCCGCCAAGACCCAGGTGGCACTGGCACACGGTTTGGTTCCGGTGCTGTGTATCGGCGAGGCCGATCATGGCGATCCGTTCGAGGCCATTGCCGACTGTCGCGAACAGATCGATTCGGCGCTGTCCTTGGCGACGCCGGCACAGCGCTCGCAGCCACTGGTGATTGCCTACGAACCGCACTGGGCGATCGGCGCGGCGGAGCCGGCATCACTTGCCCACATTGCAGCGGTCTGTCAGGGCTTGCGCGAACACCTGTCCCGGCATTCATCTGCTACGGTGATCTATGGCGGCAGCGCGGGCTCCGGTCTATTGACCCGGTTGGCAGGACAGGTCGACGGTTTGTTTCTGGGTCGATTTGCCCACGATCCGGCGGCCTTCGAGACCATCGTGAACGAAGCCGCGCTGCTCACATCAAACTAGTCAGTCGCGCTACACTTGAATCAGCTGCGCGGCACTGGTTCATTCAGCTGCGCGGCACTTGTCAGACGTGCAAAACAGGTCAGCGGTATGAGGCCGACCAGCCGCGCTACACTAGGTAGTCGTGTCAAACTGAGAGTCTAGTCGTGTCAAACTGAGAGCCAGATCGCGTCTCGCGCCATTATTTATCCAAGATCTAGGGGATTCGAAAGCCAATGCCATCTCGTCGCCAGCTAGCCAACGCCATCCGTGCGCTTTCCATGGACGCCGTACAGAAGGCCAACTCCGGCCATCCCGGTATGCCGATGGGCATGGCGGATATCGCGGAAGTGCTGTGGAACGATCATCTCAAGCACAACCCGGCCAATCCGGACTGGGAAGATCGCGACCGCTTCATTCTCTCCAACGGTCATGGCTCGATGCTGCACTACTCGCTGCTCCATCTGACCGGTTACGACCTGCCGATGAAGGAGCTCGAGAACTTCCGTCAGCTGGGTTCGAAGACCCCCGGTCACCCGGAACACGGCTACACACCCGGCATCGAGACCACCACCGGTCCGCTGGGTCAGGGCCTCGCCAACGGTGTCGGCATGGCCATCGCCGAGCGCACGCTGGCCGCGCAGTTCAACCGTGACGGTCACGAGATCGTCGACCACCGCGTCTGGGTATTCGCCGGCGACGGCTGCCTGATGGAAGGCATCAGCCACGAAGCCTGCTCGCTGGCCGGTACGCTTGGCCTCGGCAACCTGGTCGTGTTCTACGACGACAACGGCATCTCGATCGACGGCGAAGTCGAGGGCTGGTTCACCGACGATACCGGCAAGCGCTTCGAGGCCTACCACTGGCATGTGATCCGCGATGTCGACGGCCACGATGCCGAACAGATCAGTGCCGCCATCGAAGAAGCCAAGAGCGTCACCGACAAGCCCTCGCTGATCATCTGCAAGACCGTGATCGGCTTCGGCTCGCCCAACAAGGCCGGCAAGGAAGAGAGCCACGGTGCCGCGCTGGGTGAAGACGAAGTCGCCGCCGCGCGCAAACAGCTTGGCTGGGAATATCCGGCGTTCGAGATCCCGGACGAGTACTACCAGGCGTGGGACGCGCGCGACGCGGGCAAGAAGCGCGAAGCCGAGTACGACGAGAAACTGGCCGCCTACGAGAAGGCCCATCCGGAACTCGCCAAGGAGCTCAAGCGCCGCTACAACGGCGAGCTGCCGGCCAGCTTCGACGGCGATGCCCTGATCAAGGCAGCGCAGGAAAAGTCCGAGACCACCGCTTCCCGCAAGGCGTCGCTGGGCGTGCTCAACGAACTGGGGCCGGATCTGCCCGAACTGTTCGGCGGCAGTGCCGACCTGGCGCCGTCCAACCTGACGCTGTGGAAAGGCGCCAAGGCGATCACCAAGGACGACTTCAACGGCGGCTATCTGCACTATGGCGTGCGCGAATTCGGCATGGGCGCGATCGCCAACGGTATCGCCACCCATGGCGGCTTCATTCCCTATGACGCCACCTTCCTGGTGTTCATGGAGTACATGCACAACGCCGTGCGCATGTCGTCGCTGTCGCACACCCGGATCCTCCACGTCTTCACTCACGACTCCATCGGCCTGGGCGAAGACGGTCCCACGCACCAGCCGATCGAACAGCTGGCCGACCTGCGCAATCTGCCGGGCCTGGCCACCTGGCGCCCGTGCGATGCCACCGAAACCACGGCAGCCTGGGTCGAGGGTCTGAAGCGTGAAAAAGGTCCGACCGCGCTGATCTTCTCGCGTCAGGATCTGCCGGCACAGTCGCGTGACGAGGCTCAGTTGAAGAACATCCGTCGCGGTGGCTACGTGTTGAAGGATGCCGAAGGCGGCAAGCCGGAACTCATCCTGATCGCCACCGGTTCCGAAGTGGGCCTGGCAATGGACGCCGCCAAGGAACTCGAAGGCAAGGGCAAGAAGGTTCGCGTGGTTTCCATGCCGTGCACCAGCGCTTTCGACGAGCAGGATGATAGCTATCGCGAGTCCGTGCTGCCCAAAGCGGTCCGCTCGCGTCTGGCGGTGGAAGCGGCCATTCCGTCGACCTGGTACAAGTACGTCGGTCTCGACGGCGATGTCATCGGCATGACGACCTACGGCGAATCCGGCAAGGCCGGCGACCTGTTCAAGCACTTCGGCTTCACCGTCGACAACGTCGTCACGCGTGCCGAGAAGCTGCTGGGTTAATTTTCAGCGTCTGAAAGCTCGAAACGAAGCGCCCGGCCTGTTCGAATCGAATGGCCGGGCGTTTTTCGTTGCGGGGGTCATAAAACGTTCAATCGGGCTTGTCGTCGATTCGTGTCGCTTCGTCCAGACGCAGAATGGTGTGAGCGTTGGTGACGCTGGTCGCCAGCGTATCGATGACACCCGTGCGCAGCGCACCGAGAATGCCGGCCGCCTTGGTATTCTCGGCGGCGATGGCGATGACGTCGGGAATCCGCGCCAGGTCGGTGATCGTCAGGCCGATGACGCGGCCCTGCATCGGCGTCATCGACGGGCGGCCGTAGATGTCGATGAAGTCGTAGCCCATCATGTCGCCGACCGTGCCGGAGAGGCGTGCCTCGGCCGTCTCCTGGGGCGTGAACCAGCCCATCCGCACCATGTTGCTGTTTTCGCTGAGATCGCCGATGCCGATCAGGGCGAGATCGGCGCGCCGGGCACGGTCCAGCGTCTGGCGGATGGTCGGGTTTTCGTACATTGCATCACGCAGCTCGAGATTCTGCACCAGCGCCGGCGCGTAGAGCGTCTCGCTGTCGCCGCCGAACTTGATCGCCAACCGGCGACAGATGTGGTCGGGGTTCATGTACTCCCCCGCCCGCACCGAGCCGCCGATGGCGCAGACGAACGAACACTGGCGCTGACCCTGTTCGAACACGTTGTCCGCCACCGCACCCACGTTGCGGCCCATGCCGACGGCGACGATCGCCCCCTCGCTCAGCTGGCGGGAAAGATGATCGGCCACCAGGCTCGCCACGTTGGCGCGCTGGCCATCGGACTCGGCGTGATCGAGCGCGATCAAGGCGCGCTTGATCCCGAAACGCCGCTTGAGCGCCTGCTCGATTTCCGCACTGACGGCGGGATGCTGACGCACCCTGACATCGACGATCCCCTCCGCCTGGGCGCGCTTGAGCAATCGCCCCGCCTTGACCCGAGAGATCCCCAGCCGATTGGCGATGACCTCCTGCGTTTCCCCCTCGGTGTAATAGAGGGTGGCAATTTCCGTCATCAGGGCAATATCGGCGTTCTCGTTGCGCTCGTTCATGCACGCTTCCATGATTTGAAAAAGATCGAGTCGGTTTGAAAAGGTCGAATTCGGCTCGGCTTGGCCGCCCAACGATACCACAGGCGCCACCGACTCCGGCTTTCTCAGGAGCCAGGAACGGCGTAGACTATCGGCGGATTGCGGTTCGCCGCAGTCGGTTCTCAGGGCGGGGTGAAAGTCCCCACCGGCGGTAATGATGCAGCGTGAAAAGACGCCAGCATCTCAGCCCGCGAGCGCTTGATGGCGTCGCCATCGAGGTCAGCAGATTCGGTGAGATTCCGAAGCCGACGGTGATAGTCCGGATGAAAGAGAACGGTTCCCCTTGCTAGGATTTGAAAACCTAATGACGATCCGGCCGGTTCATCCGTCGCTATCGATGTTTCACCATTGATCGACGCTGTTACCCGCCAGCTCCGACCCCAAGCGGATCCGCAGCCCTGATTCTGGTTAACCAACGTTCAGGAAACGACCATGAATCAGTCCTATCCGCCGCAGCTCTCCTCCCAGACGCTGTCGCAACGCATCGCCTTCATCCGCGCCGACTGGCACGGGGATATCGTCGGTAACTGCCACACCGCCTTTCTGGAAACCGTCGCCGAACGCGGCTTTGCCGTCGATCAGGTCGACACCTTTACCGTCCCGGGCGTGTTCGAGATTCCGCTGCAGGCCAAGCTGCTGGCCAAGAGCGGTCGTTACGCCGCGATCGTCGCCTCCGGATTCGTCGTCGACGGCGGCATCTACCGCCACGATTTCGTCTCCACCGCCGTGATCGATGCGCTGATGGCGCTGCAGGTCGAGCAGGAAGTGCCGGTGCTCTCCGCGGTGCTGACGCCGCATCACTTCCACGAGCACGAAGCGCACACGACCTTCTTCCGCGAGCACTTCCTGACCAAGGGTCGCGAAGCCGCCGAGGCGTGCCTGACGACGATGGAAAATCTCAACCAAGTGCGCAAACTGAGCGCCGATTAAGTCTCTGTCGTCCCGACGCAAAGCGCCCATGCCATCCTCGATGACATGGGCGCTTTTTCGTGACAGAAGCGTCAGCTTTCGACGGTCGGCTGCCGGCGATTGCGCACCCGCAGATAGATCGCGAATGCCACGGAGACCGCGATCAACACCCACAGGAACATCGCGATCGGGCTCTTGGTGAAGAAGATCGAGAGATTGCCGTAGGACTCGATGCTCTTGACGAAGTAGACCTCCGCCGACTTGCCCAGAATGAAGCCGATGATCAGCGGTACCGTCTCCAGCCCGATCTTGTGAGCGACCCAGCCGAAGATACCGAACAGCAGCAGTGTCCAGACATCGAACATGATCCCGTAGTTGATGGCGTAAGCGCCCACCACACACATCATGATGATCAGCGGGTAGAGGATGTACTTGGGTACCTCGATCACCTTGGCGATATGGCGGATCGCGAAGTACATGATCCCGAACATCATCACGTTGGCCGCCAGCAGCGCGATGATCATCAGATACCAGGTATCGATGTTGTTGCCGATGAACAGCGGCCCGACCTGAATACCCTGCAGCGTGAAGGCACCGATCAGGATCGCGGTGGTGGAATCCCCCGGGATGCCCAGCGAAAGCAATGGCACCAGTGCGCCACCGGTCAACGCGTTGTTGGACGATTCCGAAGAGACGATCCCCTGCGGCGCGCCCTTGCCCATCTGGGAAGAGTCCCGCGAGAAGTTCTTCTCCTGGCTGTAAGCCAGCACCGAAGCGGCGCTACCGCCGACCCCCGGCAGAATTCCGATGAAGGTACCGATGCTCGAGGAGCGCACCAGATTGGTCAGTTGGCCCTTGAACACGCTGAACTTGAACTTGGCGCCGCCCTTGAGCGAGATCGGCCCCTGGCCGGTCTCGTCCTTGAACCCTTTCTCGGCATCCAGCAGTACGGTGGTCAGACCGAAAATCCCGATCAGTACCGGCAGCAGCGAGAACCCATCGATCAGGTAGTACTGCATGAAATCGAACATCAACCGCGGCTCGCCATTGCCGCCCTCGGTGATCGAGTAGGTGCCGATCAGGCTCAACCAGACGCCCAGCACGCCGCTGAAGATCCCCATCAGCATGTTGGAGCAGAGTGAAGCAATGACCGTCAACGCCAGCAGGATGATCAGGAACTTCTCGACATAGGAGAACTTGATCGCGAAGTCCGCCAGCACCGGGGCGAAGAAGAACAGTACCGCGGCGCTGAACAGCCCGCCGAAGACCGAGGCGACGATACCGATCTTGAGCGCGCGCTCGCCTTCGCCGCGCCTGGCCATCGGGTAGCCGTCGAACGTGGTGGTGATCGACGATGGCGTACCGGGGATGTTGATCAGTACCGCGGGCACCATGCCGCCCGAGATACCGCCGACGTAGAGCCCCAGCAGCAGCGCGATGCCGTTCTGGAGCCCGAAGGCGTAGGTCAGTGGCAGACACACGGCCACCGCCATGGTGGCGGTCATGCCGGGGATCGCGCCGAAAATGATGCCGATCAACGTTCCCGCGGCGATCAGCCCGAAGAACATCGGCGTGAGATGAGACAGGATATCCATGAGACGAGTCTCCGACGGACAGGGCTAAGAAATCAGGGCAAGGTGATGCGGAACAGCTGCGCCAGCACGTACCACGCCAGCGTCGGCGCAATCAGCGCGTTCAGCACGAGAATGACGAACAGGCGCCGCGTCAGATGATCGACATACAGCAGCGACAACAGAAACACGAACGCCACCGACATGATCAGAAAGCTGTAGCCGGTGTTGGGAAACACGTCGCTCAGCACGCTCATCAGATAGAAGTAGGCCGTCGTCAGGGCCAGCGTGCCGAAGAAACGCTTGTGATCGAACTCGCCCTCGCGCCCGACCAGTACGCGGCCTGCGCGTTTGAGCCCCGGTACCAGCAAGCGGTAGCGGGTGACCACGATCATCGCCAGCAGGATGACCAGGATCCAGGTGATGATACGGGGGAAAAAGAGATGCGATTGGTCGAAGTCGATAGTCACATCGAGCATCGACAGCCATTGGCTTTCCATGGAAAGCGGCTCCTGCGCCGGGTCATCGCCGGCAGTCTCAGTGGTGGAAACGAAGTCGTGCCGGTCGACGACCCTGGTCGACCGGCACGCGGCAGGATCAGCCTTTCAGATTGCTGATGATGGTCTTGTACTCGTCGTTCTTCTCTTTCAGGTAGCTGGCGGCTTCTTCGGAAGGCTTGTAATCAGGCACGAAGAACGAACGCTTCAGCTGGTCCTTGAACTCGTCGTCCTTATAGACCTCAGCGAGCGCATTATCGATGCACTTGATGGCAGCGGGATCCATATCCTTGTTGTAGAGAAGGAAGAATTCCTTATCGAAGGTGAAGTCCTCGTCTTCACTCATCGGCACGCTGGACTTCGGCGTCACGTACTGCAGCAACTGCTCCCGCGTGGTGTCACCCATGCCTTCTTCGTTGGTCTCGGCGATGGTCTTTTCCCGCGCCGTGATCCAGACGAAGCGCATGGCCTTCTGGTCGTCCTCGGGCAGCTGGGTGTACTGCTCGTTGGCCTGGACCGAGCCGTTGATCACATCCACCGCACCGTCGAACAGAAGCTGGTTCTTGTCGGCCTGAGAGCCGGTGTTGACCGCAACGAGGTTGCTCTCCTTGCCCGGATACTTCGCACGCACAGCGTTCTTCATTGCCGTCAGGCCGATCTCGGAAACGCCGCCCGGCTGGATGGCGACCTTCACTTTCTTGCCCTCACCCGCCGCTTCGATGATGTCGCTCATCGACTGATAGGGTGAATTCTTGGGTACCAGGTAGGCATTACCCGGATTGATCGCCACCGTCGGCCCCACGACGAACTTGTCGAAGATGTTCGGATAGCCGTTCACGCCGTAGAGGTTGCCCAGGTAGGCGCCATCGTGAAAGATCATGATCGTGTTGCCGTGGCGACTACGCTCCAACGCCTGGAAGCCGGGCATGACGCCGACGGCGTCGACCTTGGCGTTGATATCGAGCTGGTCGGCCAGCTTGTCGACCACCATGCTGGAGGCCTGATAGGTATCCCCGCCGGTCGACGTCGAACCGATCACCACCCGCAGGTTGCCCGGAATCGGGCAGTCGTCGGCGGCCTGGGCGGAGGCCGATACGCCGATAGCGGCGGTAGCCAGCACGGCCAGGCAGGTCTTGCTCAGAATCGCTTTCATGATGCGTCTCCCTCATACCGTTGTCTCACGGCCGGAGCACGAACCACTGCTCCGCTCTTCCGCAAGATTTAAATGACAGTCCGCAAGATCCAAATGACCGTTCGCAAGATCCAAATGACCGTTCGCAAGATCTCGATGACAGTCCGTAAGATCTAGATGATAGCGTTATCATCGAACACGTCTTGCAAGGTAGAGAAAGCGACTTTGTCAGACAATTCAACTTAAGTCGCCCGACCAAAGTCGCACCCAACGAGCTTTAGCAACTACCTGATATCGAGGCGAAAAAAAGCCCGGCACTAGGCCGGGCTTTTACCGCTGACAACCAACGTCTAACGTCGGACGGTCACGATCAAGCGATCGTCACGTCCTTGGAGAGATAGACGTCCTGAACCGCATTGAGCAGTTCGATACCTTCCTTCAGCGGCTTCTGGAACGCCTTGCGCCCCGAAATCAGCCCCATGCCACCCGCGCGCTTGTTGATGACCGCGGTACGCACCGCCTCACCCAGATCGGAATGGCCCTTGGCGCCGCCACCGGAGTTGATCAGCCCGGCGCGCCCCATGAACGAGTTGGCCACCTGATAGCGGGCCAGATCGATCGGATGATCGCTGGTCAGTTCGCTGTAGACCTTGTCGTGGGTATGGCCGAAACCGATCGCCTTGTAGCCGCCGTTGTTCTCCGGCAGCTTCTGCTTGACGATATCCGCCTTGATGGTCGCCGCCAGGTGCACCGCCTGGCTGGTGAGGTCGGAGGAGACGTGATAGTCGGTGCCGTCCTTCTTGAACTCCGGATTGCGCAGATACGACCACAGCACGGTGACCATGCCCAGCTCGTGCGCGCGCTCGAAGGCTTCGCTGACTTCCTGGATCTGCCGACGGCTATCTTCTGAGCCGAAATAGATGGTGGCACCGACCGCGATGCAGCCCATGTTATGGGCCTGCTCGATCTGCGCGAACATCGTCTGTTCGTACATCGCCGGCAACGTCAGGCTCTCGTTGTGATTGAGCTTGAGCATCATCGGGATCTTGTGGGCATAGCGCCGCGCTACGGACGACAGCACGCCCAGGGTCGAACAGACGCAGTTGCAACCGCCCTGCAGCGCCAGTTCGACGATGTTCTTGGGATCGAAATACATCGGATTGGGCGCAAAAGAGGCCCCGGCCGAGTGCTCGATCCCCTGATCGACCGGCAGAATGCTGAGATAGCCGGTGCCACCGAGACGACCGGTATTGAACAGGGTCTGCAGGTTACGCATCACGTGCGGGCTGCGATCGTTGTCGGAGAACACACGATCGACGAAGTCGGGTCCCGGCAGGTACAGGTCCTCTTTCTTGAAACCCGTGCAGGTGTAGCCGAGAAGGCTATCCGCTTCCTTGCCCAGCAGCTTGGCGATATCGGTCATGTTGCTTTTCCTCTGTACTCAAGATGGGGCATGCGGGGCTCGACCTCGACCGCTTCCCGCCCACCAGCGATGGTTACCCGTTCTACCAAAGAGGGCAAACCGGTAATGGCTGCCCTGGCGTCGCTTTACCGCGTATCGTCACGAGAGGCTGGCATCAGCCCACCCGGTCCGACCACGCGCTTGTCCGTTGCACAAATCCATCGAACAAATCCATTGAACAAGTTCATCGCACAAATTTATCGACAAAATCCGCTGCCGTTTCATGCCACGTCGCTCGGCTTCAGGCCTCCGCTCTCGCAGCGATCCTCGATCAGCGGCCATATCTGCGCCAAGAATAAGCGACAATGCGTCGCAGTTCACGCCCATGCACCATTTCTGCACTGCCTGTTCCCGTCGCCGGGCGCCCTGGCGGGGCTTTCCTAGATTGTCACGTTTCGTATCCGGGCATCGGCTGAAAATCGTCATGGGAAAGTGTTGAGCGCCCGTCATGGCAGATGTCGTCCGGAACCGCACGACGCATTTGGTATGATGCTCGTCTTTCAGCAATCCGAGATTTCTGCGATGTCCGTTCTGCGCGGTTTCCTGTGGCTGCTCGTCTTTCTGATGCTGGGCCAGGCCCTCGTGCGACTGTTTCATATTCCCATGCCCAGCGGCGTGATCGGCATGCTGCTGCTGACGCTATGGTTCGGCTACCGCGGCGGGATGAATGCGGACGTCGTTCGAATCAGTCAGCCGCTGATCGCCATGCTGGCGCTACTGATCATGCCCGGTGTCGTCGAGATATTCTTTGTCGCCGATCAATTTGCCGATCAATGGGCCGCAATTCTCACCGCGTTGATCGTCGGCACGCTGCTCAGCGTGTTGTCGAGTCTGCTGCTGATGCGTCGCTACCTGCCCCAGGGCGCCGCCGAGAGCGACTTGAGGAGCGCCGACCATGAGTGACTGGCTCGGACGACTTGCCCAGCTACCGCAGCAGTGGTTCGAGTCGCCCATCGCCGCCATCACGCTCACCCTTGGCGCCTATTTCATCGGCATTCGCCTGTTCAAGCTGATGCGCAGGCCCAGCTGGTGCCCGCCGATGCTGATCGCGGCGATCATGATTGCCGTGATCATCGCCCTGTTGCCGATCGGCGTGGAGGACTACAACCGGGGGGCTAGCTGGCTGATGCTGCTGCTGGGGCCTGCCACCGTCGCGCTGGCCGTGCCGCTCTATCAGCAGTTGCCGCAGATTCGCGCCCTGTGGAAGCCGATCCTGATGACGCTGCCACTGTCGGCGACGCTGGCCGCCTGCTACGCGGTGATCATCGCCGCCGTCATGGGAGCGCCGGAGAACGTGCTCGCCTCGCTGGCGCCGAAATCGGTGACTTCCCCCATCGCTTTGAGCCTGGCCGAAGAGCTCGGCGGCTCCAGAGCACTGCTGATGGGCGCCCTACTGACCACGGGCGTGACAGCCATTTTTGGCGTGGAGTGGTTGAGCCGGATTCTGCAGATTCGCGACCCGAGACTGATCGGCCTGGCGCTGGGCATCAACGGCCATGCCCTGGGCACGGTCCGCGCCTTCGAGATCAATAGCGTCGCCGGCGCTTTCGCCTCCCTGGGCATGAGCCTGACCGGCGCCTTCACCGCCGTCGTGCTGCCCCTCGTCTGGCATCTCTTCTACTGAACGTCGCGACCGGTCGTCGTTCGAATGGCGCCAAAGCCTGACAGCAGTCCAGATCCCGCTACGCTGTGAGCAGTTCGTCGAATGTTTCGACGTCTCAGTCAGATCCTCAAGGAGAGCCTCGATGACGATAGCCAGTGATAGCGGTCAGGGAGACCCGACGCTGGTGCTGATGCACTTTTTCGGCAGTTCCCACCATGAGTGGGAAGCGGTCCTGCCGCTTCTCGACGAGCGATACCGGGTCGTCACGCTGGACATGCCGGGATTCGGCCGCGCCAGCGAGGTGGCGGGATTCGACGTCGCCTCGATGACCCGGCATGTCGAGCAGTACATCGAAGCCGCCGGACTCGACAACGTCATCCTGGTCGGGCACTCGTTTTCCGGTCGCATCGCCATGACCGTCGCCGCCGCTCGGCCGGCGTGGCTGCGCGCGCTGGTCCTGATCGCACCCTCGCCGCCGGGGCCGCAGTCGATCGGCGACGAGGAGCATCGATTCCAGCTCGACTTCGATTTCAGCGAGGTCCAGGCTCGTCAGTTCATCGACGGCGCCAGCGAAGTCTCGCTCGCTCCCACGCTTTACCAGCAGGCGGTGGAGGACGCGATCAACGCCAACCCGGCGGCGTGGCGCGCCTGGCCGACGACGACCTACGCCGAGGATTGGCGCGAGGCCGTCGGCAAACTCCCCTACCCGGCCTGGGTGCTGGTCGGCGACAAGGATCCATCGCTGCCTCCCGACACTCAGCGCGCGGAAGTGATGCCGCACCTGCCCCAGGGCAAGCTCGAGGTGTTCCCCGGCTACGGCCATCTACTGCCGATGGAGATGCCGGAAACGCTGGCGGAACAGCTCAACGCGATCGCCGCCCAATGGAGCGCCAGCCGCTGAGCGACGAGGACGTTGCTGTGGAGAACATGGCTATGGAGACCGTGGCGGGATCAGTGGACGAATGGCGCCGGCGCCCGCCCGGTCAACGCGACACATAGTGCGAGCGGCCATGGCAATGGCGTGCGCTCCAGCACCGTCTCTGCGCTGGCAACGGGCGATGCACCGAGCTTCCGGCAAAGCTCGATGAGTCGTTCCGTCGCCTCCGTCGACGCAGCCAGCGAGTCGCTGGTCGTTTCCACTGTCGAAACGGTCGTGTCGAGGCGCGTCTCGACAGCCGTCGGCACGCAGACATGCCCGCCCCACTCGACCAGACGCTCAGCAAAGACCAGCCCAGCCGCCCCCGTGTATAGGCAGCCATCGATGTGTACGCGAGTCACATCGAGCAGTTCGACTGCGCCCTGCAGTCGCGCCAGTCGCACCACGATGCGCATGGCGACCTGGGCTGCCGGGCCTGTCTCACCGGCAAGACAGCGCCGATCCGCCGGCGACAGGGCAAAGCCGTCGTTCGCCGCCGTCGTTGGCGCTGGCTCATGCCCGAGCGCCCCACCGGCCGTCACGCTGGCCAGGCCCGCCAGACGCGGGCCGCTGACCACCAGCTGCCGGCCACGATGGAGGGTGATGAGATGCGCCGCCTGCGCCAGGGCAAAGCGCGCGGGGTCCAGCACGATGACCGGCACCGTCAGCGACAGCGCCTCTTCGGCGACGATGGCCGCCAGAACGCTGACCTCATCGATCCGATCGAGCACGATCAACGCCGGCGCCTGTCCGGCATGAATCGCCTCCAACAGCATCACGCTGCCGGCAGTCCCGCCTCCGAGGGGTATGACCAGCGCCCGACCGGCGATACGTTCGCCAAACAGCGGGTGCTGGCGATCGATCACCGCGCCCTCCTGCGGCTCCACCCCGCCGCACAGACTCAGCGGCTCCGCACTCGCCATGACTACCCCACTGCCCTCGCCTTCGACCGGACATTCGGTGGCGGAGAGATGGAATGCCAGAGACTCGAGACGGCGCATCATGGCGATGTCGTCCGAACGTTTATCGACAAGACCGCGGGTGAAACAGAACGAACAGAACGAACAGAAAGTGAAACAGAAAAGGCATTGGCATCAGCCATCGCGGAAGAGCCTCTGGCATGAGAGAGATCGTTTCAAGCTACGAGGCAGCCCCCGTTTCGTCCAGTGCTTTAGACTGACATCTACCCCTTCTCGGCTCGTCGGTAATGAATGCGCTAAGATGGTCGACCTCGACACCGTCCTCAACGTTGGGTTACCCGATCGCCCATGACCTATCGCGTCGCCATCAACGGCTACGGCCGCATCGGCCAGAGCGTGCTGCGTGCGCTGATCGAACGCCCCGATCTGCCGCTGGAGATCGTTGCCATCAACGAGCTCTCCGATCTCGAGACGATCGCCTATCTGACTCGCTACGACACGACTCACGGACGCTTCCCCGGCCGTGTCGAAGCGCGAGACGGCTGCCTGATCGTCAATGGCCGCGCCATTCGCGTGCTCAGCGCAGCCGAACCGGAAGCGCTGCCGTGGGACGAGCTCGGCATCGACCTGCTGCTGGAGTGTTCCGGCAGTTTCAAGGATCGCGCCAGCGCCGAGCGCCACCTCCAGGCCGGCGCGCCACGGCTGCTGTTTTCCCAGCCGGCGGAAGCCGACGTCGATGCCACGATCGTCTATGGCGTCAATCAAGACGAGATCGCCAGCGACATGCGCATTGTCTCGGCGGCGTCGTGCACCACCAACTGTCTGGTGCCGATTCTCAACGTGCTGGAAGCCAGTTTCGGCGTCTCCCATGGCGTCACCACGACCATCCACTCGGCCATGAACGATCAGCCGGTGATCGACGCCTACCACAACAGCGACCTGCGCCTGACCCGTTCGGCCATGCACTCGATCATTCCGGTGGATTCCGGCCTGGCCCGCGGTATCGGCCGGCTGATGCCGCATCTGGCCGGGCGTTTCGAATGTCTCCACGTTCGCGTGCCGACCATCAACGTCTCGGCCATGGACCTGTCGATCTCGCTCGAACGCGATACCGACGCCGCCGCCGTCAACGCCTGCCTGGAAGCCGCCAGCCGTGAGCGCTACCTGGGTCTGCTCGGCGTGACCTACGAGCCGATGGCCTCGGTCGACTTCAACCACGATCCGCGCTCGGGTATCGTGGATGCCACTCAGACACGCGTGGCTGGTGGCCGCCTGCTCAAGCTGCTGTGCTGGTTCGACAACGAATGGGGCTTCGCCAACCGGATGCTCGATGTCGCTCACCACTGGCTCGGACTGTCATCTTCCGTCTCCGAACCCGTCACTTCTCTTCAGCGTAAGGAAAGGATTTCATGACCGTACTCAAGATGTCTGAACTGGATCTCTCCGGAAAACGCGTCCTGATTCGAGAGGATCTCAACGTGCCCGTCAAGGGCGGCAAGGTCACCAGCGACGCCCGTATCCGCGCCTGCCTGCCGACCATCCAGGCCGCGCTCGATGCCGGCGCCAGCGTCATGCTGATGAGCCACCTGGGGCGGCCGACCGAAGGCGAGCCGGCAGACGAGTTCACCCTCGCCCCGGTGGCCGAGCATCTCGCCGACCTGCTGGGCAAACCGGTGCGGCTGGAGAAGGACTATCTCGATGGCAAGGTCGAGATCGCCGAAGGCGAGGTCGTGCTGCTCGAGAACGTGCGCTACAACAAGGGCGAGAAGAAGGATGACGAAGCGCTGGCCAAGGCCTATGCGGCGCTCTGCGATATCTACGTGATGGACGCCTTCGGTACCGCCCACCGCGCCCAGGCTTCCACCCATGGCGTGATCCGGTTCGCGCCACAGTCCTGCGCCGGGCCGCTGCTGGCCAACGAACTCGACGCCCTGGAAAAGGCGCTCAGCGCACCCAAGCGCCCGATGGCCGCCATCGTCGGTGGCTCCAAGGTGTCGACCAAGCTCGACGTGCTCTATTCGCTGTCGGAGAAATGCGATCAGTTGATCGTCGGTGGCGGCATTGCCAACACCTTCATCGCCGCGGCCGGTTACGGCGTGGGCAAATCGCTCTATGAGGCGGATCTGGTCGACAAGGCCAAGGAGCTGATGGCCAAGGTCAAGATTCCGCTACCGACCGACGTCGTCGTCGCCACCGAGTTTTCCGAATCCGCCACGGCGACCGTCAAGCCGGTGGATCAGGTCGGCGACGACGAGATGATCCTGGATATCGGCCCGGACACCGCCAAGCATCTGGCCAGCCTGCTGGAAAACGCCGGCACGATCCTGTGGAACGGCCCGGTCGGCGTGTTCGAGATCGATCAGTTCGGCAAGGGCACCGAAGTGCTGTCGAAGGCGATTGCCGCAAGCCCGGGATTCTCCATCGCCGGCGGCGGCGACACCCTGGCCGCGATCGACAAGTACGGCATCGCCGATCAGGTTTCCTACATCTCCACCGGCGGCGGCGCCTTCCTCGAATACGTCGAGGGCAAGACCCTGCCCGCCGTAGCGGCACTGGAGAAAGCGGGATCGGACAAAGCCGCTGGCTGATCAGGCCAACGGCTTGCGTTCACGTTCGAGGAGCTCGCGCGTCAAGGGAGGCGCGGCGTCACCCCGGTCCCCGAATCCCGATCATGCCGGCCACGCCTCTTCTGCGTGGCCGGCATTGGGCATTCTGCTGGCCGGCGCCCTCTGGGGCTTCTACTGGTTCCCCATTCGCCGGCTCGAAGCGCTCCAGCTCGGGGGCGTCTGGGGGTCGTTGATCATCGCCGCCACGGCGTGCGTGTTGCTCTCTCCCTGGGCCATTGCCCAGCGCCGCCGTCTCGCCCGCTCATCCGGGCTGGGGATCGCCTCGGTCACCCTGGGCGGCGCAGCCTTCATGCTCTATTCCGTCGGCCTGGTTCACGGCCAGGTCGCCGTGGTCATTCTGCTGTTCTACCTGACGCCGATCTGGAGCACGCTGATCGAACGGCTGTGGTGGCGCTGGCCGCTGACCGGACGGCGTATCGCGGTCATCATTGTCGGTGTCGCCGGGCTGGGACTGGTGCTCGGCGCCAACGGTTCACCGCTGCCCCATGGCATCGG
This sequence comes from Salinicola sp. MH3R3-1, assembly GCF_001937155.1. Lineage (NCBI taxonomy): Bacteria > Pseudomonadati > Pseudomonadota > Gammaproteobacteria > Oceanospirillales > Halomonadaceae > Salinicola > Salinicola sp. MH3R3-1. The sequence continues at coordinate 281,562 of NZ_MSDP01000001.1, read as the reverse complement.
CGACTGGCTGGGGCTGGCTTCCGGCCTGCTGTGGGCAATTGCCTCCAGCGGCATGCGTTCCCATAACACGCTCGGGCCCGGGGAAGGCAGTTTCCTGTTCGCCGTCGGCGCCCTGGTCGCCGCGGCACTACTGGCGCCGTTCCTCTCGGCCTGGCCCGGACTCCCGCCGGCGGGGAACGGGTGGCAGGTTATCGCCTGGATCCTGGCCGCCGCCGGCCTGTGGTGGTCAGCATCGTTGGCGATTCTGGTATGGGCAGCGAGGTATCTGTCGCCGGCGCGCCTCGGCATCCTGATGATGAGCGAGGTGCTGGTTGGCGTCTTCTCCGCGGCGCTGCTGGCTGACGAACCGCTGGCGCCAATCCAGATTGTCGGTGCCGTTCTGGTGATTGCCGCCGCGGTCCTGGAAGTGCTGCCGGCGAGAGCAAGCGGCTGAACGCCTCCATTGCGGGACGTCCAGCAACGAAAAAGCCGGCCCCATGGGGCCGGCTGATTCATCATTCGTGGCGGAGAGGGAGGGATTTGAACCCTCGATACCCGCGAAGGTATGCCGCATTTCGAGTGCGGTGCATTCGACCACTCTGCCACCTCTCCTTGGCGAGACGGCACCCAACCGTATGCCCCATGCCAAGGCATCGGATACTCGGTCGAACGATCTCGCGGCGCAAAAATAACAGAATCGGATCCAAACGTTAATATTAGCAGCCCAAATTCTCGTGCTCGCCGACCGCCACCGGCTCAATCCGCCGCCTGCGTCTCATCCTGGCCGCGCTTCAAGCGGCTTCCCTCACGCGCAGGCAACGGTGTGTGCGATGGAAATAGTCGGGCATGATCTTTTAGCAGGGCGTCGTAACATTCGCAGGCGGCCATTTCCAACCCTCGGCGGTCGAGAACAGTGATATTCCCACGGCGATAACGAATGAGCTTTCGCGACTGTAACGCGCCCGCTGCAAGGGTGATCCCACTTCTACGCACGCCAAGCATGTCCGCGAGAAACTCGTGGGTCAGATGGAAGTGGTCGGCGTGAGCGCGGTCCTGAGTCATCAGTAACCAGCGCGCCAAACGTGGCTCGATTTCGTGAAAATGGGCGCAGGCAGCATTCTGCGCCAACTGAGTGAGCTGCACATAAAGATAGTGTTTGAGAATCCGTTTCAGCATCTGGTTATCGCATAGAATACGGCGCAGTCTGGTTGCACGCATACGCAGAGCCGTGCCCGGCCCCTGAACCACTGCCCGACACGAGGCGGTATTGACGCCGAGTGCCAACGTGGCGCCAAGCATACCTTCGTTACCAATCAATCCCAGCTCCAATGGATGGTTGCCACCGAGGGTGGTGACCAGAGAGATGAAACAAGTCGTCGGAAAATATAGATACCGGAAAGAGCAATCGCTTTCGCAGAGAACGCTACCAAACGCCAGCTCTACCGCTTCGCATTGCTCCAGTACACTGCTTCGCTCGTTATTTGGAAGGCAGCCAAGCAAGTGGTTGGTAATCGACGTTGGAGGTGCAACTGACATGGAGTATTTCCAGCAGCACAAGAGTAGAAGATTTCGGCGTGAGAAAGGTGCTTGAACGATCCCGCCTCACCCAGACTGCATGTCTCAAGGAAATCGGTCTGTTCGTTACAGCACGCAGCGTCAAGTTGCACTAGCGCTTTTAGTGCATTGATACAATCTAGAGCCGATGAGATTTTTTCCTGAGCCACCTCGACCTGACATCGATGCCATTTTTTTCTGGCTTTCCCAATACTTTCCAGGTTTCTCCTTGGCTCAAAGCTACAGGATGAAATCCGGCTTTGGCTGGATATCACCTATCGATTCGTGAACCTTGGCGTTTATGAGTCGCAAAAGAATGACGCGATCGGACTCAAAAGTGATCTGACAACAATCGATCGGTTTCCTTTTTCACCACGGCATAGCACTCACAACTTAGCTGCTCGAGCCTGGGCCGATTCAATACCGTGATGTGACCACGCCGGTATTCGATAACGCCCAGCTTTTGCAACTTTCCCGCGGCCTCGGTGACGCCCTCCCGACGAACCCCCAGCATGTTGGCGATCAACTCTTGTGTCATGGTTATCTGATTGTCTGGCAGACGATCCAACGACAGTAGTAGCCAGCGACACAGCTGCTGATCGATAGAATGATGACGGTTGCACACCGCTGTCTGCGACATCTGGGTAATCAATGCCTGGGTGTAGCGCAACATCAGTACCAGCATCTCGCCGTGACGATTGAACTCATCCTTGAGCCGCTGCCCGAGTAATCGAAATGCATAGCCGCCGCTTTGCACTATGGCGCGGCTCGGGGTGCTTTCCCCACCCATGAACAAAGCGATACCGACGACTCCTTCATTACCGACGACGGATATCTCCGCAGAGGCACCACTTTCCATCACATAGAGCAGCGAAATGATTGAATCAGTGGGGAAATACACATATCGCATGGTTTCTCCGGATTCGTACATCACCTTGCCCAATGGCAGTGAAACCAGCTCGAGATGATCGACCAGGCGTTTCTTCGACTCATGAGGCAAGGCAGCCAATAAGAGATTCTGCTGCGGTCGCGGTAACTCAGGCATGGCAGCCTCCAGCCGAGGAGATCGGCCTGATGGGAAAACCTGATGGAAAAACACAGGGCTGAAGCGCCCATATTCTGTTCGATGGCGTACATAACGAGAGCCAATAGTGGACCCCCGGAGTCGGTTATGCGATCCCCCTGTGCTCCAAGCATGGGTAGTGCCGAAAAAGGTTGATCCAGGTAAATCAGGTGAGCAGGGGCGCAACTCTCTAAAAGTAGAAGCCCAGATCCCGCTGGGAACTCTTGTGTTCGCTAGCGCACGGTGGATATCTCTGCCTACAGGCATGATGACCACTGCTCATGATCTGGCATGCATAAGCATCACCTGTTCGGGGTGGATGAGCGACAACTGACAGGAGGGCCCGGAATGACAGCGTCTGAATCTGGTCCCAAGTCCGGCGTGGGCAATCTCGGCACCATCGTCACCGTCCGTGGCAGCGTCATCGACATTCGCTTCGAAGGCCAACTACCGCCGGTCAATAGCCTACTGCATGCGGGCGACGGTGATCGGGTCACTATCGAGGTGCTGGCTCAACGCGATGAGCGCCACGTTCGAGGAATCGCCCTTACCCCGACCCAAGGCCTGTCACGTGGAATGCCTGTGACGGATAGCGGTGGGCCGCTGAAGGCACCGGTTGGCAAACCCATACTGTCGCGCATGTTCGATGTTTTCGGTAACACCATCGATCGCGGCCCACCGCTGGAAGGCGTGGAATGGCGTTCGGTACATAACGATCCGCCCCCCTTGATTCGCCGCTCGACCCGCTCCGAGGTATTCGAGACCGGCATCAAGGCGATTGATGTACTCACACCGTTGGAGCATGGCGGCAAGGCGGGACTGTTCGGCGGCGCCGGCGTGGGCAAGACAGTACTTCTGACCGAGATGATTCATAACATGGTCGGCAATCAACAGGGCGCCAGTATCTTCTGCGGCATTGGCGAACGTTCGCGTGAAGGCGAAGAGCTGTACCGCGAAATGGAGGCTGCCGGGGTATTGCCCAACATGGTGATGATCTTCGCGCAGATGAACGAGCCACCCGGCGCGCGCTTTCGCGTAGGACACGCGGCGCTGACCATGGCCGAGTACTTCCGGGATGACGAGCATCGCGACGTACTACTGCTGATCGACAATATCTTCCGTTTCATTCAGGCCGGTTCGGAAGTTTCAGGGCTAATGGGGCAGATGCCATCGCGCCTTGGGTATCAACCGACCATGGGGACCGAACTGGCAGCGCTGGAAGAGCGTATCGCCAACACCAACAACGGCGCCATTACTTCCCTGCAAGCGGTCTACGTACCCGCGGACGACTTTACCGATCCTGCTGCCGTACATACTTTTTCGCATCTGTCGGCATCCATCGTGCTGTCGCGCAAACGCGCCAGCGAAGGGCTGTTCCCGGCCATCGACCCGCTGCAATCCAGCTCGAAGATGATCACCCCGGGTATCGTCGGCGAATATCACTACCGGATAGCGCAAGCCATTCGGCGCACGCTGGCACAGTATGCCGAGCTGAAGGACATCATCGCCATGCTCGGGCTGGAGCAGTTGTCGCCCGAGGACCGCAAGGTCGTGGCGCGAGCACGCCGCCTGGAGCGCTTTCTCACCCAACCGTTCTTCACCACCAAGCAGTTCACCAACCTGAGCGGCAAGCTGGTCAGTCTGGAAGACGCGCTGGACGGTTGCGAGCGCATTCTCGCTGACGAATTCAAGGACTTACCCGAGAGCGCGCTCTACATGATCGGCGCGATTGGCGAGGCCCGAATAAAAGCCCCATCCAGCGCCGAGGCAGAAGGGCGATCGTTAGAGGAGACCACGCATGCCGATGATGACGCTTAAGGTGCTGCTGCCCTATGAGGTTTTCGTCAACGAAGCTCGCGTCTCACGCATTGTGGTCGAGACGGTACACGGTTCATTTGGCCTGCTGCCACAGCGTCTGGACTGTGTCGCGGCACTGGTACCGGGCATCCTGGTTTTCACCGATGACGAGCAGAATGAAGCGTTCGTGGCACTGGATGCCGGCGTACTGGTCAAGACCGGTCTCGACGTGACGATTTCCGTGCGGCAAGCGCTACGTGGCAATGACCTGGCTTGCCTGCACGAAGCCGTGAAAGAGCAGTTCATCACCCAGGATGCGCAGGAAGAATCCATGCGGGCAGCAATGGCCAAGCTGGAAACCGGATTCATGCAGCGGTTCGCAGCGTTGCAGGATCGCTCGCCATGAGTCAGGACCCCAAGCGCCAATCTCCGGATTCAACGCCAGCCGAACCGACCCTGGCGCGGCAGGTTGGCATCAAGGCGACGCGTAAGCTCAAGGCACGCCGCAACGGCACGCCGAAGGTCTGGTTCGGGCTCGGCATGATGGGCCTGATCGGCTGGTCGGTGGTCGTACCCACACTGCTGGGGACCGGACTCGGCCTATGGCTCGATCAACGCTACCCCGGCGGTCGTTCACTGACGCTGGCACTACTGATGGCCGGGCTGACCGTCGGCTGCCTGAACGCATGGTATTGGGTCTCTCAGGAGGACCGGGCAATGCATCAAGAACAGGAGGACGACAATGCCTGACAATATCAGCTGGATACTGGGCTGTGCAGTTGCGCTGATCGCCGGTTTCACATTGGGAACGATTTTCTTCGGTGGTCTCTGGTGGACCGTGCAGCGTGGTGCCGTATCAAAGCGCCCGGCACGGTGGTTCTTCGGCAGCCTGTTTCTGCGCACGGGGATCGTACTCGTGGGCTTCTATCTCATTGGGACGGGGCAGCCTTTGCGTCTGGGTTTGTGCCTGCTGAGCTTTCTGTTGGCGCGCGCGTTCATCCTGCGTGTGACACGCGGCCTGCCAGCCCCCATTGCGCCAGGCATGGAACATACGACGGGAAGGCCACCATGCGCTTGACCCCCGATGCCTGGATCTTCTGGCAATACGGCTTTATCTCGCTGAACGCCACCATCGTGTTCACCTGGATGCTGATGGCGGTACTCGTTCTGGGCGCCGCGTTGATCACGCGCCGGCTGACCACCAGTCACGAACGTTCACGCTGGCAGAATCTGCTGGAGATCGTGGTAACCACGATCATGAGTCAGATAAAGGATGTCGGTCTGAAGAACCCGCACCACTACCTCGGCTTCCTCGGCACCCTGTTTCTATTCGTCGCCATCGCGGCGCTGGCCACCGTCATTCCCGGCTACGAGCCGCCGACCGCGTCGCTGTCGACGACAGCGGCACTTGCCCTGAGCGTGCTGGTCGCCGTGCCGCTGTTTGGCATCTCCAGTCAAGGGCTAATGGGCTATCTGAAATCCTACCTTCAACCCACACCCATCATGTTGCCCTTCAACCTGATCAGCGAAGTCTCACGCACCATGGCGCTGGCCGTGCGCCTGTTCGGCAACATGATGAGTGGCGCCATGATCATCGCCATTCTGTTGTCCATTACGCCTTTTTTCTTTCCCATTGTGATGACGCTACTGGGTCTACTCACCGGCATGGTGCAGGCCTACATCTTCACCATTCTGGCAGCGGTTTACATCGCTGCGGCCACACGCAGCAGCAAGGCGGTCAAGGTCCCCTCTCCGGCGCCAGCCGCATGAATCAAAGCCCTATCTCCCATCGACCCTCACAAAGGCACACTTTATGGACGCTCTCACCTGGATTGCCGTCGCTTCCATCATCATGGCTGGCGTGACCACGGGCTTCGGCACAATGGGGCCGGCTCTCGCCGAGGGCCGTGCAGTAGCCGTTGCACTTACCTCGCTTGCGCAACAGCCCGATGCTTCCGCGACCATTACCCGCACGCTATTCGTCGGCCTGGCGATGATCGAGTCCACCGCGATTTACTGTTTCGTGGTGTCGATGATTCTCATCTTTGCCAATCCATTCTGGAATGCCGCACTGGCTGTGGCCAGTCAGGCATCGGGCCAATAGATCATGCTAATCGACTGGTTCACCGTCGGCGCACAGTTGCTGAACTTCATTGTTCTGGTGTGGTTGATGAAACGATTTCTGTATCAGCCGGTGCTGAATGCCATCGCTGCGCGTGAACAGAGAATTGCGGCAACGCTGGCGGACGCCGCCGCGACCGAGGCGGAAGCGCACAGGCAGCAACGGGAATTCGAACAAAAGAACCAGGCCTTCGAACAACAGCGCGCAGACTTGCTGCAGCAAGCCACGAATGCGGCAACGGCCGAAGGCGAACGTCTACGCACCGAGGCAGCCCAGGTTGCCGACAAGGCAAGCGCCATGCGCGCCAGGGCCCTGGCGACCGACACCGAACATCTGCATGCCGAGATCGTCCGTCGTGCCCAGCAGCAGGTATTCGCTATCGCGCGCCAGGTGCTGGATGACCTTGCCGATACCAATCTGGAGCAACGGGTCTGCGAGGTATTCATTCAGCGGCTGCAGGCCGCCGATGACGAGGCACTGTCTGCGCTTGGCAAGGCACTCAGGGACACCTCAGAGGCGACTCCTGCCGTGTTGCGCAGTGCTTTCGAGCTACCTGCCGCCCAACAAACGGCGATCCAGGCCGCGATAGACGAGACGGCCGGACAGACAATAGCGCTAAAGTTCGAGACGGAGCCTGATCTCGTTGCCGGCATCGAAATCAGTGCTCAAGGGCAGAAACTGGCCTGGAGTATCGAGGACTACCTGAGTGCCTTGTCCTCGGCCCCTCACACGGCGCACGAGTCCGATGCGACGGTGGCAGCATGATCACCGCAACACCCGATAGCCCTGACCTGAAATCCGTCCTTGACGGCGCGTTCGTAGACATCCAGCAACGCCTGCAGGCCTTCAGACCGCAACTACAGCTACGCGAAGTGGGCACGATCACCAGTGTTTCCACCGGTATTGTGCGTGTTCACGGCTTGCGGCAAGTCAGCTCCGAGGAGCTACTGGCATTTCCCGGCGGCCTCTTCGGTATCGCCTTCAATCTCAATGAAGACAGCATCGATGTCGTACTGCTGGGAGACTACGCGCATCTTCATGCCGGCCAGGAAGTTCAGCGCACCGGCCGGGTAATGGACGTGGCCGTAGGCGACGCCTTACTGGGCCGGATGATCGACCCGCTCGGGCGGCCGCTGGACGGCAGGGGGCCGGTAGTGACACATCAGCGCCTGCCTATCGAACGACCTGCAACGCCCATCATGGATCGAGCGCCAGTCACGGAGCCGCTGCAGACCGGGTTGAAGGTCATGGACGCATTGATCCCCATCGGCCGGGGGCAGCGTGAACTGATCCTGGGCGACCGCCAGACCGGTAAAACGGCGATCGCCCTCGATACCATCTTCAACCAGCGCGGCAGGAACGTGCTTTGCGTCTATTGCGCCATTGGACAACGCGCATCTGCAGTCGCCAAGGCGGTCGCCAACCTGCACGAAAAGGATGCGCTTGCCTATACCGTGGTCGTGGTCGCCGAGGGCAACGAAGCGCCAGGCCTGGCCTACATCGCGCCCTATGTCGCCACCAGTATCGCCGAGCACTTCATGGAACAGGGCCGCGACGTGCTGATCGTCTACGACGATCTGACCCACCACGCCCGCGCCTACCGCGAGTTGTCACTGCTACTGCGTCGCCCACCGGGACGAGAGGCCTTTCCCGGTGACATCTTCTACATCCACTCACGCATGCTGGAACGCGCCACCCACCTGACCAAAGAGCGCGGCGGCGGTTCGTTGACCGCCCTGCCGATCATCGAGACCGAGGCGCAGAATATCTCGGCCTACATCCCGACCAACCTGATCTCCATCACCGATGGGCAGATAGTGCTGTCACCGTCACTGTTCGAACTCGGCGTTCTACCCGCCATCGACGTGGGTCAGTCAGTTTCCAGGGTCGGCGGCAAGGCACAGCGCGCGGCCTATCGTGCGGTGGCGGGCGATCTCAAGCTCGCCTATGCCCAGTTCGAGGAGCTGGAATCCTTTGCCCGTTTCGGTGCCCGGCTGGACGAGGATACGCGGCAGTCCATCGATCACGGCAAACGCATCCGCGCCTGTCTGGGCCAGGCCGAATTCTCACCGGTTTCAGTCCCCGCACAGCTCGCCATTCTGCTGGCGCTGAACGCAGCCTTGTTTGATCTCGTACCGCTTGAGCGCATGGCGGCGGCACAGCAGACAGTGGAAAAGATGGCCAATGATCTGCCTGATGACCTGATCGAACGGCTGACCGCGGGCGGCAAGCTGGCCGATACGGATCGTCGGCAGGTCACCGAAGCCGCGCGCGAGGTACTCGAGGCTCTCCTGCCCCAGACAGAGACCCGGCCATCTCAAGAGACGGCTGGCCACACTGACACCGACGAGAAACCTATGGCAATTCAGCTCAAAACCGGCAGCCATAGCAACACCAACGAAGCGCAACTCTGATGGCCACCACCCTGATTGCCCTGCGCCGGAAAATGGACAGTGCGGGAGACCTCAAGTCCGTGGTCAGTACCATGAAAGCATCCGCAGCATCAGCCATTGGGCAATATGAACGTTCGGTGTCCGCCCTGGCCGATTACGCACAGACGGTCGAACTTGGACTCGGCGTGTGCCTGCGCTCAGCCGAGCAACGCAGTGCGCAGTCTCTCGCCTTGCCACCTCCACGCGTCAACACCCGGATGCGGGCCGTGGTGTTCGGCTCCGACCAGGGGCTGGTAGGCCGATTCAACGAGGTAGCGGTCGAACATGCGGTGGCGGCACTGGCGCAGACCGAGTCCCGAGTCTGGGCGGTTGGTGAGCGCACGCACGCACGTCTCATCGATGCCGGCATTGAGCCCGAAGGATGCTTTCCGGTTCCTGGATCGGTGGAACTGATCACCCGCCTGGTGGGCGACATTCTGCAGGAAGTTCAGGCACCGAATGCTGCCGCGGAAGATGAAGGGCCTATCGCCATTCATGATACAGCGCTGACGCTTTTCTACAACCGACCGAATGCTGCCGGCTATACGCCCGTGAGCCAGCGCCTGCTGCCGCTGGATACCCATTGGCAGCGTGGATTGGTCAACCAGCCATGGCCCACCGCACAGATACCCGAAGTGCTGGACATGAGCTCGCTGACTCTGCGCGCCTTTATCCGCGAGCATCTGTTCGTCTCGCTGTTTCGAGCCAGCGCCGAGTCCCTTGCCAGTGAAAATGCCAGTCGTCTGGCCGCCATGCAGCGCGCTGATCGCAATATCGGTGAGCTACTACAGGACCTGCACGCCCGTTTCCACCAATTGCGACAGGCCGGCATCGACGAGGAGCTTTTCGACGTGATCTCCGGCTTCGACGCTCTGCAAGACACCCACACCACGCGCTGATAATCCTGCGTGCGCTGTCGTACAGACCGCCTTTTAGAGAAGGAAGAGACTGAGCAGTAACCACTTACGGCTCAGACGCTGTGACTGGCAACACCCTACACAGGTAATTGCGATGATCCAGTCACATCTCGACGTCTACAGCTACATCGTCAGGGACCTCCCATCCTTTGAAGACATACCCGACCAGGCGCCCATCACCCTGAACCTGCCAACGGACACCGCTGCAAAGGGTGCGCAGCAAATGCCAAACACATTGCACACCAATAACAAGCGACTCCGTCGTCTGCAGCCCCCGGCGGATGCGTCCACATGAATAAGTCCGGCACTGTGCCACCCGACAAGCTCGTAGCGGCTACCGGCGCGATCGAAGCCACGCCATCAGCTCAAGCCGCTGCAACCCCTGCCAAGCTCAATCTTGGCCTGCTGGTAGCACTGGTAGTTGGCTCCATTATCGGCAGCGGCATCTTCGGTCTGCCACAGAATATGGCAGCGGGTGCTGGCGCTGGTGCCATCCTGATCGGCTGGACCATTACCGGTATCGGTATGCTCCTGCTCGTCAGGGTTTATCAAATGCTCTCACTGCGCAAACCCGAGCTTAACAATGGCGTCTATGCCTATGCCCGCGCGCTGTCGGGTGAATACGTCGGCTTCAACTCTGCCTGGGGATACTGGGTAAGCGCCTGGATTGGCAATGTCGGTTATCTGGTCGCTGCCTTCAGTGCGCTTGGCTACTTCTTCCCCATGTTTGGCGATGGCAACTCGCCGGCGGCCATCGCTGGTGCCTCAATCGTCTTGTGGGTCATCCATCTATTGGTACTGCGCGGCATACAAGGCGCGGCGGTACTCAATGCGGTGATTACGTTAGCCAAGATAGTGCCGCTGCTGCTGTTCATCGCACTGGTAGCAATGGCCTTCCAGATAGACACTTTCCGTCTCGATTTTTGGGGAGACGCGGGCCTGGGTTCGATACTCGATCAGGTCAAGAGCACCATGCTGGTGACCGTCTGGGTATTCATAGGCATCGAAGGTGCCAGTGTCTACTCGGCAAGAGCACGCAAGCGTGAGGACGTAGGTCGGGCCACTATTCTCGGCTTCCTGATTTGCCTGCTGCTGCTGATGGCGGTGTCGCTGTTGTCGTTGGGCGTACTCAACCAGCCCTCGCTGGCCGGTTTGAAAAACCCGTCAATGGCCGGCGTACTGGAGAACGCTGTCGGCACCTGGGGGGCCATACTGATCTACGTGGGCCTGATCGTCTCCGTGGGCGGTGGTTTCCTCGCCTGGATGCTGCTAGCCGCGGAGTCGCTGTTCACCCCTGCCGGTGGTGGCGTAATGCCAAAATGGCTGGGACAGACAAATACAAAACACGTGCCTGCCAACGCCCTTTGGCTTACCAACGGCATGGTGCAGCTGTTTCTGATACTGACACTGTTCTCCGAAGCTTCCTACCTGGCACTGATCTCGCTGTCTACCGCGATGATCCTTCTTCCCTACCTGTTCAGCGCGACTTATGGCCTGGCACTGGCATGGCGTAAGGAGGGTGTCAAAGCGGCCATTCAGCGCGCTGACGTGCCCGTAGCCGCCCTGGCAACTCTGTACTGTCTGTGGCTGCTGTACGCCGCCGGATTCAAGTACCTGTTGCTGAGCGCCATGCTCTATGCGCCAGGCGTGTTGCTATACACCTGGGCCAAGCGCCAGCGACAGGAACGGGTTTTCAATGCCTGGGAATGGGCAGTCTTTGCTGCCCTGGTCGTGCTGGCCAGCGTGGCCGCCACGCTTCTGGCCATGGGGCGACTCAGTCTGTGAGACCTTCCCTGTTTTCACACCCCATCGACATCATCAGGAGTACAACGCCATGACGCCCCAAGGTGTGCATTCTGAAGTTGGCAGGCTGCGTCGCGTACTGGTATGCCGTCCCGGCCTGGCGCAGCAGCGCCTGACACCGGCCAATTGCCACGACTTGTTGTTCGATGACGTCATCTGGGTCGAGCAGGCGCGCAATGACCACGACGCTTTCACCAACGCAATGGTGAGCCATGACGTCGAGGTGCTGGAGTTACATGATCTACTGACCACGACCGTGGCCGATCCGGCCGCCCGGGCCTGGCTGCTCGACCATAAGCTAGCCCCCGGCACCATCGACGCCGAGCTAGCGCAGCAGCTACGCCCCTGGCTGGAGGAGCTGGCACCGCAACGTCTGGCTGAGCACCTGATCGGCGGTTTGGCGCGCGCCGAGCTGACGTTCGAACCAGAGGGCCTGCTGGCACACTACACGTCCGCAAATGACTTTTTGCTGCCGCCGCTACCCAACACCCTGTTCAGCCGTGACAGCAGTTGCTGGGTCGGGAAGGGCGTGGTGCTCTGCCCGATGTACTGGCCCGCGCGGCGACAGGAAACGCTACTCACCGCGGCGGTCTATCGTTTCCATCCGATGTTCGGCGATCAGGTGACAACCTGGTGGGGTGACCCCGATGAAGATCACGGTGGCGCAACGATGGAAGGTGGCGATGTGATGCCCCTGGGCAATGGCGTGGTGTTGATAGGCATGGGTGAACGAACATCTCCACAGGCTGTTAGCCAACTTGCCCGTGCCCTGTTTGCCAAAGGCGCTGCCACCCGCGTGCTTGCCGCACAAATACCAAAGTCCCGCGGCGCCATGCACCTGGATACGGTATTTACCTTCTGCGATGTGGACCTGGTAACCCGTTTCCCGGAAATGGTTGATGCGATCCGCGTGCATAGTCTGCGACCAGGTGAACTGGAAGGCAGTCTTGATGTACGTACTGAAACCAAGCCTTTCCTCGACGTGGTAGCCGAGGCGATCGGGGTGACCCGGCTACGCTCGGTAGCCACTGGGGGAAACTCCTGGCAATCCGAACGAGAGCAGTGGGACGACGGCAACAACCTGCTGGCACTGGCGCCTGGGGTGGTGATGGGCTATGCCCGCAATACTCACACCAACACTCTCCTGCGTAAGGCTGGCGTTGAAGTCATTACGGTCCCGGGTTCCGAGCTGGGACGTGGGCGCGGGGGCAGTCACTGCATGTCCTGTCCCATCGAGCGCGACGCGCTCTAACCCCAACTCCAGATGAGAAAACACCATGAGTTTTAATCTACACAATCGCAGCCTATTGGCGCTCAAGGACTTCACTCCGGATGAAATCCGCTTCCTGCTGGATCTAGCTGCCGAACTAAAACGCTCCAAGGCTGTGGGCAACGAAGTGCCACACTTGAAAGGCAAGAATGTCGCCTTGATCTTCGAGAAGCCGTCGACGCGCACCCGCTGCGCATTCGAAGTCGCTGTGCACGATCAAGGTGGTCACGTCACCTGCCTCGATTCCGGCACCTCGCAACTGGGCCACAAGGAATCGCTGAAAGACACCGCGCGCGTACTCGGGCGCTACTACGACGGCATCGAATACCGCGGATTTCACCAAAGCGTAGTCGAAGAGCTGGCGCAGTATGCCGGGGTGCCGGTATGGAACGGCCTGACTGACGAGATGCATCCCACCCAGATACTGGCCGACCTGATGACGATGCAGGAATTTGGCGAAAAGCCATTGCACGAACTGTGTTTCTGCTATCTCGGTGACGCCAGCTTCAATATGGGCAGTTCACTTTTGGTCGGCGGCACGCTGATGGGCATGGATGTCCGCATTTGTTCGCCCACGGATCTGCAGCCACCCGCCGAGCTAGTGGCACAGATGCGCGAACTGGCAAGCACGACCGGCGCTCGTATCACACTGGAAACCGATCCATTGAAGGCTGTGGCCGGTGCTGACTTTCTCTACACCGATGTCTGGGTCTCGATGGGCCAGGACGACGAGGTGTGGCAAAAGCGCATCGATCAATTACTGCCTTATCAGGTCAATACCGCCTTGATGCAGGCAACTGGCAAGCCAAATAGTCGCTTCATGCACTGTCTGCCGGCATTCCACAGTTTAGAAACCGAGGTCGGTCGCCAGGTACATGAGAAGTACGGCCTCAGCGAGATAGAAGTCACCGATGAAGTATTCGAGTCAGACGCATCGATTGTTTTCACCCAGGCAGAGAACCGTATGCACACCATCAAGGCCGTGCTGGTAGCGACCCTCGGATGATACTTAACGGAGCTGAATCATGAGGATTGTCGTTGCGCTGGGCGGCAATGCGCTCCTGCGCCGCGATCAACCCCCCACTGCGGAGAACCAGTTGGAGAACATCTGTAGTGCTGCCTCTCAACTGGCGCGCGTGGCTGAAAAGCACGACCTGGTACTGACACATGGCAACGGCCCACAGGTTGGGTTATTGGCACTGCAGGCTGATGCCTATGTAAAGGTGGATGCCTACCCACTGGACGTATTGGGCGCGCAGACCGACGGCATGATCGGCTACCTGCTGGAACAGGAGCTGGCCAATCGGCTACCTGCCACTCGGGAGGTGGCGACGCTCATCACTCGAGTTGAGGTGGATCCACAGGATCCCGCCTTCAAACATCCCAGCAAGCCAATCGGCCCGATCTACAGCAAGGCCGAATCCGAACAGGTCGCCAGCGCCAAGGGCTGGAGCATGGCTGCAGATGGCAGCGCATTTAGGCGCGTCGTTGCATCCCCAAAACCCCTGCGTGTGCTCGGTCTACAGGCAATTCGCTGGTTGCTGGAACGGGGCGCACTGGTCATCGCCGCCGGAGGCGGGGGCATACCAGTGGCACGCAATGGGGAAAAATATCTGCAGGGTGTGGAGGCAGTAATCGATAAGGATCTCTGCAGTAGCCTGCTTGCACGCGCATTGCAGGCAGATCTATTAGTGATTGCCACTGACGTACCCGCCGTCTTCCTTGACTGGGGGAAAGCGACGCAGCGCCCCCTCGGAAAGGTGACACCTCAAGATTTAAGCAACTACGACTTCGCGGCGGGTTCGATGGGGCCAAAAGTCGAGGCCGCTCAGGCTTTTGTTTGCGCTACCGGTCAACCTGCGATGATCGGTTCACTTGAGCAGATCGAAGATATGCTCGAAGGCAGCGCCGGAACGCAGGTCTGCCCGGAAACGCAAAGTGATCTCAATATCTAGTAACGCCTGTTATCGCTGTCCAGAAAGCGTGTCAGTTCGGGTGAGGCAAGAAAAATAGAAGTGGCTTCTGCGGCACCTATATCGAGAGTTATAGCCTCCCAAAATTAATCATGCTCCCAAAAGAATGCAGAGTAATTACAGCAACTGAGTGAAGCATCGGGACTCATAAGAACGACCAAGTAATTCAGTCCAAAATACATCTTCACCAAGGAACTAGATCATGACTAAAAAAATGCGAGCAGCCATTGTCGAACAATTCGGCCAGGACCTCGTCGTTCAAAATATCGAAATCCCTGCGCCGGGCCCCGGACAGATTCTGGTCAAGACAGAGGCCTGCGGTGTTTGCCACACCGATCTACATGCCGCTCGCGGCGACTGGCCGCTGAAACCCACTCCGCCCTTCATCCCTGGTCACGAAGGCATCGGCATTGTGGTTGCACTGGGGACTGGCGTCAGCGCAGTGAAAGAGGGGGATCGCGTTGGCGTCCCATGGCTCTATTCCGCCTGCGGACACTGCGAGCATTGCTTGGCCGCGTGGGAAACCGTGTGTGGAGAAGCCGAATTTGGTGGCTATACCAGGAATGGCGGCTTCGCCGAATACATTCTTGCAGACCCCAATTATGTGGCCCATATTCCTGCCGGCCTGTCAGCCATAGAGGCCGCCCCTCTCATCTGCGCCGGTGTCACCACCTACAAGGGCATCAAGGAAACGGATGCGAAGCCCGGTGAGTGGATTGCCATCTCGGGTATTGGCGGTCTCGGTCATCTCGGCGTGCAATACGCCAAGGCACTTGGTTTACATGTTTGTGCGGTCGATATCGACGACAAGAAGCTGGAACATGCTACCCAGCTCGGCGCCGATGCCGTGGTCAACGCCAAGCAACCAGATGCCGTCGAAGCCGTGATAAAGGCAACCGGCGGCGGCGCACATGGCGTATTGATTACTGCCCCATCGTTGACCGCCTTTAACCAAGGCATCGCCATGACACGCAAACGTGGCACTTGCGTGCTAGTCGGTTTGCCACCCGGTGACTTTCCAACCCCTCTGTTCGATGTTGTCGCTAACTGCATCACCATCCGGGGATCGTTTGTTGGCACACGCCAAGACATGGCCGAGACACTGGCTTTCGCGGCTGAAGGTAAAGTCAGGGCGGATGTCGAATTACAGCCTTTATCCGCCATCAATGACGTCTTTAAACGATTGGAAAATGGAGATGTACCGTCAAGAGTCGTGATCGACTTTTCGAAATCGGCGTCAATGAGTTGATATGGTCGAAAGGGGCTTTGCGGCCCCCCATGGCACCACCTGTGGTCTTCGTTCCATTCAGAATGTTGCGCACAGCTGTCATTTTTACTGGAGCCTTGCCGAGAAGAACGCAGACTAACGCCAACTCTGTATCAATTCATCAAGGTCGACACCACGACTCTATTTGGTGTCATTTGTTTCCATGACGGCGTTTAGCTCAATCCGCCGCCTGCGTCTCGTCCTGACCGCTTTCCGCCAACGCGTGCTTCACTACTCCCTGCTGCTTCATGCGAGTGAGAAAATCCTCGACGTAGCGGATGACGGCGTCCGAAGCCTGCGGCTTGGGCACCGCCATGCATTGCTCGATGGCGGTGAAGCGCCCTGGCAAAACACGATAACCGGGATTCGACGCGGCATAGGCCGCGAGTGGCTGACGCACACCGGCGGCGGCATCCAGTTGGCTCTCGACGAATAGCTCGATCGCCGCCGCCGAGGTAGCGGAACGTACCAAACTGGCCTTCTGCAATGCGCGAGTCAGGTAAAGATCGTAGGCCGCCCCCTTGCCCACCGCGATCCTAATGCCATCCTGGTCCAGCTCTTCGACTGCCTGAAACGGCGCGGTTTCCGGCACCAGGTAGGTGCCTTCGATGATCACGTAAGGAGCTGTAAAGTGGATTTTCTCGGCGCGCACCGGATCACGGGCGAGAAAGCCGATTCGCCAGGCGTCGTCATCGATCGCCGCGAACACGTCGCCCGCACCCTCGAAGGTGGCGAACTCGATCGCCACGTCGAGCTCCGATGCCAGCGCTCGCGCCAGCGCCACCGAGACGCCGGAAGGCTCGCCGTCCTCGCCGCGCTGCGCGAGTACGATATTGCCGTAGTTGATGGCGACAAGCAGTCGCCCATGCGGTGCCAGCGCTTCGATTACCGCAGACCTGTCATCGCTCATCGGTTGCTCCCAGTGATCAGCATCGCCGCAAGTTGGGCTATCCGGACTATAGCCGGAGTCGGTGCCAGCGCGAGCACTGAATCTCGTGACATCGGCTTTTGAAGGCGTCTCCGACGGCAACACCTCCGGTTCAATGACGACGGCCCCGCCATGGCGGGGCCGTCGAATACTTGCCGCACTATCCTGGGTATCGGTATCAGGAGACCTTGGCCGGCAGAAACTCCGCCTTGAGCTTGCCGGCGAACATCGGCACCAGCACCACCAGCGCGGCGGCGATCCATAGCCCGATCGACAGGCTCGACTGGAACAGGATGGCGACGTCGCCACCGCTGATCGACAGCGCCCGGCGAAGGTTCTCTTCCATCAGCCCGCCCACCAAGGAGCTGATCTATCCAGCGTCTCAAAGGCGTTTTGCCGACATCGACGGCGCGGGATGCTTCAGCGACCGAGTATCCCTGGTCGATACGAGCCCGGCCGCTGCTCGTTTGAACTCGGTAGAAAAGGAAAGACGTTGTCTTGCCATGGATCACCTCTACTTGGGTGGCGTCGATACTACCTAAATGGGTGTCCGGTTTTAGTGAACCACTACAGACAAACACTATGTGCAACTGCGTTGCCAGCCGGTGTAGGTGCGCTAGCGAACCGACTGCCCAAACAATCGTTGTAACACTGTTCCGCTGGTCACTGCGGCCGGCGGCGGTGATGTCACGGTGGCGCGGAATGGCGAGGGCAAAGCTGGAGTGTGCGCCGAAAACAGCAACATGCGGCAACGTTTGAGCCGCTTCAAGCAAACGTAGCTCGAGCGGTCAGACGCGGAGTACCGCGGAACCCAACTCCTCTGTTTAGAGACTCAATGTCATTATGTCAGTCAGCCGTAAATGGATCTTCCCCGCCGTCAGCGTCGCCATTGTGGCCATTATCGCTGCCGGTCTCTGGTACACCTTGCGCCCCACGGGCTTGGGCGACGGTTTTGCCAGCGGCAATGGCCGGATCGAAGCCACCGATGTCGATGCGGCCAGCAAGCTGGCAGGGCGTATCGCCAGTATCGAGGTCGAGGAGGGCGAGTTCGTTAGGGCCGGGCAGGTGATTGCGCGCATGGACACCCAGGTGCTGCAGGCGCAAGTACTTCAGGCTCAGGCGCAAATGCGCCAGGCCCAGAACAGCCAACTGACAGCCAGTGCCCAGGTACGCCTGCGTGAGAGCGAGAAAGTGACCGCTGAGGCCATCGTTCGCCAACGGCAGGCGGAAGTCTCTGCCGCGCAAAAGCGTCATGCCCGCAGCGCCATTCTGGTCAAGCGCAATGTCATGGCGCAGCAACAGCTGGATGATGATCTTGCCCACCTGCAAAGCACCCAGGCGGCGCTGGCCGCTGCCCAGTCCCAGGTTATTTCGGCTGAAGCGGGGATTGCCGCTGCTCAGTCCCAGGTGATTGAAGCGTTGTCCGCCGTGGAGGCAGCCGAGGCCAGTGTCGAGCGTTTACAGATCGATATCGAGGACAGCCAACTCAAGGCACCACGCACGGGGCGAGTGCAATACCGCATCGCCGAGCCGGGTGAAGTGATAGGGGCGGGCGGCAAGGTGCTCAATCTGGTCGATCTGAGTGATGTCTACATGACCTTTTTCCTGCCCGAGCAGCAGGCCGGCCGGGTCGCCTTGGGAGCAGAGGTGCGTCTGGTGATTGATGCCATACCCCAGTATGTGATCCCGGCCGAGGTCAGCTATGTGGCCAGCGTCGCCCAGTTCACCCCGAAAACTGTGGAAACCGCCAGCGAGCGCGAAAAGCTGATGTTCCGGGTCAAGGCGCGACTGGATCCTCAGCTATTGCAGCAGCATCTTACCCAGGTCAAAACCGGGGTGCCTGGAGTCGCATACCTGCGCCTCGACCCACAGGTCGAGTGGCCTGAACACCTGGCGATCAAGGTTCCGCAGTGAGCGCGCCTGCAGCACCCGTCGCGCAGTTGCATGAGGTCAGCCTGCAGTACGGTAAAACCTGCGCGCTCAACGCCGTCAGCCTGGAAATTCCCGCGCGTAGCATGGTCGGTTTGATCGGCCCCGACGGGGTGGGTAAATCCAGCCTGCTCGCCTTGATTGCCGGCGCCCGTAAAATCCAGAGCGGGCAAATCGAAGTGCTTGGCGGCGACATGGCCAGCCGTGACCATCGCCGGCAAGTCTGCCCGCTCATCGCCTATATGCCCCAGGGGTTGGGCAAGAACCTCTACCCGACGCTCTCGGTGATCGAGAACCTGGACTTCTTCGCCCGCCTGTTCGGCCAGGCTGAATCGGAGCGCAAAACCCGCATTACCGAACTGCTGCGTAGCACCGGGCTCAGCGAGTTTGGCGAGCGGCCAGCGGGCAAGCTGTCCGGCGGCATGAAGCAAAAGCTTGGGCTGTGTTGCGCACTGATCCACGATCCTGACTTGCTGATCCTCGACGAACCGACCACCGGCGTCGATCCGCTGTCGCGCAACCAGTTCTGGGAGCTGATCGAACGCATTCGCCAGCAGCGCCCACAGATGAGTGTGTTGGTCGCCACTGCTTACATGGAGGAAGCCGAGCGCTTCGATCATCTACTGGCCATGGACGACGGCGCTGTGCTGGCCACCGGCAGCCCGGAGGAGCTGCTGGCCTCGACTGGCTGCGAAAGCCTGGAACAGGCCTTTATCGCGCTGTTGCCGGAAGCCAAGCGCAGCGCGCATAAGCAGTTGGTGGTCTTGCCGCGGCCCAGTGGTAATCAGGAAATCGCCATCGAAACCCGTGGCCTGACCATGCGCTTCGGCGATTTTGTCGCGGTCGACAGCGTCGACTTTCGCATCGAGCGCGGGGAGATTTTCGGCTTTCTCGGCTCCAATGGCTGCGGCAAAACCACCACCATGAAGATGCTCACCGGCTTGCTGCAGGCCAGCTCGGGTGAAGCCCTGTTGTTCGGCCAAACCGTAGACGCCAATGACATGGCGACACGCAAGCGGGTTGGCTATATGTCGCAGTCATTCTCGCTGTACGCCGAGTTGAGCGTGCGACAGAACCTGGTTCTGCACGCGCAGCTGTTTCACGTACCGGCCACGGAGATCGCGGCGCGGGTGACGGCCATGGCTGAGCGTTTCAGCCTGGGTGGCGTCATGGAGGAGCTGCCCGAGCGCCTACCACTGGGCATTCGCCAGCGTCTCTCACTGGCTGTAGCGGTCATCCACAAGCCAGAAATACTCATCCTCGACGAACCCACATCAGGTGTCGATCCGATTGCCCGTGACCTGTTCTGGCAGCTGATGCTCGATCTCTCACGCAATGACGGGGTGACCATTTTCATCTCCACCCACTTTATGAATGAGGCATTGCGCTGCGACCGTATCTCCTTGATGCACGCCGGCAAAGTGCTCGCCAGCGACACGCCTAAGGCACTGATGACCAAGCGCGGCCTGCCCAGCCTGGAAGCCACCTTTATTGCCTACTTACAGGATGCCGTTGGCGAACAGGCGCAAGTACCAGCCCCCGAAGCAACAGAGGCTACGCCAGGGACAGCGGCGAAAACGCTAAAGCGTAAACGGTTCAGCCTGTTACGCCTGTTTAGCTACACCCGCCGCGAAACCCTGGAGCTGCGCCGTGACCCGATTCGCGGCGGCATGGCGTTGCTTGGTACTCTGCTGCTGCTGTTTATCATCGGCTATGGCATCAGCCTGGACGTCGAGAACCTGACCTACGCCGTGCTCGACCGCGACCAGACCACCACCAGCCAGGCTTACGCGCTCAATCTGGCCGGTTCTCGCTATTTCATCGAGCAAGCGCCGCTGCACGATTACGATGAGTTGGACCGCCGCATGCGCAGTGGCGAGATCAGCCTGGCGGTGGAAATCCCGCCCAACTTTGGTCGCGACCTCAAACGTGGCGCTGTACCCCAGGTGGGTATGTGGCTCGATGGCGCCATGCCGATGCGCGCTGAAACCATCCGGGGTTATGTGACGGGCTTGCATGCCGGCTACTTGCAGGAGATGGCCCGGCAGGACAGCGCGGCAACTGCGAGCACCCTGCCAACCCTGGAAGTGCGCTACCGCTACAACCCGGACGTGGAAAGCCTGAATGCCATGGTGCCGGCCGTAATCCCGCTGTTGCTGATGCTGATTCCGGCGATGCTCACAGCCCTCGGCGTGGTGCGCGAAAAAGAGTTGGGGTCGATCATCAACCTGTATGTCACGCCGGTCACTCGCCTGGAGTTCCTACTTGGCAAGCAACTGCCGTATATCGCCCTGGGCATGCTCAATTTCGTTCTGCTGGTGATAGCCGCGGTGTGGGTATTCGATGTGCCGCTCAAGGGCAGCCTACTGGCCTTGATGGTTGGCGGTCTGCTGTACATCAGCTGCGCCACAGCCATGGGATTGTTGATGTCGACCTTCACCCGCAGCCAGATCGCCGCGGTTTTCGGTACGGCCATCGTTACCCTGATCCCGGCCATCCAGTTCTCCGGATTGATCTACCCAGTAGCGTCACTGGAGGGCTTTGGCGCTGTGGTCGGCCAGGTGTATCCCACGTCGCACTTTCTCACCATCAGCCGCGGGGTGTTTTCCAAGGCACTTGGTTTCGCTGAGCTGTACAGCTACTTCATTGCCTTGCTGGTGACCATTCCCGTTCTGTTGGCATTGTGTACCAGCTTGCTGAAAAAGCAGGAGGCCTGACATGGAGCAACTGGCGAACATCTTTCACCTGGGGCTCAAGGAGCTGCGCAGCCTGCAGCGCGACCCCGCACTGCTGCTGTTGATAATCTGGGCCTTTAGCCTGGGGATCGTTACCGCGGCCACCAGCATGCCGGAAAGCCTGCACAACGCCTCGATTGCGGTGGTTGACGAAGACCGTTCACCACTCTCTGCACGGTTGATCGATGCCTTCCAGCCACCGTTCTTTCGACCTCCGCAGCTTATTGAGCTGGACCAGATGGATCACGGCATGGACTCCGGGCAGTACACCTTTACCCTCAATATTCCGCCGGACTTCCAGCGCGACGTACTCGCCGGGCACAGCCCGGCGATCCAGCTCAATGTCGATGCCACGCAGGTGAGCATGGCCTTCACTGGTGCCGGCTATATCCAGGTGATTGGTGCCGAGGAGGTCAGTGCATTCTTACGGCGCTATCGCGCAGACCTGCCGCAGCAGGCGGAGGTGGCCATCCGCGTAGCATTCAACCCAAACTTGACGCGCAGCTGGTTCGGCTCGGTGATGGAGGTGATCAACCAGATCACCATGCTGTCGATCATTCTCACTGGCGCCGCGCTTATCCGCGAGCGCGAGCATGGCACCATCGAGCACCTGCTGGTCATGCCGGTGACACCACCCGAAATTATGCTGGCCAAGGTCTGGTCGATGGGCCTGGTCGTGCTGCTGGCCACCGCGCTTTCGCTGCTGCTGGTGGTGCAAGGCTGGCTGCAGGTGCCGATTGCCGGCTCACTGCCGCTGTTTCTCTGTGGTGCACTGCTGCACCTGTTCGCCACCACGTCGATGGGCATCTTCTTTGGCACCATCGCCCGCTCGATGCCGCAACTGGGCCTATTGATCATTCTGGTGCTGATCCCGCTACAGATCCTCTCGGGGGGGACCACACCGCGTGAGAGCATGCCTGAGCTGGTGCAGCAGATCATGCTGGTGGCGCCCACTACCCACTTTGTCGATCTGGCCCAGGCGATTCTCTACCGCGGTGCGGGGTTCGCCACCGTGTGGCCACAGTTCTTGGCAATCATCGCCATCGGTGGGTTGTTTTTTACCGGCGCGCTGCTGCGCTTTCGCAAGACGCTGGCGCAGATGTCCTGAGAGTTATCTGTATTAAGCCCCACCGCTGCAAGCGGTGGATAACAATACAGAATCGATCCGGACTCTCTAGGCACTAGATGACGGCTTGACTGGTGTCCTTGCGCAAACATTGCTGAACAACCTGCATTGAAGCTCGCGTCGTATTTCTCTATGAAAAACACCCCGAAGGTTGGATGGGTATCCAACTTTCAGAGTGCAGTTCACGTCAGGCAACTTTCGCCGGCAGCAATTTCGCCTTGAGCTTACCCGCGAACATCGGCACCAATACCACCAGCGCGGCGGCGATCCATAGCCCGATCGACAGGCTCGACTGGAACAGGATCGCGACATCGCCGCCGCTGATCGACAGCGCCCGGCGCAGGTTCTCTTCCATCAGCCCGCCCAGCACGAAGCCCAGCACTACCGGCGCCAGCGAGAAGCCGAACTTGCGAAGTAGATAGCCGAATACGCCGATGACCAGCATCAGGTAGATCGCCATCAGGTCGGAATGCAGCTGATAGACGCCGACGAAGGCGAGGATCGCCACGCTGGGCACCAGGATCCAGCGCGGCACCTGCAACACGCGGGCGAACACGCCGGCCAGCGGCAGGTTCAACAGCAGCAGCATGACGTTGCCGATATAGAGCGAGGCGATCAGACAGCCCACCACCACCGGTTGTTCGCGGAACATCATCGGGCCGGGGTTGATGTTGTAGAGCATCAGCGCGCCCAACAGGATCGCCGTGGTGCCCGAGCCGGGAATGCCCAACGTCAGCATCGGCACGAAAGAGCCGGCGGCGGAGGCGTTGTTGGCGGCTTCCGGCGCGGCCAGACCGCGCATGTCCCCGGTGCCGAACGTATTGTCGCGGTCACTGATGCGTTTTTCGGTGGTGTAGGCCACGGCGCTGGCGACCGAGGCGCCGGTGCCCGGCAGCACGCCAATGACGAAGCCGATCACGCTGGAACGCAGGATCGCCCACTTGCAGTACATCACTTCGCTCATCTTGACCATGACTCGGCCGATCGGCGCCATTTCGCCGTCCTGGTCATGGCGGAAGGCGTGCTCGAGCATCAGCAGTATCTCGCTGACCGCGAACAGGCCGATGATCATCACCACGAAATCGATGCCGTCGTAGAGCTCGGGCATGTCGAAGGTGAAGCGCAGCACGCCGGTGCCGGAGTCGACGCCGACGGTGGAGATCAGCACGCCGAGCACGGCACCGATCAGGGTCTTGAGCGGATCCTTGCCCATCATCGCGGACATCGAAGCGAAGGCGAAGATCATCAGCGCGAAGAATTCCGCGGGCCCGAACTTGACCGCGACGACCGCCAGCAGCGGCGCGAACAGGGTCAAACCGACGATCGCCACGGTCGCGCCGATGAACGAGCTGACCGCCGACAGGCCCAGCGCCGGCCCAGCCAGGCCCTTCTTGGCCAGCGGATGGCCGTCCAGCGTGGTCATCACCGCACCGGCATCGCCGGGCACGTTGAGCAGGATGCTCGACATCCGCCCGCCGTACTCGGAACCGGTGTAGATACCGGCCAGCAGGATGAGCGCAGATTCGGCCGGCAGACCCAGCGTGTAGGCCAGCGGCATCAGAATGGCGATGCCGTTGATCGGGCCGATGCCCGGCAGCGCGCCGAACAGCGTCCCCAGCAGCGCGCCCAGGAACGCCAGCCCCAGATTGAGCGGCGTCAGGGCGACACCGAAGCCCTGGATCAGAAAATCGAACATTCAGTCGCTCCCCAGCAGCGGCTCGATCCAGCTACCGGTCGGCAGCGAGATTCCCAGTCCGTAGGTAAATAGCAGATAACTGCCCAACGCCAGCAGCAGACCGCCGACGACCGCCTTCACCGGCGTCGCCCCGAACAGCCAGGCGATGACGATGCTGACCAGCGCCGTCGTCACTAAAAAGCCCAGATTGATGAACAGCGCCGCGTAGAAGCCCAGCACCGCCATGGTGAACACGAGGCGCAGCAGCAGCGCGCCGGTCGGCCATTCACCACTGGCGCCGGGGCGAACGAACAGCACGACGGCCAGAATCGCCAGCAGCCCCGCCAACATCAGCGGGACGGCCTTCGGCCCCAGCGGGTCGTAGCTGAAAGGCACCTGCAGCTGCCAGGCCTGGACGGCGACGAACGCCGCCAGACCGAGCAACAGCAAACTCAGGATTCGGTCGGCGGCGAGTTTCATTGGGTCAGACCCACTTCCTTGGCGAGCTGTTCGAAGTCGCTGACTTGCTGCTTCACATACTGATGGAAGTCGTCACCGAACTTGGACATCGGGAACAGTCCGCGACCCTCGCGCAGCTTCTTGAAGCTGTCGGTGTCATTCAGTTCGCGCAGACGATCAGCCCACTGCTGATAGGCTTCGTCGCTGACATTGGGGCCCATGTAGTAACCGCGCCAGATCGGCCATTCGACGTCGTAACCCTGCTCCTTGGCAGTCGGGATATCGGCGTAAGGTCCGCCCATGCGCTCTTCGGACAGCGCCGCCAGAATCCGGATCTCGCCGCTGTCGAGCTGCGGCTTGAGCTCGGCCAGATCGCCGGTGAAGACCTGGATGTGCTCGCCCAGCAGTGCCGCCAGCGCTTCGCCGCCGCCCTCGAAGGAGACGTAACGCAGCTTGCGCGGATCGACATTGTCGGCCTTGGCCATCAGCGCGGCCTTCATCCAGTCCTGGCTACCGATCGTGCCGCCGGCGCCGATCACCACGCTGGAGGGATCCTTCTTCATCGCCTTCATCAGCTCGTCGAGGTTGTTCCACGGCGCATCCTTGCGCACCACCACGGCGCCGTAGTCGACACCCAGCGCGCCCAGCCAGCGCACGTCGTCGACCTTGTGCTGCTGACCGAACTTGCCCAGCGCCAGATTGAGTGCGGCGCCGGTGCTGGCGGCCACGATCAGGTTGGGATCGTCGTCGCGCACGCCGGTCAAATGGTTATAGGCCACGGCACCGATGCCGCCGGGCATGTAGCTGACCATCATCGGCTCGTCGATCAGCTTGGCCTCCTGCAGGCCATTGGCAGCCAGACGACAGGTCAGATCGTAACCGCCGCCCGGCTTGGCCGGTGCGATACATTCGGGGGGCTTGGCCTGGGCCTGGACGGCGCCGGCCAGCAGCGCGCCGCCAGTCACGACGGCGACCAGCCAGCGAGGAATGATTCGAGAGTTTGGCATGCTGTGCGTCTCCTACCTGGGTTGTTATGCTCGCAAAGCTCATGGCGGGCACCGGACTCGGGCCGGCTTTGCCTACCGACAGCGCGATGCTAGAGCGCTAACCTTTCATCAACCTGTCATCTAAACCTTTGTCGCATAGGACATTAGTCGCATACGACAAGAGCTCGATGACGCCGAGACACCGCCATGCACCTGCTCGTGATCGAGGATGACCCGCTGCTGTCGCGCTCGCTGACCCAGGCGATGACCCGCCACGGCTACACCGTCGATGCCCTGTCTCGCGTCGACGATGCCATCCAGGCGCTGCGCCAGGGTCGCTTCGATCTGGTCCTGCTCGACCTGGGCCTGCCGGATGGCAGCGGTCTCGGCGTGCTCGAATGGTTACGTGCCCATGCCGACCCCACGCCGGTGATGATCTTGACGGCACGGGACGCCCTCGAGGATCGCGTGCGCGGGCTGGACCTCGGCGCCGACGACTATCTTGCCAAGCCGTTCTCGATCACCGAGCTGGAAGCGCGGGTTCGCGCCCTGCTGCGTCGCAGCCAGCAGCGGCTCGATAACAGCGTGCGCTTCGGTGCGCTGGTGCTGGATACCCGCTCGGCCAGCACCTGGTTGAACGACACTTCGCTGGACCTGCCAAGGCGGGAATTCAGCCTGCTGGAAGCGCTGATGCTCAATGCCGGGCGAATCGTTCAGCGCGAGGCGCTGGAAAACCGGCTGTTCGGCTTCGATGCGGTGGGCGCCAACGCCCTGGACGTTTACGTCAGCCGGCTGCGCAAGCGTCTGGCGGGGTCCGGCCTGTCGATCCGCACGCTGCGCGGGCTGGGCTATCGGCTCGAAGCCTCTCGGGAGACGTTCGACGAGGCGCGGCGCGAGTGATTTCACCGCGCACCTCGCTCAAGCGACGTCTGACGCTCTGGCTGATCGTGATCATCGCCGGCCTCGGCACGCTGTTGTTGATCGAGGCCTACACCAGCGCCCGCAAGGCCGCGGATCGCGCATTGGACGGCCAACTGGAGGCCGCCAGCCTGACCATCGCCGAGTCGCTGCAGTGGCCGGAAGGGAAGCCGACCCTGGAAATGCCGGCGTCGGCGCTGCAGATCCTCGCCACCCGCTGGCAGGAGCGGGTGTTCTACTGGCTGCAGGCGGATAACGGGGTCTCGATTACACAAAACGCCGATCTGCCCATCACCGCCGCCATGCAGGAGCAGGCCCGCCATCAGCCGGTCTATCTCGATGCCGTCTACGATGGCCGGCCGATTCGTCTCAGTGGCCGCAAGGTGGATTCCGCCGGCTGGGACACCCAGGAGCCGGTGCAGCTGTGGGTGGGTCATACCCGGCGCGGCCGCGACCTGCTGGCGCAGGAGCTGTTTCGCAAGAGTGCCACCCGCTTCGCCGCGATGGTGCTGATCACCGCGGCGCTGGTGGCCATCGCCATGCGCACCATGCTGGCGCCGCTGCGTCGTCTCCGTCAGGCGCTGCGTAGCCGGCGCGCCGATGACATCAGCCCGTTGACCCTCGGCGTGCCCCGCGAGATGCAGGAGCTGGTCGAAACCCTCAACCGGCTATTCGCCGATCAGCGCGATCAGCGCGATGCCCTGCTGCGCTTCATCGCCGATGCCTCGCATCAGCTCAAGACGCCGCTGGCGGGACTCCAGAGCACCAGTGAGCTGGCGCTGACCAGCCGTGACCCGGACAGCTGGTATCAGGCGTTGAATACCGTCCACGACAGCGCCGAGCGCACCAGCCGCCTGGCCGGCCAGATGCTGAGCCTGACCCGACTGCAACATCTGGGCCCCGGGCACGAGCGTGAACCGCTGGCACTGGATCAACTGCTGCGGGAAGTCGCCACCGACTGGGCCGATCGTCAGGACAGTCGCGAGCATGACCTCGGGCTGGCCATCGACCTGCCCACCCCGATCTGGGTCGAAGGGGAACGCTGGGCGCTGCACGAACTGCTCAACAACCTGATCGACAACGCCTGTCGCTATACGCCGCCCGGCAGCGAAATCACGCTGAGGCTCAGCAACGATGAAGATGATGGCCCCAACGGCGCCGCCAAGCGGGTGACGCTGGCCATCGAGGACGATGGTCCCGGCGTCGATCCCGAATCACTCGCCCGTCTGACTCAGCCGTTCGAGCGCGGAAGACGCCAGGATACCCGCGGCTCCGGGCTCGGCCTGGCCATCGCCGATTCCATCGGGTTACGCCATGGCAGCCGGTTGACGGTCACCAACCGCGAGCCTCGAGGACTCAAGGTTTCTCTGACATTGCCGCGCTGTCGGCCACCCGAGGGGAGCGTGACATGAACAGACGCCTTCACGTTGGCCTGGGTTCATGCCTGTGGCTATGGCTCGTTGTCGGCGGCGTTGACATAGCCCAGGCGGATGAAAGGCTGATCATCGAAGCCGCGCTGGATCGTCAGATCGTCGAACCGGTGCTGGCCGCCTTCGCCGCCGAGAATCCGCAGATCGATCTCGACTATCGCGACCGCTCGACGCTGGAAGTCGACCAGCGCGCCCGGGATCACGATTCGCCGCCGGACGTGGTGATCAGCTCGGCGATGCCGTGGCAACTGGCGCTGAGCAACGAAGGCATGGCCCAGCCGCTAGAGGCGCCGGAGGTCGATCAATGGCCTGCCTGGGCGAAATGGCGCAACGAAGTCTTCGGCTTCACATTCGAACCCGTGGTGATGGCCTATCGCCTCGAACTGGCCTCGCACATGCCGCCACCAGAGACCCACCGCGACCTGCTCGACCTGCTGACCCACTATCGCCAGTGGCTCGATGGTCGCGTGGTCAGCTATTCGCCGCGCGACAGCGGGGTCGGCTACACACTGCTTCAACAGGACGCCCGCTACACGCCGCGAATGTGGGATCTGATCGCCGCCATGGGCGCGGCCGACGTACAGCTCGAAACCACCACCCAGCGCATGCTGGAAGGGCTCAGCGACGGCCGCTACTGGCTCGGCTACAACCTGCTGGGCTCCTATGCACTGCTCTGGGCCCAGACCCATCCCGACATCATCGTCCAGGTCCCCAACGACTACTCGCTGGTACTGATGCGCATGGCATTCATCCATCGCGACGCGCCACATCCGGCGGCGGCCAAGCGTTTCGTCCGCTTTCTGCTGAGCCGACGCGGCCAGCACATTCTCGCCGGCCAGACCCCGCTGTTCAGCGTCCGCGACGACGTCATCGGCCCCTACACCGCCCAGCGGCTGCGCGATCAGGTCGGCGACCATCTCTACCCGATTCCGATCAACGCCACGCTGCTCGCCTTCGTCGATCCGCTGCGCCGGCAGGCGTTCCTACGCCGTTGGGATCGGGAGATTCAGATCCTGTCGGAATGAAAGCTGGCGGAATAAGAGATGTCGGAATCAGAGACGTCGGAAGGGAAGCTAACGAGCACGCGGGCATCACGGTTCAGGTTTGAACCTGTGTCTCTTCCTTCAATGACGTAAGATACGGCGCCACCAACGTGTCGATGCCACACCCTGTCGACACGCCTCGATATAAAGACACCGACGACCGAGAGTTCCGGATGAGCGTAGACGCAACGACCACCACCCCAGCCCACTCGACAAGCCAGGCCCGACGCGCCGCCATCGGCAGCTTCGTGGGTGCCGTGGTCGACTGGTACGACTTCCTGCTCTACGGCATCGTCGCCGCGCTGGTCTTCAATTCGCAGTTCTTTCCCAATGTCAGCCCGGCGGCCGGCACGCTGGCGGCGCTGGCAACCTTCGGCGTCGGCTTTCTGTTTCGCCCGCTGGGCGGGCTAGTTTTCGGTCATTACGGCGATCGACTGGGTCGCAAGCGCATGCTGATCCTGACGGTCATTCTGATGGGCGGCGCGACGGCGCTGATCGGCCTGCTCCCGACCTACGCCCAGATCGGCGTGTGGGCGCCGATTCTGCTGGTGACGTTGCGCGCGATCCAGGGGTTTGCCGTCGGCGGCGAATGGGGCGGCGCGGCGTTGATGGCCGTGGAAAGTGCACCCAAAGGCCGACGCGCGTTCTACTCCAGCGGCGTGCAGGTGGGTTACGGCGTGGGCCTGATTCTGGCCACCGGCAGCATTTCGCTGCTCAGCTACTGGCTGAGCGATGCCGACTTCACGGCCTGGGGCTGGCGCCTGCCGTTTCTGTTCAGCGTGGTGCTGGTGCTGGTGGCGCTGAAGATCCGTTCCAGCCTGGAGGAGTCACCGGAGTTCGTCGAAGCGGTCGAACGCAATGACCAGAAGCCGGCCAGGCCACCGATCATCGAGGCGCTCAAACGCCATCCCGGCGCCTTCGGGACCATCATCGCCATGCGTCTGGCCGAACTGTTCACGATGTATATCGTGACCACTTTCGCGTTGAGCTACTCCACCGGCTATCTCGATCTGTCGCGGGATCTGTTTCTGCATATCGGGCTGCTGGTCGGCGCGATCAGCTGCGTCACCATCCCGTTGTTCGCGTTCCTGGCGGATACGCTGGGGCGTCGGCGCGTCTACATCACCGGCGCCATCGTCGGCGTGCTGGCCGCCTTCCCGTTCTTCATGGCGCTGCAGGCCGGTTCGATCCTGTGGATCGTGATCTTCGCCGTGGCGCTCGCCAACCTCGCTCACGACATGGTAGTCAGCGTACAGCAGCCGATTTTCGCCGAGCTGTTCGGCACCGCCTACCGTTACAGCGGTGCCGGAGTCGGCTATCAGGTCGCCAGCGTGATCGGCGGCGGCTTCACCCCGTTCATTGCCGCCGCCCTGGTCGATCTCTATGACGGCAGCTGGACTCCCGTCGCGATCTATCTGGCCGCCGGCTGCCTGATTTCTGCCGTGGGCGCCGCCTGGATGCTGAGAAGTCGATAGCGGTACGGCGATCGATCGTCCGTTGCTCGGGCAGCACGGTCTTTTCAAACGACATTATTTGCGACCAATGTCGCACATCTTCGCCATAGACGAAGCCCCGCTTTGCCAAACGATAATGGCCATCCGTCGCCACGGATGGCTATAGTCTCCTCGCTCGCCGCCTGTGGCATTTTTCGGTCTATTGTGCCGAATTCGTCCTGCCATCGCGCACGCTACCGAGGTGCCTCCATGAAGAAAAACATCAGTGAGCCGGTCAGGAAACCGCTGGTCTGGATCGGCTTCGTCATTCTCTTTGCCTTGATCAATCCCTGGTATTTCCCCGCCGGTTCCTGGTCGCCGCTGGTCTTCGGCGTTCCCTACTGGGCGCTGATCATCCTGCTGGCCTCGCTTGCCTTGTCGATCTTCATTACCTGGGTAGTGATGACCCAGTGGGAAACCGGCGCCGACGAAGACGAGGAGCTGTGACGATGGAAGTGGAACTGGCCTTCAGCGGGTGGTCCGGCATTCTGGTGCTGGCGCTTTACGGCGGTCTGATGCTGGCCGTTGGCGTCTATGCCTTCCTGCGCAATCGAGGCGTTCGCGAGAGTCTCGACGAGTACTATCTGGGCGGGCGCGGCCTCGGCGTCATGGTGCTGTTCTTCACCTTTTTCGCCACCCAGTACAGCGGCAATACCGTGGTCGGCTATCCCCCGACGGCCTATCGACTCGGCTATCAGTATCTGGTCTCGGTGCCGTTTTTCATCATGATCATCATGGTCTATCTGCTGTTCGCGCCCAGGCTCTATGCGCTGGGCCGACGCTTCAACCTGCTGACGCCGGTGGACTGGATCGATCTGCGCTTCCGCTCGAAAAAGGTCACGATCCTGGCCGCGATCCTGATGCTTTACGGGCTGGGCAATTATCTGCTCGAACAGTTCGTCGCCATCGGCCAGGGCGTCTCCGGTCTGACCGGCGGCACGATTCCCTATCAGGTCGGCGTGGTGTTCTTCATCGTGATCATGGTCGCCTACAGCTGGCTGGGTGGGATGCGCTCGGTGGCCTACACCGACACGATCCAGGGCATCGCCCTGCTGTTCGGCGTGTTCACCTTGCTGATCGGATCGCTGATCTACCTCGGCGGGCTACCCACGGCGGCCGAGACAATGATCGCCGAGGCCCCGCAGAAACTCGGCGCGCCGACCGGAGGAAGCCTCACCACCTGGTTCTGCCTGCTGGTGCTGGTCGGTATCGGTGCGGCGATCTATCCGCATGCCTTCCAACGAATTTTCGCGGCACGCAGCGAGCGCACGCTCAAGCGCTCTTTCATTCGCATGGCCTATATGCCGTTTCTGACTGCCGGGGTGGTGTTCATGGTCGGGATCATCGGCATCTCCGCCTTCCCCGATCTGACCACCGCAGAATCCGAACAGCTGGTGGGAATGATGGCCAACGCGCTCGCCAACCAGAACGACTTTTTCTACTGGGCGATGGTGCTGCTGTTCGGTGGCGTGATCGCCGCGATCGTGTCGACCGCCGATTCGGTACTGCTGACGTTCTCCTCGATCATCTCCAACGATCTTTACGGACGTTACATCGCGCCGAACGCCGAGGAATCACGCAAGATCCTGGTGGGCAAGCTGGTCGGGGTCGCCGCGGTCATCGTGCTGGTGCTGATCGCCTGGTATCCGCCGGGCACGCTGTATCAGATCTTCGTGCTCAAGTTCGAGGTGTTGATCCAGACCGCGCCAGCGTTGATTCTCGGCCTCTACTGGAGCCGGCTCAATACCCAGGCAGTGTTCATCGGCATGCTCGCCGGCACCGTACTCGCCGCCGCCTTTACCTTCGCTGGCTTGCGCCCGCTGGGCGTCTACAGCGGTCTATGGGGGCTGTTGCTGAATCTGGTGCTGTGCGTCGGTGGAAGTCTGGTCAGTCAGGTAACGGAAGCGCATCGCCAGCGCGCGATCGAGGTCATCGGCTGGCAGCGCTGAGCAAGGAACTCCGCTAATCGCCGATGGCGGATGGCTGATCGCGGATGGCGGGCACCGTGCGAGTGAATCCACTTGCCGGAGGCCCGTCCGGGGCTCATGCTATTAGGCATAAGTCTAATTCGCAGTGATCCGAGCTTCGTGAATACCATCTTTGGCGCCATCGTTCCCATCTTCATCCTGCTGGGCATCGGCTATCTGGCCGTGCTCAAACGTGTCGTCGACAAGGCCCATATCCAGGGGATGGGGCGATACGTGATCAATATCGCCCTGCCCGCACTGGTCATCCAGGCACTGCTCCAGCGCCCGCTGGGCGAGGTCTTCAACGTGCCCTATCTGCTGGTCTACGGACTGGGTTCCGGGCTCGCCTTCGCCATCACCTTCAGCATGGTAACGCTGCGCGGCAACGCGCCGCTGGAGCGACGGGCGATGTATGCGCTCGGCACGTCGGCCTCCAACAGCGGCTTCATCGGCTATCCGGTGGCGGTGCTGGTGGTCGGCCCCACGGCAGGCATTGCCTTGGCGCTCAACATGCTGATCGAGAATCTGCTGGTGATTCCCACGGCGCTGATACTCGCCGAGCTCGGCCGCCAGGCCCAGGGCGGCGTGTGGAAGACGGCGAAACCGGTCGCGCTACGCATCCTGCGCCATCCGCTGATCATCGCCATCGCCGTGGGCACGCTGCTCGCCGCGCTGGAGCTGCATCCACCGGCCCCGATTGCCCGGGTGCTGGAAATGCTCGCCGCTTCATCCTCGCCGGTGGCACTGTTCGTCATCGGCGGCACGCTGTGCGGTCTGCGCGTGCGTGGCATGGTCAGGCGTGTGACCCGGATCGCGCTCGCCAAGCTCTCCCTGCACCCGCTCTGCATACTGCTGATGGTACTGCTGATCCCCGGGCTCGATCCGGTGTTCGCCACCGCCGCCATCATCTTTGCCTGCGCCCCGATGCTCTCCATGTATCCGCTGCTCGGCCAGCGCTACGGTTTCGGCGAGCTGGGCACGGCGGCGATGGTGATGGCGACGATACTGTCGGCGCTGACACTGGCATTGGGAATCTGGCTCAGCCATCTGTGGCTGATGTAAAGCGCGCCAGTTTCTGTGTTCTTCCGTTTGTCCATTTTTCTATTTTTTCGATGTCCGCAACGACTCCAGCGCGTGCTTGCCCTGAAGCGCGGCCATTCCCGTTGGCATGACGGCGAGTGCATCGCTGAAGATCTCAAGCGACAGCGGCCCCTGATATCCGGTCTGATCGAGCGCCGTCAGAAAGCGTTCGAGGGGTAATTCGCCGTCGCCGGGAAACGCCCGCCGATGCCGGCTCAGCGATTGCAGATCCTGCCCCCGCGGCAGGGGCGAATCGGCGAGCTGTACCAGACCGATCCTGTCGCCGGGGATGGTGGCGAGGGTTTCCAGTTCGAGCTCGCGAGCGAGGATGTGATAGCTGTCCAGCACGAGGGAGAGCGCGGGATGATCGGCCTGCTGAACGATCTGCCAGGCATCGCGATAATCGAAGACGTGGCGCCCCCACGCCAGCGCTTCATAGCCCACGCGCATCTCCCGCTCGGCGGCCAGCATCGCCAGATCGTTCAGGGTCTCGGCAGCGCGTGAAGGATCGTTCGAGGCGTCCTCCCGCGTCGTGCTGCAGGCAAGCAGAAAGCTCCCACCGAGATCGGCCAGCGTATCGAACTGACGGTTGGCGTCGTCGAGCATTTTTCGGTGCAGATCTGACGGCAGCGCCTCGGCGTCGCGAAACGGTTGTAGCGCCACCACGGTCAAGCCTAGCTCGCGGCAGCGATCGCCGACGGCTCGCGGCGACAAGCCACTCGACTGCAGATCGTCGACGAATATCTCCACGCCCTCGAACCCGGCTCGTGCGATCGCCTCGAGCTTGTTCATCATCTCGCCGCTCAGGCACAGCGTCGCCATCGAAGTCTTCGTCACCGGTTTCACACACGTCCCTCCCTTTCGATGCGCGCCATCGCACTATTCGCCCGAGTCTTTAGCCTAGAAGAAAACGATAACGAGGCCATGCATTCGATACATCATCTACGCTGACCGCACGGTCGTTGGTCGGGTCCGGATGGCCTGGAACGACAACGACAGATACCGATCTTGGCCAGGGAGGCCGCTGCATTATGTCAGGATCACTGAAGGGAACGCTCTTTATCACGTTGGCAGCGATGTTCTGGGGGATATCCGGCGGCCTGGCGAGTCTGTTAATGCAGCAAGGTTGGGACCCTTACCTGATATCGTTCTACCGCGGCGCGATCGGCCTGGTCTGCATGCTGGCCTGGTTCGTCGTCCATCCATTGCGCAACCTGCGTTTCGGCTGGCGACTCGTCGCCTGGTCGGTGGTCGCGGGCCTTGGCGTGGCCGGCAACTTCACCTTCTACTTCCTGAGCATCTCGAACGCCAACGTGGCGATTGCCGCCACCTTGATGTACACCGCACCGCTGTTCGTTTTTCTGGTGTCCTTCGCCTGTGGGCTGGAAAAACCGACAGGGAAGAAATGGGCCTCGATCGCCGCAGTGATGGTCGGTATCGTGCTGCTGACCGATATCCTGCGCAGCGGCACGGGCCAGGTTTCGGTCTGGGGCATCGCCTGCGGCCTGCTCTCGGGGCTGTCCTATGCACTGTTCATCTTCGGCTTTCGCTACGCCAGGGCCCAGGGGCCGGCTCAGGCGGTGCTGTCGATCGCCTTCCTGGTACTGACGCTACTGTTGCTGGCGTTTGTCGACTTCGGACAGATGCAGAAAGTGCCGTTTACCGACGATGCCTATGGTTTCCTGTTATTGGGACTGTTCGGCGCGGGTATCTCCTTTTACCTCTACTTGCCCGGGCTGAGACGAACTTCGCCCTCGGCGGCTTCGATGGTCGCCATGGTGGAGCCTGTCACGGCATCTCTGTTCGGCTTCGTCGTGCTGGGGCAGACGCTCGCTCCGCTGCAGCTGACGGGCATGGCGATCATTCTGATTACCATTACCTTACTGAGCCTGCAGCGCTGACGCCGAAAGAGATGGACCAGCGGCTGGATCACGCGCTGGTATACTCCCGTCTCGCTCGTCTCTGGATTCGTCGCGATGTCATTTTCGCTTACCGCTCTTCCCTGGCGCCACGGGGTTTCACTGCTGGCCTTGCTGGGCGCTCTCGGCTGGCTGTTGCTCGGCAGCGCCGACGGCTCGGTGTTGCAGGCCGGTATCGTCGTGGTGCTCTGCATCGGCCTGTGGGCGACCGGCTGGCTGCCGCAATGGCTGACCGCGCTGATCTTCTTCACCCTGTGCACCGTGGCGAAAGTTGCGCCGGCGTCGACGGCGTTCGCCGGCTTCGAATCGGCGGCGACCTGGCTGGTGTTCTCGGGCATGGTGATCGGCGCCGCGATCAATTACACCGGCCTGGGCGAGCGCGTTGCCGCCAGAGTCGGGCCTCATCTCGCGTCAGGTTATCCACAGGCGGTCGTCGGCGTAGGTCTGCTGGGGTTGATCGCTTCGTTCTTCATGCCGTCGGCGATGGGCCGGATCGTGCTGCTGGTGCCGATCCTGCTGACGCTGGCCGACCGGTTCGGCTACGCCGCCGACAATCCCGGACGTACCGGCGTGCTGCTCAGCGGCATCATGTCGAGCTTCTTGCCCACTTTCACGATCCTGCCGGCCAACGTGCCCAACAACGTGTTGATGGGCGCCAGCGAAGCCGTGCTCGGCTTCTCGCCCAGCTACGGCGAATATCTGCTGCTGCACTTTCCGATTCTAGGGCTGCTCAAGTGGGTGCTGATCATGGGAATGATCCTGTGGCAGTTCCGCGCTGCGGCGCCATCGCCGTTCTCGACGGAGCCGCCCTCGAAGCTTGGCCGCGGTGGCGCCATGATGGGAGCACTGCTGGCTTTCGCTGTGCTGATGTGGATGACCGATGCCTGGCACGGCATCTCGCCGGCCTGGATCGGCATGGTGGTGGCGTTGGCTTGCCTGTTCCCCGGCAGCGGCCTGCTGCCGGCCCGGCCATTGCAGCAGATGAATCTCGAGCCATTCATCTACGTGGCCGGCATCGTCAGCCTGGGCGCGCTGGCGCATGAGAGCGGATTGGGCGAGGCGATCGCCGGCCGGCTGCTCGACGTGCTGCCGCTGTCGCCGGATGCGCCCGCCGGCAACTTCGCCTGGCTCTCGGTGATCGCCACAGTGCTGGGCATGCTGGTCACGCTGCCCGGTGTCCCCGCCGTGATGACGCCGCTGGCGCCACAGCTGGCCGATGTCACCGGATGGTCGCCGTCGGCCGTGGTGATGTCCCAGGTCATCGGCTTCTCGACCGTGGTGTTTCCCTATCAGTCGCCACCGCTGATCATCGGCTTGATCACCTCCGGCGTGAGCATCCGCCAGGCCATGCGGATCACGTTGCCGCTGGCGTTGATCACCATCTTGCTGCTGTGGCCGTTGGACTTCGTCTGGTGGCGGTGGCTGGGCGTGATCTGAGCGCGACCCGGATTTTTTGACAGGGCGAGGGAATAGATCACCTAGACTGAGCGTCATACGGGTTTCAGATAGCAAGACTCAGCACGCACCGGACGGAGCAACACGCATCCAGCCGCGCGCTGCCAGCGTATCCACGACATGCCACTATGGGCGGTTGGAGACTCATCATGTTGATCAAGATTGCCAAACCCAGCGACCTGCGCGAATCGGACGTCACCCCGGAGTCGGTCTATCTCTCGCGCCGTCGCTTCATGGGTGGTATGGCCGGCGTCGGCGCGGGCCTGGGTATTAGCCTGGCGCTGGCCGGGCGAGCCCAGGCCGCCGCTTCCGACTATCAGGACGTACCGGCAGGCAATCCGCCGGGCTGGTTCGACTCCAAGCTCAAAGAGGCCGATTGGGACAGCGTGGTTCCAGCCGATCGTCAGCTGGACAAGCTGACGCCGTTCGATGACGCCACCCACTACAACAACTTCTACGAATTCGGCACCGGCAAGGGCGACCCGGCGCGCAACGCCGACTCGCTCAAGACCCAGCCGTGGAGCGTGGTGATCGACGGCGAGGTCAACAATGGCGGGCGATTCGACCTCGAGGATATCGCCAAGCCCTCTCGACTGCAGGAGCGCATCTATCGGCTGCGCTGCGTCGAGGCCTGGTCGATGGTGATTCCGTGGCTGGGGATCCCGCTGGGAGACGTCATCAAGCGTGCCGAGCCGACCTCGAAGGCCAAGTACGTCAAGTTCGAGACGCTGGTCGCACCGGATCAGATGCCGGGGCAGGACTCCTCGTTCGCGCTGATCGACTGGCCCTACACCGAAGGCCTGCGCATGGACGAGGCGATGCACCCGCTGGCGATTCTCGGGCTCGGCATGTACGGGCGCGAGCTGCCCAACCAAAACGGCGCTCCGTTCCGGCTGATCGTGCCGTGGAAATACGGCTTCAAGAGCATCAAGTCGATCGTGCGCATCTCGCTGGTCGAAGAGCAGCCGGTCAACTCGTGGCAGGCGATCGCCCCGGACGAATACGGCTTCTATGCCAACGTCAATCCCGAGGTCGACCACCCGCGCTGGAGCCAGGCCACCGAGCGCCGGCTGCCCAACAGCCTGTTCAATCCCAACATCATCGATACGCGAATGTTCAACGGCTACGCCGACGAGGTCGCGAGCCTCTATCAGGGCATGGATCTGAGGAAGAACTTTTAATGTCGATGCCGCGCTATACGCTGACGCTCTGGCGCATCGCGGTGTTCATCGCTGCGCTGGTGCCGCTGGCCTGGTGGAGCTCGCAGGTCGCGATCAACGCCGCCGGGCCGGAACCCGGCAAATACCTGTTGCTCAATATCGGCCAGGGCATTTTATGGATGCTGCTGTTGACGCTCAGCCTGACCCCGCTGACCAAGCTGACGCGCTGGAAGGGTTTCAATCTGATCCGCCGTCAGCTCGGCCTGTGGACGCTGGCCTATGCGTTGCTGCACCTGTTCTGCTATGCCGTCTTCATTCTGGGGCTGGATCTGTCCCGGCTCGGCAGCGAGATCGTCCGTCGCCCCTACATCATCGTCGGCATGCTGGCGCTCACCGGGCTGATCATCATGGGCGTGACATCCAATAAATGGTCGATGCGCAAGCTGGGCAAGCGCTGGAAGACGCTGCACAAGATCGTCTATCTGGTGCTGGGTCTGGGTCTGCTGCACTTCCTGTGGGTGGTCCGTGCCGATCTGGAGCAGTGGAGCCTCTATGCCGCTGTCGGCGCCCTGCTGATGATTCTGCGCCTGCCGCCCATTGCCCGACAGCTGCCGAAATTCCGCCAGCGGCTCAAGCGGCCCGGGCGCGCGCACGCCTGAGCCCGTACTTTCTTGCGGCTTTCACTCTCTTGCAGCCTGCGCGCTTGCGGCCTGCACTCTTGTGACCTGAGCGATTGCGGCCTGGACTCGAAACCGCCTCACGCCTCGGGGGTGGGTCGGGTATTTCGCTAGACTTTCGTCGAATCATTGCCTCAGGAGGCCGGGTTTGTCGGTAAGCTCGTGCGTCCCCTACCTTGCTGGCGATGCGCCATCGTCGGCGGTATTACGATCTTCAGCCGGAGAGTCTTTCATGAACAAGCGCATCCTGGCGTATCGTCGCCTCAACGACCAGCAGCTCGATCAGCTACGCAGCCAATTTCATGTCGACTACTTCGACAAGCTCGAGTCACCAGACGATCCGGCGTTTCG
This sequence comes from Salinicola sp. MH3R3-1, assembly GCF_001937155.1. NCBI lineage: Bacteria > Pseudomonadati > Pseudomonadota > Gammaproteobacteria > Oceanospirillales > Halomonadaceae > Salinicola > Salinicola sp. MH3R3-1. Next base: position 242,054 of record NZ_MSDP01000001.1, on the reverse strand, counting down.
TGAAGCCCTGAGCCAAGCTCACGGCCTGATCGGCGCGGGCGTCACCATGACGCCGGAACTGCTCGATGCCGCCCCCAATCTTGAAGCGATCGCCAGCATCTCGGTAGGTGTGGACAACTACCCGGTGGATGAGCTGACGACCCGCGGCATTCTGCTCTGCAATACGCCGGACGTACTCACCGAGACCACTGCCGACACCGGTTTTTCGCTGATCATGGCGAGCGCCAGACGAGTGGTGGAGCTGGCCGACTACGTCAGACGTGGCGACTGGAAGTCGAGCATCGGCCCTGAACAGTTCGGCAGCGACGTGCACGGCAAGACGCTCGGCATGGTCGGGTTCGGGCGTATCGGCCAGGCGATCGCCCGCCGCGGCGCGCTAGGTTTCGGCATGAAGATCCTCTATGCCAAGGCCTCGCCCAAACCGGACCTGGAAGCGGAGCTGGGCGCCCGCCACTGCGAACTGGACGAACTGCTGCAACAGTCCGACTTCGTCTGCGCCATCGTCCCGCTGACCCCGGAAACCCGTCAGCTGATCGGCGCCCGTGAATTCGAGCTGATGCGCGCAAGCGCCATCTTCATCAATATCTCCCGCGGCCAGGTGGTCGACGAACAGGCGATGATCAAGGCGCTCGAAAGCGGCCAGATTCGCGGCGCCGGTCTCGATGTGTTCGAGCAGGAACCGCTGCAGTCCGATTCGCCGCTACCCAGGATGCCCAACGTGGTGGCCTTGCCGCACATCGGTTCGGCAACGCATGAGACCCGTACCGCCATGGCGCAGCGTGCCGTGGACAACATGATGCTGGCGCTGGATGGCAAGCGCCCGCTAAGTCCGGTCAACGAGGAAGCCTGGGGCGACAAACTGAATTGAGGCGCCCTTTCTATTTCCCGAAAGCGGCACTTCGCCATTGATCGAGCATGAAGCGCGGGCTTCCTGATTCAGGAATAGTATCCCCGAGCGGCAAGTTATCGAGTGGCTTCCGGCGAACTCAAGCTATGCTGATCGAGTCTTTTCCATGGCCACCAAGGGGACGTGATGAAAATAGCCATCGTGATCGTAGTACTGGGTTTGGCAGGTTGCATCTACATGATCTCTCACTGGGGAGAAACGGATGACTGTGGCGATTCTGCCAAGGCCAACGTGGAATGCCAGACGGAGTAGGTAGCAGGCAGCCAAACGAGTGGGCGGCAACTTGTCGCCCGTCTCGCGCTGGTATCGCCCTCACACCAGATCTTTCCCACCCCAAGTAACCCGCCCGGTAACTGGCACACCCGGCTTTGCGCGAGCCAGACGATCTCGATCAGGCTCTCGTGATGATGCCGGTCTTCAGTGAGATGCTGGTAGTCATCGGCCCACTGATCGCCTTCGCGAGCAAATTCTCAATCTGCCTCAGACTTTCGGCCCTGACGCGAAATCAGGCCGGTCGCTCAAAAAGTGTGCAATTTCTGGGGAGCTTCTCACTCTGGCTTGTCAATACCGAGCGAGGCGACTAAAGTTGCAACATAGATTAAAAACAGTGTTCCGTAATCCTTCAACTTTCGATTACGGCGCCGATAATGACAGAACTGGAGCTACTCAGCGGTAGACCGCTTCATCGGCGGCCCGCGTTCTTATCCACCGACAGCGCCCTCGAGGCGACCCATCATGCCCGATCCCCTCTGCCTGCTATTCGACTGCGACGGTACTCTGGTCGACAGTGAACCTCTGCTCGCCGAAGTCATGGCGAAATATCTGAATCAGGCCGGCCTGCCCTTCCAGGCCAACGACTACATGACCGACTTTCGCGGCGCGCGATTTGCCAGCATCGTTTCCCATCTGGAGCGTCTGCATGGGCAACTCGACGAGCCCGTTCGCCAGCGTATCGAGACGGCGATGCGCCAGGAGATGCACGAGCGCATGCTGGATGAGCTCGAACCGATCGCCGGGGTGCCCGAAGCGCTGGATGCTCTGGGCTCGCTGCCTCGCTGCGTCGCCTCCAACGGCCCCGAAGCCAAGATCCGCCGGGCGCTCGATAGCACCGGCCTGCTCGGCTTCTTCGGCGACCATATCTACAGCGCCTATACCGTGGGCAGCTGGAAACCGGCGCCGGGCCTGTTCCTACACGCCGGGCGCGACATGGGCTTCGCCCCCGCCGATTGCATCGTGATCGACGATGCTCAGGTCGGTGTGCGTGCCGCGCTGGCAGCGGGCATGCGGGTCGTCCATATCAATCGCTTCGCCGATCATGAACCCACGCCTGCCGGCGCCATCGGCATCAACGACATGCGCGAACTGCCGGCCGTGATCGATAGGCTGATACCGTCGCTTGCCGTCGGAAATTACTAGTCGCCTTTTCCAGACTTGAAGCCGGCTCTCGATCCGCACCGACGATTCACACGACGTCTGAACGCGGTAGAGCCCCATCGCGGCCCGCGGCAATCGCTCGGGCCGCGACCGTTTCAGATGGCTCGTTTTCGGGCTGATCGCTGCGTTATCATGCGCCTTTCACGTTTTTCGGAGTTCCCATGCCCTCGATCCAGGATCAGCTACGCGGTCTGGTCTACTCCACCGAGCATGGCGAGACTTGCCCCGAGTGTCGTCAGCCCGTGGCCGAGTGCCAATGTCGCGATCGCGAGGAAGCCGAGCGGATCGCGGCGCTCGACGGTGTCGTGCGTATCCGCCGCGAGACCAGCGGCCGCAAAGGCAAGGGCGTGACCACGATCCAAGGCGTGCCGCTGGGTGGCGACGAGCTGGGTGCGCTGGCCAAGACGTTGAAAAAGCGCTGCGGCACCGGCGGCGCGGTCAAGGATGGCGTAATCGAGATCCAGGGTGATCATCGCGAGGTGATCAAGCGCGAGCTGGAGTCGCGCGGCTTCAAGGTCAAGCTGGCCGGCGGCTGAGGCCACCGCGATTACGACTGTCGCCTGACTTGAGTATCGCCATCGACCCCGGGAATTTCCGACGCCGGCGCGTGTCACACCTCTCGCGCTTCTGCTTTCGCCTTCATTCCAGCAAGGATCTCGATGTTTTCACTCAATGCACTGCGACCGGCTCTCTTCATGACTGCGCTACTGGCACTGGGTGCGCTGACGGGCTGTGCCGGCGGCCCCCAATTCGAGACACTCGCCGCCCGCGTGGTCTCCGAGAAGCCGGTGACGCTGCCGGAGTCCGCGGTGCTCGAGGTTCAGCTGAAGGACGTATCCACCGGCGACGTGCTGGCTAGCAGCCGCTACGAGCAGCTCGGCCAACTGCCCATTCCGATCACGCTGCAGTACGCGCCGGAAGCGATCAATGGTGACGACCTCTATCGTCTCAGCGCGCAGATTCGCGATGATGGCGGCATTCTCTATCTTAATCCCGAGCCCGTATCGGTCTTCAGCGATGACGACGCCCCCGAGCCGGATATTCCGCTGACACCCACCGGCGCCGCCACGTCTCACTAATGTCTATCTGACTAATGTCTGTCGAACTGAAGTCTGTCGAACTGAAGTCTGTCTAACTGAGGACTGCCTCACTGAAGTCTGGCTCCCTGGGCCACCCTGCGAAGACGTGGACCACCCAAAGTCGTCTTGTGGAAAGCAGGCTATCGATTCACTCTGCACGGATTCGATTCATCACCATGGAGGGAAGAATGGAAACACTGACATTACCCGGCACCGATATCGTCACGTCGCGCATTGGTCTTGGCACCTGGGCCATGGGCGGCCGCCAGTGGGGCGGCACCGACGACCCCAACGCCATTCGTACCATCCATGCCGCCATCGACCGCGGCGTCACCTTGATCGATACCGCACCGGCCTACGGTTTCGGTCACTCGGAAGAGGTCGTCGGCAAGGCCGTCGCGCAGTCGGATCAGCGTGACAGGCTGGTTCTGGCGACCAAGGCCGGCCTCGAGTGGTACGACGATGCCACCGTGGCACGCAACGCCACGGCCAAGCGCCTGGAGAAGGAGCTCGATGACTCGCTGCGTCGGCTGAACACCGATCACATCGATCTCTATCAGATCCACTGGCCGGATCCGCTGGTCGACATCGAGGAGACCGCCGAAGCGATGGCGCGTTTCCATCGCGCGGGCAAGATTCGGGCGATCGGGGTGAGCAACTTCTCGCCCGAGCAGTGCGAAACGTTCCGCAAATCGGCACCGCTACATACCCTGCAGCCGCCCTATAACCTGTTCGAGCGCGATATCGACGGCGAAATTCTGCCCTATGCCGAGAACAACGACCTGACGCTGCTGACCTACGGTGCGCTGTGCCGCGGCCTGCTCACCGGCAAGATGCAAGAAGGCTACGCGTTCAACGGCGACGACCTGCGCAACAAGGACCCGAAATTCCTGCCACCGCGCTTCGCGCAGTATCTGGCTGCGGTCGAGGCACTAACCGAGCTGGCTCGCAGCCGCCACGACAAGAGCGTGCTGGCACTGGCCGTGCGCTGGATTCTCGATCGTTCCCCCAACATTGTCGCGCTATGGGGCGCGCGCAAGCCGGAGCAGGTCGAGCCGCTGGGCGACATCACCGGCTGGAAGCTGAGCGACGAGGACATGGCCGACATCGACGCCATCCTGAGCCAGCACGTCAAGGATCCGGTCGGGCCCGAATTCATGGCGCCGCCGACACGTAAATGATCACCCCACGTCGGTGATCTCGACGTCACCTCCCTGTCAGAACCCGGCCGACGCCGGGTTCTGTCGTTTTCGGCGCGTGTTCAGGTTGCGCCGGCTCCCGTCCGGATGCCAGCGCCTCGACCAGCGCCGTCAGCGTCGGCCCGATAGACGCCGTGAGTTTGAGATCGAACAGGGCGTCGGCTCGCGTTGCGCCCAGATTGACGCAGGCGATGGGCTTTCCCGCTTTCGACGCCTGGCGGGCGAAGCGAAATCCCGAATAGACCATCAGCGATGACCCCACCACCAGCATCCCCGACGCTTCCTCGAGAGCAGTGAAGGCCTGATCGACGCGAAGCCTGGGCACGTTGTCGCCGAAGAACACCACATCCGGTTTGAGGATGCCGGTTCGGCAGCGATCACAGCCGGGCACTTCGAAGGTGGAAAAATCGTAACCGTCGAGATCGGCGTCTCCATCCGGCCCCACCTCGGCGCTCAACGACAGCCACTCGGGATTGCGTCGCGCCAGTTCGTCATGCAGCGCGTGGCGCATCCGAGTCGCGCCACAGTTCATGCACTTCACCATGTCGGCCTGACCGTGCAGGTCGATGACCCGTCGGGAACCGGCTTTCTGATGCAGGCCGTCGACGTTCTGCGTCACCAGCGAGGTGATCCGGCACTGGCGCTCGAGCGTTGCCAAGGCGGCATGGGCCTCGCCCGGGTGCGCAGCTGCCAACACACGAAACCCTACGAGACTGCGCGCCCAATAGCGTTGCCGCACACCATGACTCCCCATGAAGGCTTGATGGCTGACCGGGGGCGGGCGCTTCCAGCCACCTCGTGCATCGCGATAGTCCGGGATACCGCAGTCGGTACTGACGCCTGCGCCGGTCAACACGAACAACCGCGGATGACGCAAGACGAACTCGACAAGCGCTCCGACATGCGGAATCGATTCGTTGGACATACTATTTTCCGTCGATCGATGTTAGATATGAAAGATACAATACGTTGACACTATATGGGCGTCCTGGACGCCGGATGAATGCAATATGCCCGATACGCCGCTGGATCCCGTGGTCGAAAAGCGTCTGAGAGGCATTCGTCTGGCCAGACGCATCTACGTACCTCGAACACTGGGACTCCTGGTCGGCGGGTTATGTATCGGGAGCGCGCTCCATGAATTGCCGACCCCGACCTGGGCTTGGGCGCTATGGGCAATTCAGATTCTGTTCTGGTCCCATCTCGCCTACTGGCGGGCGAGATATCACGTTTCACCCTACCATGCCGAACGCCAGAATCTCGGCGCCGATAGTCTGCTGGGCGGCTTCTGGATGGCGGCCATGCATTTCAACATCCTCCCGACCGTCGTGGTATTGACGATGATCAGCCTCGACAACATCGCGGTGGGCGGGAAATCCATGGCACTACGCGGCCTGGGCCTGCTGGCCGCGGGAGCGCTGATCGGCATGTGGCTGATCGTTCCCGGCGTGCCCGACATAGTGCCGTCGGCCTCGGTCCTGCTTGGCAGCTTACCGATGATCGTCGTCTACCCGCTGGCGGTGGGCTACATCACGTATCTCCAGGCTCGCCGACTCAATCGCCAGAAAAATACATTGATGGAGTTGAGCCGTTCCGATGGGCTCACCGGGCTGTTCAATAGACGGTTCTGGGAAGCTCAGGTAGCCTCCAATCTTCTGAGCGGTTCCTCGGCAACGATCGCGCTGCTCGATCTCGACCATTTCAAGCGCATCAATGATGAGCATGGTCACGGTGTCGGCGACCAGACCCTGCGCAAGCTGGCTTCACTGCTTCGCCAGTCATTTGGCGATGATGTCTTGCTCGGGCGTTACGGCGGCGAAGAGTTTGGTCTACTGATGCCATCGACCACGCTGGATCAGGCGACCGTCGCGATCCATCAGTTCCAGCAACGGCTGCGGAACCATGCGCCGCCCTTTTCTCTTTCCAGAATGCCCACCTGCAGTATCGGTCTGGCCGCCAAAGATCCATTGATGATGAATCACGAGCAATGGCTGCTGCGCGCGGACCAGGCGCTTTATGCAGCAAAGCACGCCGGGCGAAATCGAATCTGCATCCACGACGCATCGACATCGCAGACGGGGCCGCACCTCGGCTAGAATGGTCGTCTTCCCGCCCACGCCACTGCAAGGACAATCGCTCATGGCCTGGTTGGAGTATGTGCTGCCGCTGATCTTTCTCGCCCCGCTGGGTGCCGCTGCCATGGTGGCGATCACCCTGCGTGACGTGCAGACCGTGGGCCTGCGCTCCCCGCATGACGGCGAGCCGATCCGCGAGATCGCCCAGGCGCACCGCGATCGCCTGGAAAAGGCGCGCATGGTGTTCTTTCTCGATGCCACGCTGGCACCGACCCTGACCCTGATACCGATCGTCTACGGCATGGGCCGGATGCTCTTCGCCGAGGAGCAGAGCTGGCTGGAGTGGTCGCTGTATGGCGTCGTCAGCACCCTGCTGGCGATGCTGTTCTGCTTTCTGATTCTGCGCGATGTGCAGCGCGTGCGCCGGCTGACCCGCAGTCTCGCCTGCGAGCTGGCGGTGGGCCAGGCGCTGGATCATCTGATTCGTCCGCTGGCCAAGCCCTATTTCGTCTTCCATGATTTTCCGGCCGACTCCTATAGCATCGACAACGTGCTGGTGACGCCGCAGGGCGTTTTCGTGATTCAGACCGTGGCGCGCGAATTCCCGCTCGATCTCGAAGGCCGCGCCCTCAACACCGTATCGGTGGAGAGCGAACGTCTGCGCTTTCGCGGCTGGAGCGAGCGGACGGTGCTGCGCAAGGTACGTCTCTCGACGGTATGGCTACGCCACTGGCTGAGCCGGCATGCCAACCTGAGCGTCCCGGTGAGCGGCATTCTGGTGCTGCCGGGCTGGGTCATCGATGACGAAACCGCGCATCTCGGCGATAGTCGCGATGTCCGCGTGGTCGACGGCATCGATCTTGCCACGCAGTTGGGCGGTGCCCAGGAGGAGGTCATCGATGACACCCAGCGCCAGCACCTGGTCGATACGCTGAACGCGCGTTACCAGCATCTGGAGAGCAAGCCGCCGATCCGCTGAGTTGCCCCACCGGCATCCGATGTTGCCATCGGATTCCTGACGACGATCGCCCGATGTCAGTCATCACCCCATCAACTTCACACGCCCCAGGACCCGCCATGCCCCGTTCCGACTCCCGTTATGCTTACGATGTTCTCACCTTCGGCGAGGCGATGGCGCTGTTCGTCGCCGACGATCAAGGCCCGCTGGATCAGGTCGCGCGATTCCACCGTCGTACCGCCGGTGCCGATACCAACGTGGCGATCGGGCTGTCCCGACTGGGTTTCGACGTTCGCTGGCTGAGCCGCGTGGGCGCGGATCATAACGGCAACTTCCTGCAGCGAGCGCTGGAAGCCGAGGGCCTCGACTGCCGCCACGTGCAGCGCGACGACACCCACGCCACCGGGCTGGTATTCAAGGAGCGTGCCGTCGACGGTGCCGACCCCCACGTAGAGTACGTTCGCCGGGGCAGCGCCGCCAGCTACCTGAGCGTCGCCGACAGCGAGGCCGTGGAACTCGAGTCCGCTCGCCATCTGCACGCCACCGGCATCCCGCCGGCCATTTCCGACTCGGCGCGCGAGCTGTCGTTCCATCTGCTGCGCGGAGCTCGTAGCGCCGGTCTGTCGATCTCGTTCGATCCCAACCTGCGCCCCGGCCTGTGGCCGAGCGAAGCGGTGATGATCGAGACTCTCAATGCGCTGGCCGCCGAGGCCGATATCGTGATGCCGGGTCTGAGCGAAGGCCGCCTGCTGACCGGCCGCGAAACGGCCTACGATATCGCCGGTGACTATCTCGACCGCGGCGCCAGGGCCGTGGTGATCAAGCTCGGGCCGGAAGGCAGCTACTTCCGCACCGCCGACCGTGAAGGCACCGTCAATGGCTCGCCCGTCAAGCAGGTCATCGATACCGTGGGCGCCGGCGACGGCTTCGCGGTGGGCATCGTCAGCGCCTATCTGGACGGCCTGGACTGGCCGGCGGCGCTGCACCGCGGCAATCTGATCGGCGCCCGCCAGGTCCAGGTGATCGGCGACATGGAAGGCCTGCCCAGTCGGGAACAGCTGGTCGCCATGGAGCGCAGCGGTGACCCGATTTAAACCCGACGGCAAGGCGATCTAACCCGGTTCAGGGGTTCCCTCGGGTACCCCTGAACGAAAGGCATCCGTTTGCGCCTTCGTCCGCTCGCGAAGCCCCGCCAGCACCGCCGGTTTCAGCGCCCCCAGCGCCTCGCCAGAGAGCCCGCTGAGTACGATGAGCCGTGTCTTGCGCTCCTGACCCGCGCCCGACCGTCCCCGCGAATATCCCAGCCACAGTGGCAGTGCGACGGCCCGCAACGTCGCTGGCTGTACGCGTAGCGACCAGCGTTTGGGCCGTGCCAGCCGTTCCCACAGCCACCAGCGCTCGAACTGCGCCTGCGTTGGCTGACGCCCGCCGTCGAGCACGAGGGCCTCTTCATCCTGCCTCGGTCGGGGATCCAGCGCCCCCGCTATCAGCAGTGCCCGCGGCAGATGATCGGCAGCCAGCAGCCAGGCCAGCGGTCTTTCCGGGTCGCGCCCGATCGCCATGGCCCACAGCGACAGCCTCGCCGGTTCGAAGCGCTCGGCGCCGAACCGACGCAGCTTGGGTTCGGCGGCGTCAGCATCCAGCCGCCGCGGCAGCCAAGATATCGATGCCTGCGCGTCATCCTGGCGTTCCCTCTCGAACCTTGGCTCTCCTATTCCCTGTCGCTCAGCCATTGGCCCATCCTTGCAGCAGCGCCAGCGCGGCGAGCGAAACAAAGAACCAGAGGATCAGGCCGAGACAACGACGCCGCGTCAGCCGGGCATCGCGGCCGATCTCGGTGGCATTGCCACTGCGCCCCTTGAGGATCGCCTGCATATCGGGCGCCGTCTCGTCGATCACCACGTCCGACAGCTGCTCCGGGGTTGGCGCAGGCGCCGTCAGACTCACCACGTAGCCGACGACCACCGAAACCACCAGCCCCACGAAGTTCTGATAAAGCCAGGAGACATCGGTCTGCGACACGGCCCACACCGACGCCATACCGAGCACAATACCGGCGACGGCCCCGCGGCCGTTGCTGCGGTGGCTGAGAACTGCCAGCAGGAACGTGCCCAGCAGTGCGCCGTAGAACCAGGAGCCGATACGATTGACCGCTTCGATGACCGGCCCAAGATTGCCCGCGAAAAACGCGAACGCCGTGGCGTAGAGCCCCCAGAAAATAGTCGCCCAGCGCGACGCCTTCAGGTAGTGCTTTTCGTCGGCCTCGGGCTTGACGTAACGGGCGTAGAAATCGCGTACCGTCACCGCGGATAGCGAGTTGAGCGCCGAATCCAGGCTCGACATCGCGGCCGCGAAGACCCCGGCGATCACCAGCCCGGTGACGCCGACCGGGAACGCATTGACCACGTAGCGCGGGAACAACTCGTTGAGGTTCTCCGGCGCGGTCAGGCCGTGCTGCTGATAGTAGGCCGCCAGCATCACGCCGATGAACAGGAACAGCAGCATCTGTGGCACCAGCAGATAACCGCCGATCAGCAGCGAGCGCTGGCCCTCGGCGATCGACGGGCTGGTCAGCACCCGCTGGATCTGGCTCTGATCGGTACCGAAGTAGGCGACATGCATCACCATGCCGCCGATCAACCCGGCCCACAGCGAGTAGGTCACGGTGGGATCGAGCGACAGATCGATGGTATCGAACATGCCGTTGGCGGCGCCGTAGGCGAACACGTCGCCCCAGCCGCCAGGCAGGCTCGAGACCATCAGCACCATGCTCAGGATAGCGCCCAGCCACAGCACGAACATCTGGATCACATCGGTCCAAATCACCGCACTGATGCCGCCGAGCACGGTATAACTCACCGCGATCACCGCCATCAGCACGATGGTCAGGTTGACGTCCCAGCCGGTGACCACGGACAGCACCAGTGCCGGCGCATAGAGCACGACCCCGGTGGCGAGGCCGCGAGCAACCAGAAACAGCAGCGCCGCCAGCGACCGCGTCAGTGCGCCGAAGCGGCGTTCGAGCAGCTCGTAGATGCTGTAGATACCGGCGCGGTGAAAGATCGGCACCAGCACCACGATCAGCACTGCCATCGCTAGCGGCACGTTGATGAAGGTCGCCAGGCGTTCCAGGCCGCCCTCGAACCCCCAGCCGGGCGCGCCGATGAAGGTGATCGCACTGGCCTGGGTCGCCATGACCGAAAGACCGATGGCCCAGCCAGGGATCTTGCGACCGCCCAGAAAGTAGTCCTGCGTGTTCTCCTGATCCTTGCCGAAACGGGCGCCCACCCAGGCAATCCCCACGACGTAGACGATCAGAACAGCGGTGTCCCACCACGTGAAAGCTCCCACATCCGTGCCCTCTCTTTTTTGTTATCGACAAAATTGAGCGTAGCACGTCGTCCCCGGGATGCCTCTGAGCGAGCTTTTGGCGTGCCAAAACGAAAAACCCCGGCCAGAGGCCGGGGCAAGGTAGAGCAAAATGACAGAGCAAAATGCGTCTGGCGTCAGATCAGCCTGGCGGCTGTTCCGGGCTATCGGGCATATTGATGCTGCCCGGTTCCTCACGATTGAGATGCAGGAACTGTAGATGACGCTCGTACTGGTCGAGAATGTCGTCGATGACCTGTTCACGGGTATAGCCCATCAGGTCGTAGCCTTGGCTACCCTCCAGCAGATATACCTCCAACCGATAGTAGCGACTGCTGCTACGCGGCGTGCGCATGGCGAAGGACGGCGTGGAGAACGGATGCGTCCATATCTGGTAAGCGAAATTCTGCTCGCTGCCAAGGTCGACGTAGAGCGACAGATAGTTGTCGTCGTTCTGTGTGCCGTCGTTGATATCGACCTGCACACCCTGCTTCAACAGCTCCTCGCGCACCGCTTCCATCGCGGGTCGGCCCGTCTCCTCCAGGAACTGCTGCGCCTGCTGACGATTGGGGAACGACATGGCACGCTTGAGACGTGTCTTCCAGTCGTGATTGCTGTCGCGATTACCTGAGGACATGCGACCCGAAAGCGAACCGGAAAGACTCAGGCGGTGGCTATCTTCCTTGAAGGCTTCGACCTTCAACGCCTTGTAAAGACCGGCAATCATGAAAAACAGCACGATCGAGAACGGCAAACCGGTAATGACAACGGCACTCTGCAGTGTCGACAACCCTCCGGCCAGCAAGAGCGACAAGGTCAGAACCCCGATCACCGCCGACCACAGGATTCGCATCCAGATAGGCGCATCGCTGTTGACGTCCTTGAGCTTGGACGTGAAGTTCGACAGTACCAGCGCGCCCGAGTCACCGGAGGTGACGAAGAACACGATCGCCAGGATGCTGACGGCAATGGTCGAGAACACCGGGAACGGATACTGCTGCAGGAACAGGTAGATCCCTGCCGGCGGCGTATCCATGACCTGCTGGCCGAAGTCCGTCGCACCGTTCATCGCCATATCGAGGGCGCTGTTACCCAGAATCGACATCCAGATCATCATGAAGGCGATGGGCAGCGTCAGCGTGCCGGCAACGAAAGTACGAATGGTGCGACCGCGGGAAATACGCGCCAGGAACAGACCGACGAACGGGCCCCAGGCGATCCACCAGGCCCAGAAGAACAGGGTCCAGCCGTTCAGCCACTCGGTCGGGCGATCGAAGGCATAGGTATTGAACGACATCGAGATGAAGCTGGACAGATAATCCCCGATGTTCATTACCAGCGCATTGAGCAGGAACACCGTCTTGCCGGCAAACAGCACGAACAGCAGCAGCGCGATCGCCAGCAGAATGTTGAACTCGGAAAGGCGACGGATGCCCTTCTCGACGCCCGTCACTGCGGAAATCGTGGCGAAGAGAACGATCATCAGCACCAGAATGGTCTGGGTCCAGGCACTCTCCGCGATCCCGAACATGAAGTTCAGACCGTAGTTGAGCTGGATGACGCCGATACCCAGGCTGGCCGCGATCCCGAACACCGTGCCCAGCACGGCGGCGATGTCGACGACGTGGCCGATGGGCCCGTAGATCTTCTTGCCGAAAATCGGGTAAAGCGCACTACTAATGGTCAGCGGCAGGTTGTGGCGATAGCTGAAGAAGGCCAGCGACATCCCGACCAAGGTATAGATCCCCCAACCCGACAGGCCCCAGTGCAGGAAGGTCAGCTGCATCGCATAACGCGCGGCCGCGACCTGATCCTCGGGCGCGTTGGGCGCGTTGTAGAACTGGGTCAGCGGTTCGGCCAGGGCGAAGAAGATGACCCCGATCCCGATACCGGCGGAAAACAGCATCGCTGACCAGGAAAAGATATTGAAATCAGGCCTCGAATGCTCGGGCCCGAGGCGAATCTTGCCGAAGCGAGAGAAACCTACGAACAGCACAAAGGCGAGATAGATGACGACGGTCAGAAAGTAGTACCAACCGAAGGTGTTGGCGATCCAGCCCAGCAGCGCGTTGATGATGCCGTTTGCCTGCTCGGTAGCGATCATCGCCCACAGCGAAAAGGCGACGATGCCAATGACCGACCCATAGAAGACGACCGGATTCAGTCTATCTTGGGTACTGGAATTATTATCGGGGCTTGTACTCATGCGGCTCCCATCAATCGTAGATAGTTTTCGTTGACGAGTGAGCAGAGCGCCCTGATCGACAAAGCTGCCGCCAGGGGTCGCTGAGCGATAATGGCTCTTCACTCGTTTCCGTGTTCCCGCCGCGAGGTCGCGAGACCTCTGATCGAGTTAAATCGACTTCGGCCGTTGAATCCAGTCATGCCTTCAACGGAAGCCTCGATCCTTCTCTCTTCTCCGACACCTCGTGATGCCGTGCCAAGCAATTCTAGAAGAGAGCCTTAAGCTTGCCGATTCCTCGAGCACCCGCTGCGGGCCAAACCTGCAGCGGCCCAACGCTTGAACTATGGTCCATTGTTACGCAAAAGCGAGCGCTATTTGATGCCGGTCGATCCCGTGCTGCCGACGCCATGATCATCGACGTCACACGCTCGACACGCCTTTGGTTCGGCAAGCGGTTTCGACGCACTATCGCGTCGACGCCAATCGGTATCGACGACACTACCGATGGCGCAATTTTTTATTGATTGAGCGTTCAATTAAAATACGGCGTTATGGATCATCTTTCAACAGCCGTGCTCAGACTCTCACGCCGCCACGACCGCCGGCGCATCGAGAGCGACCATGCGGAACCTTAGCCCGACGTGAGTATCATCGGGCGTGATTGTCGGCTCTCAGTCGCCCTTGAGGCGGCCGCCCATCTCCTGGGCCAGCTCGACCGCGTAGTGGTCGGTCATCCCGCCGATGAAATCGAGCATACGCCGATAGCTGTCGTAGAGCGGCCAGTTCGGCTTGGGCGTGTTCTCGCCGATCAACGCCAGCACGCGCTGGTGCTTGAAGGAGGAGTGCCCGGTATGGTGCAGCTCGTGGGCCGCCCCGATGAAGGCCTCGAGCAGAATGCCAAGCGTAGTGTAGGCCCCGATCTCGAGCTTGGCCTTGCGCTCGTTCTGAAAGATCCGCTCGCGGGCCAGCTGCTTGGCCGAGGAGACCCCCCAGGTCAAATCCGGATGACACAGTTCGAGCAGGTCGTCATTGAGCGTGCCGTTGAGCAGCGCCTTCTCGTGCTGCACGAACACGTCGCCGACTTCGTTGACCGCTCGCTCCATCGCCGCACCGCGCAGCGCCGCGATACGTCGGCGCTGCGACACGCCGTCTGTCTCCATCTGCTCGTAACCGGCCGGCGGTTCGCCGGCGATCTGCAGCAGCACCTGGGCAACTTCCTCGTAGCGCAGAATGCCCATCTCCAGGCCGTCCTCGAGATCGAGCAGCGCATAGCAGATGTCATCCGCCGCCTCGACCAGGTAGGCCAGGGGATGACGACACCATTTCGACTCGCCCGTGGCTTTCAGCCCCAGACGCTCGGCGACCTCGGCCAGCAGCAGCTTCTCCGACTGATAGCAGCCGAACTTGCCCATCTGGCCGCCGTGTTCGACGGTCCACGGATACTTGAGCAGCGTGCCCAGCGTCGCCGCGGAAAGTCGCATGCCGCCGCGAAACTGGTTGTACTCGATCTGGGTCACGACGCGAAAGCCTTGCGCGTTGCCTTCGTAGGTCAACAGATCCTGGCGCTGCGCCTCGTCGAGACCATCGAGCAGCCCATCGCCGTGCGCCTCGGACCATTTGAACCAGTCGCGGATCGCATACTCGCCGGCGTGGCCGAACGGCGGGTTGCCGATGTCGTGTCCCAGGCAGGCCGCCTGCACAATCACGCCGAGATCGGCAGGTGTAACCCACTCCGGCAGGCTGTCGCGCAGCTGTTCACCGACGATCATCCCCAGACTGCGGCCGACGCAGCCCACCTCGATCGAGTGGGTCAAGCGGGTGTGGATATGATCGTTGTCGGTGAGCGGATGGACCTGGGTCTTGCGCCCCAGACGCCGAAACGAACCCGAGAAGACGATGCGGTCGTAGTCCTTGTGGAACGGACTGCGACCGGCTTCACCACGCGAGGTCCGGGCATCGTGCAGGCGGACGGGATCGAGCAGGCGTTCCCATTGCATGGCGGTCATCGTGGTCTCCGTTATCAGTAAAGGCCGCTTCGAGCTTCGAGCTTCGAGCTTCGAGCTTCGAGCTTCGAGCTTCGAGCTTCGAGCTTCGAGCTTCGAGCTTCGACAGGATGCCGCGACCGTTCGGCGAGTCAAGCATCTGACCTACCAAGATCCACTCTTATGGACATACCGCGAGGATTTTCAGCTCGTCGCTCGCAGCGCGTGAGTCGGGGGCTACTCTTTGACGTCCATGTATTCGCGGGCCCAGATCCGATACTCGTCGACCGTCGAATAGCGCGTCGACAGCTGCGACGCATCCAGATCGTTGGTGGCGATGTCGCGCTGTTCGCGCAGGCAGTCGTAGGTGGCCTTGATCGCCGCGAAATAGGCCGCGTGACCGTTGACGACGATTCGCACGCCGAGCTTGGCCAGCCGTGTCCGATCGCGCAGCTGCGGGTTGTCGTAGGTGACCAGCATCAGCGGCACCGTCAGCGGCGCGGCTAGCTTTTCCAGGTGCTCGAAATCCCGCACGCCGACCAGACAGATGGCATCGACGCCGGCGGCCTGATAGGCCCGGATCCGGGCGACGGCGGCATCGTCGTCGAGCTGGCCGGCATTGGTGCGAGCGATGATCGACAGCGCCGGATCGATGCGCGCTTCGAGTGCCGCGCGCATCTTGCCGACGCCCTCCTCGACCGGGATCAGATCCGTAGACTTGTGACCGTACTGTGCCGGCAGCAAGGTGTCTTCGATGGTCAGCGCGGCGATGCCGGCACGCTCGAGCTCGGTGATGGTGCGCATTACGTTGAGTGCGTTGCCGTAGCCATGATCGGCGTCGGCGATCACCGGCAGACGGGCCACACGGCCGATGCGGGTGGCCTGCTCAACGAACTCGCTCAGCGTGATCAAGGCGAAATCGGGTGCGGCGAGAACCTGCAGCGACGCCACGGAGCCGCCCAGAATGCCTACCTCGAAGTCGAGATCGGCGGCGATCCGGGCCGACATCGGATCGAATACCGACGCCGTGTAGTAGCAGTCGTCGCTGGCCAGCAGGCGGCGAAATTCGTTACGTAAATCGTGTTGGGAAGGGGTCGTCACGGAATGCTCCTGTTCTTTTACCCTGTCGTTCAAAACTCAGTCGTTCAAGATTCAGTCATTCAAGATTCAGTCGTTCAAAATTCAGTCGTTCGAATACGAGGGCGTCATCTTGGAAACTGCCCCGCCGATAGCCGATGAAGTCACGGTGAAGGCCTAGACGCGGGTCGACAATCCTACCACTAAAGTTTGAGAAAACGACGCTGACGCCCAACGGCCCCACGACTGAACAATGAATGACATGCATGACTGGCTTGAGCGCCCTTCATTGGCCGAATCGGCGACCAACCCGCATCATTAGCGGCCTCAGCATCGTCATGCCGAGCATGCCGATGGTCCATCATGTGAGGAAACCCCATGTCGCAGTCGCATCCCCCATTCCGAGCCGATATCGTCGGCAGTTTTCTTCGCCCCGCGGCGCTGAAGACGGCGCGTGCGCAGTTCCAGCAGGGCGATATCGATGTCTCCGCCTTGAAGGCGGTCGAGAATCGCGAAATTCGCCACGTGGTCGAACAGCAGCAAGCCGCAGGACTCGAGGTCGTGACCGACGGCGAATTCCGTCGTGCCTGGTGGCACTTCGATTTCCTCGAACAGCTCGACGGCGTCACCGGATATCAGGGCGATCAGGGCATCCAGTTCCAGGGCGTTCAGACGAGCGCCAAGCAGATCCGGGTCGACGGCAGGGTCGGCTTCAACGCCGCGCACCCGATGCTGGACGACTTTCGCTATCTGGCGAGCGTCGCCAATGTCATGCCCAAGATGACGATTCCCAGCCCCAGCGTGCTGCACTTCCGGGGCGGGCGAAAGAAGATCGACAGCGGCGTTTATCCGAGTCTTGACGCGTTTTTCGCCGATACCGCCGACGCCTACCGTGACGCCGTGCGGGCGTTCTACGATGCCGGCTGCCGCTATCTTCAGCTGGACGACACCGTGTGGGCCTATCTCTGCTCCGAGAAAGAGCTGCAGGCGGCGCGGGACCGCGGTGACGATCCCGATCAGTTGCAGGCAATCTACGCCGAGATGCTCAATCACGCCCTGGCCGACAAGCCGGACGACCTGTACGTCTCGCTCCACGTCTGTCGCGGCAACTTCCGCTCGACCTGGATCAGCGAAGGTGGCTACGAGCCGGTCGCCGAAACGCTGTTCGGCAAGGTTGATGTGGATGCGTGGTTCCTCGAGTACGACAGCGACCGTGCCGGCAGCTTCGATCCGCTGCGCTTCATTCCCGAAGGTCATCAGCAGGCCGTGCTGGGGCTGATCACTACCAAGGTGGGCGAACTCGAGGACCCGCAGGCCGTCAGGGCGCGCCTCGATGAAGCCTCTCGGTTCGTCGACAAGCGCCAGCTCTGCCTGAGCCCGCAGTGCGGCTTCGCCTCCACCGAAGAGGGTAACGATCTCGCCGAGCAGGCGCAGTGGGACAAGATCCGGCTGACCCTGGAGATCGCCAACGCCTACTGGAACAAGGGCTGAGACACTAGAGCCGGTCTCGGGGAGTACGCCACGAGCAGGTGCCGCATCTCCCCGAGTTCGATCGGGCGATCCCCCTCGGACAATCTTTTCAGCCGAGCCCTATCATCAGAGCTGATCGGTCAGAAGGGGCTCGCTGTCACTGAGACTCGCCATCCTCGTTGCGCATCAGCGACCCCAGCAGCCGACTGAGGAAGCCCTTGCGTTCGGGATCGGGCTCCTGCTCGATCAGCGCTCGGGGATCGATACTGCTGCGGTCGACATGCACGAACGCCGCTTGAAACGGCGGCAGCGTCAGCCGGCTGTCACTCAGATGCGGCGTGAAGCCCGCCTGGAAGACGATCTCGCCGGCACCGGCCGGCAGGCTGGTGGATCGCGATTCGCTGGTCAGGTTGAAGACCGCCAGAATCGCCTGGTCGTGTGACACTCGCAGCCAGCCCAGCAGGTCGTCATCGAAGTCGCTCAGGATCAGCGTCCCGTCGACCATCGCCGACTGCGATTTGCGCCAACGCAGAAACTCCCGCGTCACCCGCAGCGTACTGTCGGCATTGGCGAGCTGCCTCTCGACCGAGAGCTGGCGATGATGGCCGTCCACCGGTAGCCAGGGTTCGACAGAGGTGAAGCCGCCAAGCTCACCGCTCGTCCACGGCATCGGCGTGCGACAGCCGTCGCGCCCCTTGTACTCCGGCCATAGCGCCAGGCCGTAGGGATCGACCAGCCGCTCGTAGGGCACATCGGCTTCCGGCAATCCCAGTTCCTCGCCCTGATAGAGGCAGATGCTGCCGTAGAGCGAACAGAGCATGACCGTCGCGACCTTGGCCACCAGCGGGCCGTGCTGTTCCAGATTCTCGTGCTGGGTCCAGCGCGACACGACGCGCTGGACGTCATGGTTGGAAAGCGCCCAGCACGGCCAGGCATCGCCCGCGTAATACTGGAAGTGTTCGATGATATCGCGCAGTCGCTGGGCACTGAACTCGGCATCGAACAGGTCGAAGGTGTAGGCCATGTGCAGACGATCATCGCCGATGGTGTACTCGACCATGCGCTCCAGCGGGCGGTCGTCGGAGATCTCCCCCACGGTCATGGTGCCGGGGTATTCGTCCATCAGCGCGCGTAGCTCGTTCAGGAACCCAATGTTTTCCGGCTGACTGATATCGAACTGGTGACGCTGCATCGAATAAGGGTTCGAGGCCGGAACGCTGGGCGTCTTGAACTCGCCGCTGCCGAGCGCCGGGTTGTTCTGCAGCGCCTGGCTGTGGAAGTAGAAATTCGAGGTGTCCAGACGAAAGCCGTCGACGCCCAGATCGAGCCAGAAGCGCGCGTTGTCGAGCTGCTCCTTGCGCACCGCCGGATTGTGAAAGTTGAGATCCGGCTGGCACGACAGGAAGTTGTGCAGGTAGTACTGACGCCGCCGGCTATCGAAGGTCCAGGCGCTGCCACTGAAAAACGACAGCCAGTTGTTGGGCGCCGTGCCATCCGGTTTGGGATCGGCCCAGACGTACCAGTCGGATTTCTGGTTGTCGCGTGAGCTGCGGCTCTGGATGAACCAGTGGTGCTGATCGGAAGTGTGACTGAGCACCAGGTCGATGATCACTTTCAGGCCCAGTCCGTGGGCGCGCTCGAGCAGCATCTGGAAGTCGTGGAAGGAGCCGAACATCGGATCAACGCCGCGGTAATCGGTCACGTCGTAGCCGAAATCCTTCATCGGCGACGGAAAGAACGGCGAAATCCAGATCGCATCGACGCCCAGCTCTGCCACGTAGTCCAGCTTGGCGGTGATGCCGGGCAGATCGCCGATGCCGTCACCCCGCGCATCCATGAAGCTTCGGGGATAGATCTGGTAGATGACGCTGCCACGCCACCATTGGGTTGGATCGGACATAGAATTTCCCATTGGTGTCTTTTGATTCACGGCTTCGCAAGATAGCCAACGACGACAGCGCCCGGCGTTCGACCGGGCGTTGTCTTGCTTTCCAGGCACGAGGCTTCTAGCACGCAAGCCGCGCCTTGAGCCGCCTTGGCGCGCCGGCCTGCCAGTTGTGTGGCGTCGCGCAGGCGCTATTCGTCGGCCAGCGCCGGCAGAAGCACCTTCACTTTACGCGTCAAGGTGTTGCGTCCCCAACCCAGCAGTTCGGCCGCCTCGCCCTTGCGCCCGCCGGTGTGCTTCAGGGCGGTCTCGATCAGGATGCGCTCGAAATCCGGCACCGCTTCCTCTAGCAGGTGCGTATGACCCGAGGCCAGGGCTCGGTCCGCCCACTCCCGGAACGCGTTGCGCCAGTCCCCGCTCGGCGCTTCGTTGCCTTCGATGTCACGCAGCTCCGGCGGCAGATCGTCGACCAGCACTTCCCGGCCTGAGGCCATCACCGTCAGCCAGCGGCAGGTGTTTTCCAGCTGACGCACGTTGCCGGGCCAGGGCAGGCGCGTCAAATGCGTCTCGGCGTCCTTGGTCAGAACCTTGGGTTCCGCCGAGAGTTCCTTGGCGGCCTCGGCGAGAAAGTGCTGAGCCAGACGCGGAATATCCTCGCGGCGCTCCGACAGCCGTGGCAGATGCACGCGAATCACGTTGAGCCGGTGGAACAGATCCTCGCGGAAGCGCCCCTCCGTCACCAGCTTTTCAAGGTACTGGTGCGTCGCGGCGATGATCCGCACATCGACCTTGACCGGCATGTGACCACCCACCCGGTAGAACTCGCCGTCCGCCAGCACGCGCAGCAGCCGCGTCTGGGTATCGGCCGGCATATCGCCGATTTCATCCAGGAACAGCGTGCCGCCATCGGCCTGTTCGAAGCGGCCGCGGCGCTGGGCGGCGGCACCGGTGAAGGCGCCCTTTTCATGGCCGAACAGTTCCGACTCCATCAGATCCTTGGGGATCGCGGCCATGTTGAGCGCGATGAACGGATGGCCGCTGCGCGGGCTGTGCTGGTGCAGCGCCTGGGCGACCCGCTCCTTGCCGGTTCCCGACTCGCCGTTGATCAGCACGGTGATGTGCGACTGCGACAGCCGGCCGATGGCCCGGAACACCTCCTGCATCGCCGGCGCCTCGCCGATGATCTCGGCGGAAAGCCCCTCCGGCATGGCGGCGGGTGAACGTCGTTCGCGGGCGTGCGCCACGCCCCGCCGGACTAGCGCCAGCGCATCGTCGACATCGAACGGCTTGGGCAGATATTCGAACGCCCCACCCTGATAGGAGGCCACGGCACTGTCCAGATCCGAATGCGCGGTCATCACGATCACCGGCAGGTCGGGATGCATCTCGCGGACCTTGGCCATCAGATCGAGCCCGTCGAGCCCCGGCATGCGAATGTCGGTCAGCAGCACGTCCGGCGGATGTCGCTCGATCGACTCGAGCGCGGCATCGGCCCGTTCGAACGACTGCACCTCGAGATCCGGCTGCGCCAGAGCTCTTTCCAGAACCCAGCGGATCGCACGATCATCGTCGACGATCGCGATACGGGCGACTTCAGTCATGGCAGTTCTCCAGCAGAACGGTGAATCGCGCTCTCGGCGACTTCGTCAATCGCTCGTCCACGGACGAGGGCGAATAGAATCAGACTTACGACGGCGCCTCGAAAGGAATCAACAGACGAAACTCCGTCACTCCCGGATGGGATTCACACTCGATCAGGCCCTGATGCTGATGCAGGATCGACTGCGCGATCGACAGCCCCAGCCCGCTACCCTCGGCGCGCCCGGAAACCATCGGGAAGAACAGCGTCTCGCGGATGTGCTCCGGAATGCCGGGGCCGTTGTCGATGATCGCCACTTCACACACCAGTCGATGGCGCTCGGCGCCCAGCGTGAACTGGCGGCGAACCCGGGTGCGCAGCAGCAGGCGCGGCTCGAGCGTGTCGAACTCCTCCATCGCCTGAACGGCATTGCGCGCGATATTGAGCACCGCCTGGATCAACTGGGGCTCGTCGCCGATCAGGTCCGGCACGCTGGGGTCGTAGTCGCGCTCGAAGCTCAGCTGATGGTGCTCCGCCTCGAGCAGCGCACGTACGCGCTCCAGTACCTTGTGCACGTTGAGCGGCTCGTGGTGAACCAGGGTGTTGGGGCCCAGCATGCGATCGACCAGATCGCGCAGCCGGTCAGCCTCTTCGACGATGATCCGGGTGAATTCGGTGAGCTGCGGGTCGGGCAGATCCCGCTCCAGCAGCTGCGCCGCACCGCGGATACCGCCCAGCGGATTCTTGACCTCGTGAGCGAGACCGCGCATCAGCACCTTGACCGTTTCCTGGCGCGCCATCAGCGCCTCCTCCCGCGAGATCCGTAACAGCCGGTCGCGCGGCTCGATCTCGAGCAGCAGTTCGCGGCTGGTGATCGGTGTCGCGGTGAAGTCCACCGTGATCACGTCCCCCGCGGCCAGTATCAGCGTGGCTTCGCGCTGAGTGTAGGGGTGAAACTCCTGCATGGCCTTGAGCAGGACCTGGCGAACGCTACCATCCTCGCCGTTGAGGCACTCCAGCCACTGTCCCATCACCCGTGGCCGGCTGGCGGCCAGCAGCGCCTCGGCGGAGGGGTTGAGCCAGCGCACCTGAAGGCTGTCGTCGAGGAGTACGACGGCGGTCGTCAGATGCTCCAACAAACGTTGATACATGCGTCGTTCCATCGTGGTGATCCGGTATGTGCTTATACAGTGCAAGAACCGCGCCACTCCCCGATTTCGCGCTGCTACGCGGGAGGCTCATTTGATGCAGGCGCGTCCCCCACCCGAAGCGATCCGTTCCGAACCGCCCAGGCGCTCATTCACCAAAATGGTGCAATCACCCAGATCCATGCCTGCCGATGGGGATCGATTTCACGGCTGCCATTATTTTTGGCGATTGGGATTGTTCGGGTTGGCCGGCAGATTGACGCTGGCCCGTTGCACGTAGAGCGTTACCGCCGGCGTCGCCAGACGTACCCGCCCTTGCGCGTCGACCAGCTCGGCCTGCAACCGATGCTCGCCACGCTCGAGCTGACTCAGCGCGAACACATTGGTGTGCATGGGTGACTGGCGCACTTCGCCATCGACCCGGAGCTGGACCCGATCGCCACGTTGCAGCGCCGGCTCGATCGCCAGCTGCACCTGGACGTTGCCGGCCTGGCCGGTGGGCAGCGTCTGCTCGTCATGCGGGCTGGAAATCGTGAAGCGCTCATAGTCGACCGCCGAGGCGGATGCCGGCGTCGGCTGGTCTGAGCGCGTGCGGATTTCGGGCGTGTCAGGGTCGACCACCGCAATCGGCTTGAGATCCACGCGATGCCCGGCCCGGGGCTCGTCGCTGTAGACCACGTTACCGTCAGCGTCGACATGACGGTACACCGACGCCGCCTGGGCCGACGAGACAATCATCGGCAAGACAGCCATCGGCGAGACAATCACCGACGAGACAATGCCAGCCGCCAGGCCAACCCAGGTCCTCAAACCCAACATTCGTACCGACATCGCCACCCCTCCGTTATCGTCCGATATCTCCTATCGGCCAGGCACAACATCGGCTGAAAGCGCACGAACGTGACGTGCCACGAAAAAAGCCCCACCAGAGTGGGGCTTCCGTCAGGTCCGCGGGGCTAGACGCTCAAGCCCGTTTAGACACTGTAATAGAGATCGAACTCGACCGGATGCGTCGCCAGGCGCAGGCGCTCGACGTCTTCGCTCTTCAGCGCGATGTAGGCGTCGATCATCTCGTCGGTGAACACGCCGCCTTCGGTCAGGAAGGAGCGATCGGCGTCGAGTGCTTCCAGCGCCTGATCGAGGCTGGTCGCCACGGTCGGCACTTTTTTGCCTTCTTCCGGCGGCAGGTCATACAGATTCTTGTCCATGGCATCGCCAGGATGAATCTTGTTCTTGATGCCGTCGATCCCGGCCATCAGCATCGCCGAGAAGGCCAGGTACGGGTTGGCCGTCGGGTCAGGGAAACGCGTCTCGACACGCTTGCCTTTCGGGTTGGAGGTATACGGAATCCGAATGGACGCGGAACGGTTACGCGCGCTGTAGGCGAGCATGACCGGCGCTTCGAAACCCGGCACCAGACGCTTGTAGGAGTTGGTCGAGGCGTTGGTGAAGGCGTTCAGGGCACGCGCATGCTTGATGATGCCGCCGATGTAATAAAGCGCCATCTCGGACAGACCCGCGTACTCGTCACCGGCGAACTGGTTGGTGCCGTCTTTCCAGAAAGACTGGTGAACGTGCATACCGGAACCGTTGTCACCCACCAGCGGCTTGGGCATGAACGTCGCCGTCTTGCCGTAAGCGTGCGCCACGTTGTGGATGACGTACTTCATTTCCTGAACTTCGTCGGCCTTCTTCACCAGCGTGTTGAACTTGACGCCGATCTCGTTCTGACCGGCGTTGGCCACTTCGTGGTGATGCACTTCGACTTCCTGACCGATCGCCTGCAGCGTGTTGCACATGGCGCTACGGATATCGTGGAAGCTGTCGACCGGCGGAACCGGGAAGTAGCCGCCCTTGACGCGCGGACGGTGCGCCAGGTTGCCGCCTTCGACCTGACGGTCGGTGGACCAGGCACCTTCTTCGGATGAGATCTTGTACATGGAGCCCTCGATATCGGACTTCCAGTGCACTTCGTCGAAAATGAAGAATTCCGGCTCCGGGCCGAAGAACGCGGTGTCACCCAGGCCGGTGCTATTCAGATAGGCTTCGGCGCGCTTGGCGATGGAGCGCGGATCGCGCTCGTAGCCCTGCATGGTGGCCGGCTCGATGATGTCGCAACGCAGCACCAGGGTGGAGTCTTCGGTGAACGGGTCGAGAAACGCGGTACCGTCTTCCGGACGCAGAATCATGTCGGACTCGTTGATGCCTTTCCAGCCTTCGATGGAAGAGCCGTCGAACATCTGGCCGTCTTCGAAGAAATCCGAATCGATGGCAGTGGCAGGGATCGTGACGTGCTGCTCCTTGCCCTTGGTATCGGTAAAGCGCAAATCCACCCACTTGACGTCGTGTTCTTCGATAAGGGCGAGGGTTTTCTCAGACATGTTGTCCTCCACTGTGAGCCATGGCTCGATTCGTTGGCGAATGACCAACACCGTTGTTTGGCGTACGTATGTGTGGCGTGCGTATTTTGTAGCATGAAGTCGGCACTCTTGCCCACGCGCACACCATTTTTACATTGTCATGCAGAGAATGTGCCAAAATGAAGCAAAGTGGTGAAACGAAGCCGTAAGCAGATGATAAAAAAGGCGATTCCCTACAGATCGAAGGCTTCATGCGAGACTCACGGCCTTTCTGTTGGCTTTCAGCCTAGATCGGCTGATTGCCTTATGAACCATTTTGGCGCACCCATGGAGTCAAATGCACCACAATGTCTCTTACGGCTTCGCCCGGAAACTTTGCCCAAACGCGATCGGCAACGGATACTGTAGAGAGTGTAGAAAGGCGCCGGAAGCGATGGCGATCAACGACTTCAGTAACGGAATTCCCCATGCCCAGGCTGGATCGTACACAGGACGTCGTACAACGCCTAAGGGGCCACTGGCGCCTCAATTTGAGTGAACCATTATGGGGCCGCAGCGCCATTCTCGCCCTGCGCCGGGTGATGGCTGACGAAGCCGAGGCCCGCCTGCCACATCGATCCGACTGGTGTCTGGGCCCGGACAGCTTCCGGCAACTGCTGGAAAGTCTCACTGAAAGCGCCCAGATCGTCAGTCTGGAAAGCGCGCTGCACTTGCACCACGATCAACTGCCCCGGATTGCGCTGACATTCGACGGCGGCTGGCGCGACACGCTCAAACAGGTTTCGCCGACGCTGGAGCGGCTGGCGCTCCCCGCCAACGTGTTTCTCCCCTGCCCGGTCACCCAGCAGGCCTGGAGCAGCTGGCACGAAGTCATCGGCGAAGCGCTGTGGCGCAAAGATACCGCCGCTAGTGCGCACCGGCTGCTCGCCGACGCGGGCCTGCCGATGCCGCCGCTGGCCAACGGCCACCGCGACGAGCGTTACAGCCAGGCGATCAAGCTCTACATCAATGAACTCGAACGGTCGCAGAAAGGGGCCGCACTGGGCATGATCGCCGAATCACTGGGTAGCGAACCGGCATTTATCGATCAGGCACTCGATGCGTTCAGCATTCGCCGTCTCGAACAGGGCGGACTCTTTCGTTTCGGCAACCTGATGCCGGTGCGATCCACGCCTGGCAGTCCTCAGACGCTCCATCGATTGCGCGACAGTCAGCATCAGTTGGCGGTTCTGTGCCGCCAACCGCTGAACGTGGCGGCCTGCAACAATGAGTTTGCGGACGAGGCGCTGACCAGACTGGCCGTCAACGCCGGCTTCGAGCGTGTCCTGACCCGCCGTGCCGGCTGGCTGGAACCGCCGAACGACACCGTTCTGTTGCCGCGTTTTCTGATCACGCAACCGGTCGCCAACAGCCCGGGCCGGCTGTTCGACTGGCTGCTGGGCAAGCTGCCGAGCTAGCTCTCGCCGGGCGGGCCTTCTATCTCGAGTCCCGGCCAGCGACGACCCCACCCCTTGGCAACGACCCGACGACGAAACACCTCGCGATCCCCATGGCGCGGATTGTGGGTAACGCGTCCGGCCAGCAGCGACGCCAAACCCAATGGCGCGATCAGGTGAAGACCGTCATCGTCATCCAGCGTCACCCCCACCGCGGTTTCACACTCGACCCACACGCTCAGCGCTTCCTCTATAGAGGTGTAGGCGAGATGGCCGTGTCGGCGATGCATGCGCGCCTGGTTCTTGACCGACCAAGGCAGACCGGTGGCGTCGATGAGGCTCGTTTCATGCTGGCGATCGATCAGCGCGCTGGTGCTGGCGGGCGCGAAGTAAACCAGATCGATATCGTTGAGCGGTGTCGACGGCACATAGCCGTGCAGCCGATCCCAGACCAGATTGCGCACGAACCCGGCGGCCAGCCACCAGTCGGGCAAGCCCAGCGAAAGCGCCTGGCGCAGCGCGCTCATGCGCCAGGCATCGGCGCGAATCCACTCGCACACTCTCTCGGCATCACCCATGAGCATCCTCGAACCACCGTGGCCGCCCTTGTCGATAGAAATACCGCCACACCCAGTCGATAGACTTAACGTAATACCTGGTCGACAGACGCACCGCCGTATTGATCGATAGACATCGCCCTACCTATCGCTATGCCTGGCGCCACGCGCGGAAATCGCCCAGAAAGATCCTGCGATCCATCGACACAATATCCCGATAGACTAAAGTAGCCAGTGTCGCGCGCTTGGCTGTACAATGCGCGCCCGACCCTCCTACTCAGTGCCCAGGGGACTCGTCGATCCAGCGCTAGAGCGCGGATCATCGACTTAGACATGGGCGCACACATTTTACGATGGAAACCGCCCCATGAGTGACAACGCCTCTAACGCTCGTATCGAGAGCATTAGGAACATTGCCATTATCGCCCACGTCGACCATGGCAAGACGACACTGGTCGATAAGCTCCTGAGCCAGTCCGGCACGCTGGATCGCAAGGCCGAAGGCCAAGACCGGATCATGGACTCCAATGATCAGGAGAAGGAACGCGGCATCACGATTCTGGCCAAGAATACCGCGATCCGCTGGGACGACGGTAAAGGCCACAATTACCACATCAATATCGTCGATACGCCGGGACACGCCGACTTCGGTGGTGAAGTCGAACGCGTCATGTCCATGGTCGATTCCGTATTGCTGCTGGTCGATGCCGTCGACGGCCCGATGCCGCAGACGCGCTTCGTGACCCAGAAAGCCTTCGCCCAGGGTCTCAAGCCGATCGTCGTGGTCAACAAGGTCGACCGTCCTGGCGCGCGCCCGGACTGGGTTGTCGATCAGATCTTCGATCTGTTCGACAACCTGGGCGCCACCGACGAGCAGCTCGACTTTCCGATCATCTACTGCTCCGCGCTCAACGGCATCGCCGGCATGGAACCGGACGCGATGGCCGACGACATGACGCCGATGTTCCAGTCGATCGTCGACATCGTCGAGCCGCCCAAGGTCGAACTCGACGGCCCGTTCCAGATGCAGATCTCGGCGCTGGACTACAACAGCTACGTTGGCGTCATCGGTCTCGGCCGCATCAAGCGCGGCAGCGTCAAGCCCAGCCAGCAGATCAGCATCATCACCAAGGAAGGCGCGACCCGTAAGGGCAAGATCGGCCAGGTGATGACGCACATGGGTCTGGAACGCGTGCAGACCGACGAAGCCACCGCCGGCGACATCGTCTGCATCACCGGTATCGACAACCTGGCGATCTCCGACACGCTGTGCGACGTCAACACCGTCGAAGCGCTGCCGCCGCTCTCCGTCGACGAGCCGACCGTCTCGATGACCTTCCAGGTCAACGATTCGCCGTTCGCCGGCAAGGAAGGCAAGTACGTCACCAGCCGCAACATCAAGGATCGTCTCGACCAGGAGCTGATCCATAACGTGGCGCTGCGTGTCGAGCAGGCTGAGACCCCGGAGAAATTCAAGGTCTCCGGACGTGGCGAGCTGCACCTCTCGGTGCTGATCGAAACCATGCGTCGTGAAGGCTTCGAGCTGGCCGTGGGCCGCCCCGAGGTCATCATCCGCGAGATCGACGGCGTCAAGCAGGAGCCGTACGAAGAAGTCATCATCGACTGTGAAGAGCAGCATCAGGGCTCGGTGATGGAAGAGCTCGGCTACCGCAAGGGCGAGATGACCAACATGAACCCGGATGGCAAGGGTCGTGTGCGTCTGGACTTCATCATCCCCGCGCGGGGTCTGATCGGCTTCCGTGGTCAGTTCCTGACCCTGACCTCGGGCACCGGCATCCTGACCAGCCGCTTCGATCATTACGGCCCGCTGAAGCCAGACGCCTCGATCGAGCGTCGCAACGGCGTACTGGTCTCCATGGTCGGCGGCAAGGCCCTGGCCTATGCGCTTTACGCCCTGCAGGAGCGCGGCAAGCTGATCATCGATCACGCCACGGAAGTCTACGAAGGCATGCTGATCGGCATCAACAACCGTGCCAACGACATGGTGGTCAACCCGACCAAGGGCAAGAAGCTCGACAACATGCGCTCGACGGGTAATGATGAAAACATCGTGCTGACACCGCCGATCAAGTTCACGCTCGAACAGGCGATCGAGTTCCTGGACTCCGATGAGCTGGTAGAAGTGACGCCGAGCCATATTCGTCTGCGCAAGAAGCACCTGACCGAGAACGAGCGCAAGCGAGCCGGCAAGAAAGGCTGATCACGCGCCGATTCAAACGCGTGACGTGACATCGATACACCCGCCCTTCGGCGGGTGTATTCGTTTGTGGCGTTCGAGCGTTGAACAAGAAAGACTATTCAAGATGACCGACCGCTGTACAATCGGCAACATCATCAACAAGCGACTGCCAGGAGCGCCGCCTTAACGGCGGGCTTGCTCGAACAATAGTAAAAACGTGCCAAGGGAAACCCGATGACGCCGATCATCGATGTCCGCAATATCCGCAAGTCGTTCGGGGGCCTGACGGTCATCGACGACTGCTCGATCCAGGTCGCCAAGGGCTCGGTCACCGGGATGATCGGTCCCAACGGTGCCGGCAAGTCCACCCTGTTCAACATCATCGCCGGCAGCCTCATGCCCGACAGTGGCGAGGTGCTGCTCGACGGCGAAGCGATCACCCACCTCTCCGCCAACGAGCGCTTCCATAAAGGGCTGTTGCGCACGTTTCAGATTGCCCACGAGTTCAGCCAACTGACGGCGCTCGAGAATCTGATGATGGTGCCACCGAGCCAGGAAGGCGAGAACCTGTTCAGCACCTGGTTGAAACCCGGCGAGGTGCGACGTCAGGAAGCCGAAGTTCGCCGCCGTGCGCTCGAGGTGCTCGACTTCGTCGGGCTCTCGCACGTGCGCAACGAACTGGCCGGAAATCTCTCCGGGGGCCAGAAGAAGCTCCTCGAGCTGGGCCGTACCATGATGACCGATGCCCGCGTCGTGCTGCTCGACGAGATCGCCGCCGGGGTCAATCGCACCCTGCTCGGTGACCTGATGGGCAATATCGAACGCCTCAATCGCGAGCTCGGCTACACCTTCCTGGTCATCGAACACGACATGGACATGATCGCGCGGCTGTGCGACCCGGTCATCGTGCTGGCCCAGGGTCAGGTGATGATGGAAGGGTCGATCACCGAGATCCAGAACAATCCGGAAGTGATCGAAGCCTACTTTGGCGCCGAGCCTGCCTAGATTTCAGAACCGACCTGGAGCCCGGAACCGGCTCGAGGCTGGAAAACAACAGCCAGTACTCGCGACGCAATAACAAACGAGCACACAATGCCACTACTCGAAGCAATCGACGTTCATGGCGGCTACGGCGGCATGAACATCTTGAACGGCGTCGACATGACGATCGAGGCCGATGAGATCGGCGTCATCGTCGGGCCCAACGGCGCCGGCAAATCGACCATGCTCAAGGCCATATTCGGCCTGCTGACGATTACCCAGGGCGAGATCCGGCTGCGCGGCGAAGCGATTACCAACCTTTCTCCCCACAAGCTGGTGGAAATGGGCATGGGCTTCGTCCCCCAGGAGAAGAACATCTTCCCCAGTCTCTCCGTCGAGGAGAACCTGGAGATGGGCGCGTTCCTCAAGCCCGCCACCGCCTCGCGGCTCAAGGCCCAGATCTACGAATTCTTCCCGCCATTGCTGGAAAAACGCCGCCAGCCGGCCGGCGAGCTCTCCGGCGGCCAACGTCAGATGGTGGCCATGGGCCGGGCGCTGATGAACGAACCCAGCGTGCTGCTGCTCGACGAGCCGACCGCCGGGCTCTCGCCGCTTTACATGAACGAAATCTTCGAGCGGGTGAAGACCATCAATGCCGCCGGTGTCGGCGTGCTGATGGTCGAGCAGAACGCCAAGCAGGCGCTGCGTATCGCGCACAAGGGCTTCGTGCTCGCGGCCGGGCAGAACCGTTTCACCGATACCGGCGCGGCGCTGCTCGACGATCCGCAAGTGGCCAAGAGCTTCCTCGGTGGCTGACGCCGCCTTGTCGTCCGGTATTCCCGGCCGCGGGACCCCGCTTTCAAGAGAGACCCTGTCGTGAATGAGCTGATCTATTTCTTCAACTACGTGGTGATCGCCGGCAGCGTCACCGGCTGCATCTACGCTATCGGCGCGGTCGGCGTGACGCTGATCTACAGCATCCTGCGCTT
The DNA here is from genome assembly GCF_001937155.1 of Salinicola sp. MH3R3-1. NCBI lineage: Bacteria > Pseudomonadati > Pseudomonadota > Gammaproteobacteria > Oceanospirillales > Halomonadaceae > Salinicola > Salinicola sp. MH3R3-1. The sequence goes on along the minus strand of NZ_MSDP01000001.1, from coordinate 211,184 downwards.
CGCCCACTTCGCCCATGCCGACATGATGACCCTCGGCACCCTGGCCGTGCTGCTGCTGACGCTGGCCTTTCCCCATGCCGGCGACCCGCTCGGCCTGCCCACGGCCATCGTCATGCTGCCGGTGGGGATGGCGATCACCTCACTGATCGCCGTGGGGATCGACCGCGCCTTCTATCAGCCGCTGCGCAATCACGGTGTCAAACCGATCGTGATGGTGATCGCGTCGCTCGGTGTCACCCTGATGCTGCAGGGTCTGATCCGGTTGTTCGCCGGTACCGGCTCCCAGAATCTCTACGTCGACGCGCGCAAGGAGATCTTCCGCATCGACGTGCCCGGCGTGACCCGACCGATCATCCTCACCGAACCGCAGATCATTCTGTTCATCGTGACCGTGATCGCCGTGGTCGGGCTGCACCTGTTTCTGACTCGGGCCCGACTGGGCAAGGCGATGCGGGCGATGTCCGACAACCCCGATCTCGCCCGGGCCTCCGGCATCAACACCAAGCTGATCATCACGTTGACCTGGGTCATCGCCGGGTCGCTGGCCACCCTGGCCGGAACGCTGCTGTCGCTGGATGTCGCCTTCAAGCCGGATCTCAGCTTCTTCCTGCTGCTGCCGATCTTCGCCGCTGCCATCGTCGGCGGCGTCGGTCATCCGTATGGCGCCATCGCCGGCGGTTTCCTGGTCGGCTTCGCCGAAACGCTGGCGGTGTTCAACTGGTCGGTGCTGCTCAGGCCGCTGCGCGATAGCCTGCCGACGTGGCTGGAACTCCCCAACAACCTCGCGCTGGTGGGTACCGAATACAAAATCGTCGTGCCCTTCTTCATTCTGATCGCGGTACTGATCTGGCGTCCGACCGGCATCTTCAAAGGGAAGGTGATCTGATGAATTCGACTTCCAACACGCCCAGCTCAGGGCAAACCGCGCCCCGCCGCGCGATGCCAAAGCGCGAACTCGTGCTGTTCGGCGGGCTCGCCATCGTCGTGCTCGCCGTGTTCGCGACCATGGGCCCGGCCTATTCCACGCGCATGCTGGTCGAAGCCTCCTGTTATGCGATTCTCGCCCTCGGCCTGACCATCCAGTGGGGCTACGCCGGCCAGTTCAATGCCGGCATCATGGGTTTCGTGGCGCTGGGCGGTTTCTCGGCGACGTTCTTCAGCATCCCCGTCAATCACGAATTCTGGGCGAGCGATCTGCCTGGCCGCCTGGGCTGGGTGCTGCTGGCGATGGTCGTGGTGACCGCGCTGGTCTTCGGCATCAGCCGGCTCGATCGCATCGGCGTTCCCAAACTGCTGCGCACGACGCTGGCCATCGTCGCCGGGCTCGTCGGCTACCTGGTCGTAATCAGCTGGCTGCGCAGCGTGACCGGCGATATCGAATCCCAGGTGGAGTTCATCGGCGGCCTGGGCTTGCCGGTATGGCTGGGCTGGATCGTCGGCGGTGTACTGGCCGGCGGTGTCGGCTACTTCATCGGTCATATCTGCCTCGGCCTTCGCAGCGACTATCTGGTCATCGCGACGTTGGGCATCGCCGAGATCATCAAAGCGTTTCTCAAGAACTCCGACTGGCTCACTCGCGGCACCGCAACGATTTCGCCGCTGCCCTGGCCGGTGGCGGAACCCGGTGACGTCGGCTTTCTGACGGCGAGAGCGCTCTATCTTTCTGTGACCGTGGTGATGATCGCGGTGATCTTCTTCCTGCTCCATCGCGCCTATCACGCCCCCTGGGGCCGCATGATCCGCGCCATCCGCGACAACGAAGTCTCCGCCGCGGCCATGGGCAAGTCGATCAATCGCCGCCGTCAGGAGATCTTCGTCTTCGGCTGTATTTTGATGGGCATCGGCGGCGCGGCGCTGACCAGTTTCAACGGCCTGTTCGATCCGCAGGGCTTCCTGCCGCTCAATCACACCTTCCTGGTGCTGGTGATGGTGATTCTCGGTGGCCCGGGCAACAATCTGGGCACCCTGTTCGGCGCCGTGCTGGTCTACGTGATCTGGATCATGTCGGGCCCGATGGCGCTGGCCGTGATGCACGCCTTCGTCGCACTGGGCTCGCACTGGTTCGACTGGCAGCCGGGCAATCTCGACAGTCGCGCATTGCAGGCGAGGGTGTTCGTGATCGGCCTGCTGATTCTGCTGGTGCTGCGCTTCGCCCCGCGCGGACTGATACCGGAGAAGGTCGCACATCACGATTGAGCGATTTTACGAAGCCCGAAACGCAAAACCCCGAGCCTGAGCTCGGGGTTTTGCTATCTGAACAGTGACGCCGATCAGTCGTCGGCGGCTCGCTATTTATTCACCAATCGCACCCTTGGTGACAAACTTGCCATCCTCGACCGCCATTTCGACCACGATGCCCGGCACGTCGCCGTTGTCGTCGAACTCCTGGTTGCCGGAAGCGCCCTGATAGTTGATCTCCTTACCCTCTTTGAGCAACTTCTTGGCTTTCTCCCATTCACCCGGCAGGATCGTCTCGCCCGGCTCGGTGGCGACATCGCGCAGTGCCTTGGACAAACCCTCGCGGTCCGCGCTGCCGTTCTTCTCGATGGCGAGCGCCAGCAGGAAGGCGGCATCGTAGGACTGCGCCGCGAACACCGCGCTCGGATCGATATCGGCCTTCTTCGCCAGATCGTTGAAGACATCGCCGCCCGGCGCATCCGGGGAGCCCGGACGTGTCGCGATCATGCCTTCGAGTACGTCGGCGCCGACCGCTTCGACCAGCGAGTTGCCGACCATGCCGTCACCGCCGGCATACTGAGTGAACGCGCCGCTTTCGTAGGCCTGACGCAGAATCGTCTGGCCCGAGGTATCGGCGTAGGCGAGCACGACCAGCGTCTGCGAACCGCCGGAAGAGAGCTTGCCGATCTCCGAACGATAGTCCGCCCGATTGTCCTCATGCGCCAGATTGGCGGAGACCGAGCCGCCTTCGGCTTCGAAGGTCTTGGTGAAGGCGTCGTCGAGGCCCTGACCGTAGTCATTGTTGACGTAGGTCACGGCGACGTCCTCGATGCCCTTGGACAGCAGCAGCTTGGCCAGCTGCTCGCCCTGGAAGGCATCGGAAGGCACGGTCCGGAAGACCAGATCGTTGTCGTCGAGATCCGTCACCGCCGGAGCGGTGGAAGCCGGCGAGACCATCACCACGCCGCCGGGGATCGCGGCATTGTTGGCCGCCGCAATGGTGGCACCGGTACATAGCGCGCCGACGATCGCGGTCACTTTCTCGCTATTCACCAGGCGATCGGCAGCGTTGGAGGCAGCCGAGGCGTCCGAACAGGTCGTATCGCCTGACGGCATCACCATGTCTTCACCATCCAGCAGGCCGCCCTGCTCGTTGACCTCCTGCACGGCGAGCTTGGCGCCATCGAAGATCGGCGGCGTCAGGCTTTCGATACCGCCGGTGAAGCCCCCGAGAAATCCCACTTTGACATCCGCCTGGGCGACGCCGGCGCAGGCCGTGGTTGCCGCGATGGCGAGTGCGAGTACTGTCTTCTTCATCGTTGTTGTCGCTCTTTGTAGGGTCGTGAAAGACTTTTATGGGGTCGTGAAAGACGATGTTTACTCTGCTGGCACGGCGCCCAAAAGACAAGCATTCGTAACGGTTCGTGTCTTCACCTTTCGGCGTGCCTGACCGCCCCCATGATAGCGCATGACGGGTGACGAACAGCGCCACTCTCGAGGCGACGGCAGACCGAACGATTAACGGCTACGCTGAACAGCACGCTTACCAATGTTAAGGAAACCGCTATGCACAAGCATGTTGAATGGGACACCCCGGGTGGCGCCAGCGTCGACGCTCACTACGCCAAGGATGAGCAGCATCGCGCAACGCCGCAGCCGGGAACGATGCTGACCGCTCGCTACCACGGCTCCACGGTGCGGGTGAAGGTAGAAGCCTACAAGGACGGCGTGAGCATCGGTAAGGTCGCCGCGCTGGTCGGCGACGACGGTGATCGCCACGACACCCACGGCGAACTCAGTGTCGGCGACATGGTTAGGCTTCCCGATGACAAGCGGGCATTCCAGGCGTCGGCCGCAGACGACGACTGAGCCGCGCGGGCAGGCAAGCGTTGCGATGGCTTGCCATGCCGACGAGACCGTTCACTCAGACCATCAGGACCATTCATTCGAATCATCGAGAACGTCTTTCGAACTATCGATAACGTTCTTTCGAACCATCGGGACCCGTCGCTCAACCCTGAGCGACATCATCACGGAGGATGAAAAATGCAGAAACAAGCCCGCGTCGAACCGGTTTTCGACAGCAGCGACCTGAAAGACACGATCACCGGTTGGGTGGTGATCGACGAAAGCCAGCCCGACAACGAGAACGTCGTCTCCGAGCATACGACTCAGGAAGAAGCCCTGCGCGCCGCCGAGCAGTTCGAACAGGCCGAGCATTAAAGCGGCCGACACCCCGGACCCGACGACACCAGAGCCGACGATACCGGACCGAGCTACGCCGATGGATCCGACCCTTCACTCAGAGAGCTCGCGCAGGCCCATGTCCAAACCATCCTCGAACCGGCCTTCTTCTCGGCTGCCCCCCCCTCGTCGCGACTGGGCGCTGTTTCTCGATTTCGACGGCACCCTGGTGTCGCTCGAAGCCCATCCCGACGATGTCCACGTATCGCCGCGTCTGAAAGCGCTGCTCGGCGAACTCGACAGGACCTTCGACGGTGCCGTGGCGGTGGTCAGCGGACGCCCGCTGGACCAGCTCGAGCGACTGCTTGCGCCGGTTTCCCTGCCGATGGCCGGCATCCACGGGCTGGAGTGGCGCGACGCCGACGGCACGCGTCATACGGCAATCGACCAGCCCGCCCAGCTGGCTTCCTGTCGGGATGCCCTGGCAGCCTTCGTCGAGGGTCACCCAGGCCTGCACTACGAGGACAAGGGCGTGTCGCTGACGCTGCATTACCGTGGCGCCCCGGAGCTCGATGAAGCGTGTCACGAGTTTTTCGAGGCTCAGCATCGGGCCCTCGGCGACACGTTCGAGCTGATTTCCGGCAAGTGCGTCCTCGAGTTGCGCCCCGGCGGCTATCATAAAGGAACCGCCGTTGCCCGCCTGCTCGATGAAACACCGGCCTTCCAGGCGCGCACGCCGGTTTTCATCGGCGACGATGTCACCGATGAAGACGCCTTTCGCGTCGTCAACGCTCGCGGCGGCCATGCCGTGCGAGTCGGCAGCCAGGGGGAGACCGCCGCGAGCTGCTATCTCGAATCAGTACAGGAGGTACTGACATGGCTGGAGAGTCTGGCAGCGCAAGGCGCTTGACCCCGCCGCGCGACGCAGAATACGACCTCGTACCAAGCCTTGCCGGCCCTTTCCCGGGTCTGCTCTCCCACGACCTGGACACTACCAAACCCGCGCTGTGGCGCATTTTCCCGCAGACCTACTGCAACGCCGAGTCGATCGACTCGGCGTTGCATCTCAGCCATGGCTGAGAGGAGCCCGCATGACCCGTCTCATCGTCATTTCCAATCGCGTATCCATCCCCGAACCCGGCAAATCCGAGGCCGGCGGCCTTGCCGTGGCGATCACCGGCGCCCTCAACGAGTATGGCGGGCTGTGGTTCGGCTGGGACGGCCAGGTCAGTGAATCGCCCGCCAGCGAGCCCAACACCGTCGAGCGTGGCAACATCACCTACGCCACCCTGTCGCTGTCCCAGGAGGATTACGACGACTATTACCTCGGCTTCTCCAACGAGGTCCTCTGGCCGGTCTTTCACTTCAACCTCGGCGCCATGGACTTCCGGCTGAGCTACGCCAAGGCGTACCGGCGGGTCAACGAGCGCTTTGCCGCTGCGCTGAGCACTCTGCTCGAAGGCGGTGAGCTGATCTGGGTGCACGATTACCACCTGCTGCCGCTGGCCAAGGAACTGCGCCAGAAGGGCATCAAGGATCCGATGGGGTTTTACCTGCACATCCCCTTCCCCAGCTACGATCTGCTGCGCGCGCTGCCCGGCTATCGCGAACTGCTCGACGACCTGCTGCACTACGACCTGATCGGCTTTCAGACCAGTAACGACCTGCACGCTTTCCGCCAGGCGGCGATCGAGACCTTCGGCGCCGAGGTCACCGGCGACACCATCGAATGCAACGGCCGGAAGGTGCGCACCGGCGTCTACCCGGTGGGTATCGATGTCGATGAGCTGGCCGATGAGGCCGAACGCTCCTGTGCCAACGAACAGGCGCTTCAGCTCCAGAAAGATCTCGGCGAACGCGACCTGATCATCGGCGCCGATCGCCTCGACTACTCCAAGGGCCTGATTCAGCGCTTCAACGCCTTCGAAGCGCTACTTACTGATTTCGAACATCGCCGCCAGAAGACGATGTTCATGCAGATCGCCAGCCCCTCGCGCAGCGCGATTCCGGAATACGACGAGCTGCGTCGCCAGCTCGAGGAGATGGCCGGGCACATCAACGGCACCTATGCCGATCTCGACTGGGTGCCGGTGCACTATCTCAACCAGACCTACCCCCGCGACGCGCTGATCGGCCTGTTCCGCTCCGCCCGGGTTGGCCTGGTGACCCCGCTGCGCGACGGCATGAACCTGGTGTGCAAGGAGTTCGTCGCCGCCCAGGACCCCGACGACCCCGGCGTACTCGTGCTCAGCGAACTGGCCGGCGCCGCCAAGGAGCTGAGCGGCGCGCTACTGGTCAACCCCTACGATGTGCACGCCATCGCCAGCGCCATCGAACAGGCGCTCAACATGTCGCAGCAGGAGCGTCGCGAACGCTACCAGCAGATGATCGGCATTCTCAGGCGCAACAGCCTGCTCGAATGGCGCCGACGCTTCATGGAGCATCTCAGTCAGCAGAAGATCGACGACCAGTAGAAGTTCGACGTAAGCGAGAATTAAAAGGTTGCGCACATAAAAAGCCCCGGACCAGGGGATGGACCGGGGAAGTTGGAGGTACAGGGAACCTGGAAGTACCGGCTAGCAAGTACCAACTAGCAAGAAGCGACTAGGAAGAAGCAAAAAGTGGTCGTGTCGGCTCGAGTGTCATACGGCTCGAGTTTCAATTCCTGTCAGGGCGCCCGGCAATCGGGCGCCTGGCGTCACAGCGATTTCGATCAGTCGAGGCTGGCGAAAGTCACTTCGACGTTGCCGCGACCGGTATCGCCGCCGCCGTTCACATTCTGCAGCGCCTGAGCGGCGGCCACGCTGTGGCCTTCACCAATCAGGTCGTTGCTTCCACCGATGAGGTGGGTCCCGTGGCGGGTGGTCTCTTCGACGGTGGCCAGCGCGCGACCCGCTTCAACGCTATAGCCGCTGTTGAAGGCGTTCACACGGTAGTCGGTCGGCAGCGCCCGATAGCTGGAAGTCGTCTGCGTATTCAGCGTTTCATGCTGCTGAGCAAAAGCGCGTTGCTCCATGACACTGTTGGCCTGAGCGGCGGCCGGTAGTGCAACGGCCAGTGCGATAGCGGCGAGAATGCGATTTTTCATGTTGAACCTCCAATCATCTTCGTTTCAGTGGTTGGCCCCTTGGCCTAACCGATGACGAGATTATGGCGGGCATCTTATTAGCTGGCTAATCAGTTGACCCGAATTCGAGTATCACCGGGATTGATGGACGCCGGCTCGGTCCCGCCGGGGTCGGCACTCCAAAGCGGTCATCTCGCCACTGCCGGGCGTTGTCATGTCTGGCACCGCGATCGAGGCATCGCCGTTAATTTTTTGCACATGGCGTGGCCTGCCCTTTCACCCATAAAAAACCCCGATCCAGAGGATGGATCGGGGAAGTTGGAGGTACGGGTTTATCAAAGGTGCTGGAATCCCAAAACACTGGAAATCAAAGCCAATGGAGATCAAAAGCCACTGGAGATCAGAAGCACGGCAAACCTGAAAGTGCCTGAGCAGTTTCGTCCTGTTTCGAGCGCCCGCTACCCGGGCGCAAATTGATCAAGCCTTATCGATCAATCGAGGCTGGCGAAAGACATTTCGACATTGCCCTGCCCGGTATCGCCGCCGCCATTGACGTTCTGCAGCGACTGCGCGGCTGCATCGCTCTGCCCTTGGGCGACCAGCTCGCTATTGCCACCAGCGATAGCGGTTGCCCGCTGTGTGATCGCTGCGACATAGGCCAGGGAATGATCGGCCGCGGTGCTGTGACCACCGCTGACGGTATTGATGCGATAGTCGGACGGCAGCAACTGATAGCTGGAAGTTGTCTGGGTATTCAGCGCTTCATGCTGCTGAGCGAAAGCGCGTTGCTCCATGACGCTGTTGGCCTGGGCGGCGGCAGGGAGTGCAACGGCCAGTGCGATAGCGGCGAGAATGCGAGTTTTCATGGTGAACCTCCAATCATCTTCGTTTGAGTGGTTGGCCCCTTGGCCTAACCGATGACGAGATTATGGGGATCACCTTATTAGCTGGCTAATCAGTAAGTCTGAAATAAAATATCACCGGGATTGATGGATAGAGTCACCGGATTGCCAGACGGCGGCGGTCTACCCCACGGCACTGATAACCGGCTACGATACTGGCTATCAGGACAATGCCAGCAGACGGCTATGGCAATAGGAGAAAGCAATGCTACCGACACGCAGCGCGGTGATTCTGGGAGGCTTGCTGGCAATCGGCATGATCTGGGGTGGCAGCTATATCGAGGATGCCGCCGAAACCTGGCGCGATGCCGGCCGCAGCGTCACCGTCAAAGGGCTCTCGGAACGCGAGGTGGCGGCGGACATGGCACTCTGGCCGCTGCACTACACCGTCACCGCCAACGAGCTGGAAACGCTGCAGCGCGACCTGACCGCTCAGGAAACCCGAATTCGCGAATTCCTGACCCAGCGTGGCTTCGAGGCTGCCAATATCACCGTGACCTCCCCCCAGGTCACCGACCGATTCGCCAATCTCTATGGCGCCGACCGGCCGGACGAGCGTTATCAGGCCGAAGCCACGGTGCTGCTGCGAACCCCGACGGTCGATAACGTCAAGAAAGCGATGCCCCAGACCGGAGAACTGGTGCGTGCCGGTGTCGTGCTGTCACCCAACTACGATTACCGCACCGAATTCCTGTTCACCGGCCTCAATGACCTAAAGCCGGAAATGGTCGCCGAAGCCACCAAGGATGCCCGCGGTGTCGCCCAGCAATTCGCCAGAGACTCAGGCAGTCGCGTCGGCGCGATTCGCAGCGCCAGCCAAGGCTACTTCTCGATCGAGGATCTCGACAGCTACACCCCCGATATCAAACGGGTGCGCGTGGTGACGACCATCGATTACGCGCTGGAGGAGTGAGGTTAGTTCTAGCGTCCGCTTTCGGCCAGACGCGGATGTTAAGCCAGAGTAGATATAACGCTGAAGCTCAGCCTCCAATTTAGAGTTCGGCTGGAGCGCTTGGCTATGCTTGCTGCGGTATTAGCTGGTGTTTGAGCGCGATACCAGCAGTCACAATTTCGTTCTTTGTAGTCAGAGTTTTTTCTAAGATCTCTTCTGACCAAAGCTGCGGGTACACCTCGGCTCGGTATTCGAAAGAACTGAATCTTACTCCGGATTTATCGTTTTCGAAGTCAATCCATGACCCATATTTGACGAAAGATTGATGCTTTGTAACATTCACAAAAGCGTTGATATACCTGAACCCTTCGCTCTGAAGCAACTCATCTATGACATTTCGAAGTCTCCCTTCTTCAAAATGATCTCGGACGCGGAAGATATTACAAGTGTCTCTAGTAAGTTTATCTTCTAAAAGGAGACCGCGAACCAATTGAGAGAATAGGTCAAAGACTGATCGCGCGGTATAAATTGCAGCAATCGTATTGACTTCATTTGAGACTTTGGCTAGTTGGAACTCTTCCTGGCCTCAGACATATCCAGTATTCTCTCAAAATGCTGTTTGTGGGCTTTCGCATCCGAATCAAACAATCAGAGAGCGCATCTCGAGCTGTAGAAAGATGATGGCGTAAAATATCAATTCCACGATCAATTGACATGACTAAATTGAGCAGCTCCTGATCTTTATCGCGCTCGTGGATAATGTAATCGCGAAGATCCTTCAGGTTCCATGATCGATTCATAAATTTCCCTATCCATAACGCCTAAGCTCAGTTGACGCCGGAGCGCGAAGCGCGGAGGGAACCCTAAGCGCGGCAGCATTTAGGGCAGTCAACTACAGCGAATTGTTAGGCTGTTATGCCCCACTGCTCTTGCCAAAGTCGGTAAAGTACATGCGGCCGCAGTGGATTACCCTCCGGTAAGCTGGGATGCTCAAACTCGCAAATGTAGTTCATACCGATGCGCTCCATGACACGGCGCGATTGCCGATTGCCATTTACGGTAAAGGCAAAAACTTCGGAAAGGCCAATCTGTCGAAACGCAACATTCAGCGCGCCGCGGGCAGCCTCCGATGCGCAACCTTGCCCCCAGTGGGCACGAGATAATTGCCAACCCATGTCTATACATGGAGAAAAAGGCAACGAATCGGTGGTACATTCAGTCCACAAAAACCAATGAATAGCTCGCTGGCCTTAATCTCTACCGACCACAATCCCCAGCCGCGCTGCTCGATGAGCGAACGGGAGTTTTCCGCTATTTCATTACTCTCCCGACGACTTAGCGGTTCGGGGAAGAATTCCATAACCTGTGGGTCGGCGTTGAGATCAGCGAACGGCTCAAGATCGCTCTCTCTCCACTGCCGCAAATGCAGCCGCTTGGTCTCAAATTCAAATAACTCTGCCATAGGAGGAGATATCCCTGCTCTTGGAGCCTAACGCCGAAAATCACCGGATGCCAAAAGCCGTAAAGCGGCGCGGCTTTTGGCAGTCCGCGTGAATTTTCCTTGTTAGCTTTTATTTGACTTTCCACGCTAGTGAATTCGTGTATACGTTTCGCCGCTAATTACACGCTGTACTTGCTGAATATTCAAGGCGTTGACCAACTCCACAATTTTTCCCAGAGATACACCCATGCTATTGAGCTTCCTGATCTCCTGAACTTGTTGAACAGAAAGTCTACCCTCAGGACCACAAATGATTCGTGCAGCGTACTCATCATCTTTCCACAACTCACTAATAAATAGGTTGGGAATGCCCGCTTTTGGATGTTGGCGCTGATATTCAACTAGCGCTGCGTCTCTTTCTTTAATAGTAACTTTATCGCTGTTCAGGAGCCGGTGTTTATGAAGAAAGCGCATACCTTTGAAGCCACCTGGGATCATATTTAGCGACACTCCCAACTCCATGTATTTATCAACAAAATCCTCTTCCCATGACATGATTTGTTCATAACTGTGATCGCCTACCACTAACTCGCTGCTGAGCATGACGTTTTTCTTGCCGGTAAATTCTCGCCATGTTTGATGAAAGAGCTTATTACTACCCGATTTTATTTCATTGAAGTGTTCATTCATTCGTTGAAGCCAGTTCCTTCCGGTGACCCCAACATAGATATATTCTTTATCGATGCCGCCACCTTCATCAAGCAATGCGATTTTATGGCAATACCCAAAATGTTGATTTTTTATCTTTGGGTAGCATTTCATAATATATTGTAAGGGAAAAGATATTGTCCATATTGTACCCTCAAAGCGCGCGATAGTAGCATGGACTACTACGCGTGTTTCTTCTTTTTTGCGCCGGAACTCCTCAAAAGCAAAATATGGCTTTACCATAGTTTCTACTGGTTCGCCTTCTACGCAACTATGTGTTATGTCAAAATCAAGCTCATCAAAAAGCTTCCATGACCGTGACTTATACCTGCGGTTACTTTTTAGCAGCTTTTCACCAACACCTTTTAACGCCTCTGGAACTCCGGTTATATTTGTTTTATATGTGCCTTTTGAATTCATGATGCTGGCGCCGTTATCGTTTAATACGGCCATAAAGCATTCCATTAAAAAAGAGAAGTTCCACGCCGAGAGTGGAGCCCATTTCCCAACTATATTCTTGACTGCCGCAGGGTTGATGTACTTGTACTTGTAATTTTTTGCTTTTCTCGTTTGTTTCGCCAAAATTGCATCCAAGCCCTTTTTCGGCGGACTTTTGCTTGCAACTTGAGCTAATTGCAGATTTTTTGTAAACATCGCTCGGTATCCATTTCAAAAGCTAACGCCAACAGCACGTGCGGTAGGCGAAGCCGCAATTGAGTAGACGTCGCCGTGACTGTATTGTTTAGGTTTGTAGCAATGCATGCATATCTCCAAGATAGCTTTCGTAAGCCCTCCACTCGATAAGACCAGTGACATTAGTAGCGAGACTCACCAAACGCGGATTATCAATATCAAACGCCGGATCAAAAATTTGTTGCTGGCCCCCATAGCCGTGCTCTGTTGCAAGCCGTTTAAAGACTGCAGCACTTGGCTCTCTCAACTTGCCTTCATTGAAATGAGTGTGTTGATTCCGAGCGGCGTAAATAATGAGCCCGAGTGGCACGGTACGGACGTCCCGCCCATCGCAAAACTTGGACAGCTTTGGCTTAACAATACCTTTAAAGGTCTCCGGGATGGGGTGGCTCTTCCCGTAAATCTCAATTGCTTTTGCCGCGACCTGCAAGACGGAACCAGATAGGGTGTCTAATGCGAAGGACTCAGCCAGGTACCTTTGCTCTGCCTCGCGTGCTGCAAGCAATCTCTTAGCATTTTTTGCCTTCCACGCAGCATACTCAGCGTCTTGTTTAGGTCCATAAGGCTCAGAAGTCACGAAAGTCACCCCTGCTGAGGTTCGAAGGATCGAAATATAATCTTTAATACCGTCAAAAAGAAGCCGAACGGCGCTTTCCGTCCGGTCCAAGTAGTCATCGACCGTTTGCATGTATAGAACCTAATCTGAGCACAGCGACGACCTTGGAATGGCGACGAAGGAGCCATGGAAAGGGCGACCGGCGGCCATCGGCCGCGTACTGCTGCGATTTGTTATAAATTTTTGTCGCTGGCCTGCGATTTGGCCTTCTCCACTATACTTGGGCTCCGTGGCTTTCCTGCCTCATCCACAAGAACTTGAATTACGCTACAGCGACAGTCTTCAGGGACATTTTCCAGACTGTATAGATCTTTAATTTTTTCCACGTCGAATAGTTCGCCGTGCAATGATTTGTGGTGATCGCACATCAAGGAAAGGCACATGTATTTAACCGAAATACCAAGCCGTTTGACGTCCTCGTTTTCTTTCAAGATTTTGTCCAGTCTCATGCGGTTTACCGTCATGACTTCACCATTTATAATGCTGAACGAAGCGGCGTGTCTCGCACGCCCGCCATTCCGTGAATGGTTATAAATCATAGCCACCGTTAAAGATGACGCGAAAGCTCTCCAACTGGTTCTCTTTGATTTTTTGTTGCATTGCATTTTTACCAACTATGGTTTTCATTCTTGTACAGATCGGTGAATACTTCTCAATCCAGTAATGATGTTCCAGGTTTCTAAGCCAATTCGTATCTGTTTCTTCCGTAGGGAATCTTTCGAGTAATTTTAGATAGGTAAGTATTGAGTGAGCGAGTATTGAAATATTATGTAGTAACGAGAGCACCGCGCCGTCGAATCTTTCATTTGATTCTAGCTCTCCGTTCGAAACCGCATAAACTATGGTTCTTAATGGCAACCCACGGTACTCCTCACCAAAGCAGTCGTTGTTAAACGGAGTGTATAAATTGTGTTCTAACTGTTGATCCAGCCTGCCCAAAGCTTCTCGAATTACCAGCAGCTTTTGTTGATATGTGTTGGACCTGAAGCTTTTGTAGACAAGATAGCCTGCGAGCAAAGATGCTGCAGGCGCGAGGACGCCTCCGAAGTACGCTCCAAAACTGGCCCAATCCTGATTACTGGTGCTAAGGCTAATCTGGCCGCCATTCAGCATGATCAAGAAGTAAACGCCTGCAACGATAACAAGCAGAGCGGTAAAGACAATTAAGCTAAATCGGAACTCTCGCAAGTTACCTCCCTGATTTATAACAGATATTAGATAGCGCTCGTTTTGCCACTTGAACGAGTACGCACGTTCAACAATGTTATTGCGCATGGTGATAGGCCACTAACCTATTGAAGTTGCTCGTCATTAAGTATGGCTCGGCAACATAACACCAATAACTGTTCTTGCTGCATCACACTCTTGAACGCGCATGCGGCCGTCCTCGAACCATTCTCTCTGGGTCGCTTGTAGTCATTCAGCCCGGTTGCTGAATGCGCGCGGATCATTACTCACTACAGTTCCGGCCACCCTGTAACTCTTGGTAACGCAGATCCCACCGTACCACAACCCCGCCAAAAGGCTTGTCGGCGATCTCTTACAAGACGGGCGCGCTCGCAATCTTTGCTTCACACCCATTTTGTTATGATATAACCTTTCTGCCTGTTTTCTTCAGGTAGATCTGTTCATGTCACATCGTCATCGACATCGCTCCGATGGGCCGTGTCACTTTCCTCTGATGTCGCTTGGCGCGGGGCGGTGAGTGTTGCTGGCGCTCATTTCCCTGGTGGTGCGGAGACTCGTCGCGAATTGGGCTGGCGGGAGGGGGGCGGGTAATGGCTTTATTGATTCAGGAGACTTCCTATAGCGTGAGCAAGCACCCCTTCACATCTCGATCACACCGCTGTGTGCAGCGGTGTCACTTGGGCACGAGGCAATTGTGACGCTTGCCACAGTTCATACTTGAGCTGCATCTCCAGCCACATTTCTGCGCTGGTACCTAAGGCCTGCTCAAGGCGTAACGCCATATCCGCCGAGATACCGGCCCCACCATTGAGAATCCGAGATAACGTGACGCGCGTCACGCCAAGTCGTTTGGCGGCCTCAGTAATAGAGAGATCGCCAATGTACTCGCGCAAGACGGCGCCAGGATGCGCGGGATTATGCATACGGTTCATGTGATGACCTCTTAGTGGTAATCCCGATAATCAACCAGGATGGCGTCCTTACCTTCGAAAGTGACGGTAAGAAACCAGTTCCCGTTGACGATGATAGCCCAGTGCCCTTCCAGGGTTCGGGGCAAGATGTACGACTCCCAAGCCGTGGCTTCCATGCACAAGGCATCAGTCGACAATCTCCGCTTGGCAGCCATTTTGTTATGATATAACCTTTCTACCTGTTTTCTTCAGGTAGATCTGTTCATGTCACATCGTCACCGCCATCGCCCCGATGGGCCGTGCCACTTTTCCTTGATGTCGCTTGGCGCTGGGCGGCGTGTGTTGCTCGCGCTCATTCCTCTGGCGGTGCTGTGGCTCGTCGCCGGTTGGGCGGGCGGGGTGTTCGGTTGATGGCTCCGTTGCAGACACGATCCATGGCAGAGCCCAACACGCTACTAACACTGGAGTCCCTGTCGCTGGCGCAGGGCAACCGGATGGTGCTGGAGAATATCGACGGTCATTTCGAGGCCGGCACGATTACCGCGCTGGTGGGCGCAAACGGTGCCGGCAAGAGCACGCTGGTCCAGGGCATCATGGGCGAACTTCGCCCGGTCAGCGGTCGCGTTCGCTGCGAGGTTCCCAACGCGCGGCGCGCGTGGTTGCCGCAGCAATTGGCGCTGGATCTGACCTTCCCCATGAGCGTCGAAGAACTGGTGATGAGCGGCTGCTGGCCGACCCACGGCAGCTTCAAGCGCTACGGGCCACCGGAGTATCGCCGTGGTCAGGCGGTGATGCAGCGCCTGGGGCTGCAGGCGTTCGAACACCGCCCGCTGGGCGAGCTTTCCGGCGGCCAGCGCCAGCGTGCCCTGCTCGGCCGCACGCTGATGCAGGAAGCCCAGCTGCTATTGCTCGATGAGCCGTTTGCCAATGTCGATGCCGCCACCGTTGAGGTATTGATCGACGTGCTGCGCACCATGGCGGCCGAGGGCGCGGCGATCATCATCGTGCTGCACGATCACGATCAGATGACCCGTCTTGCCGATCGAACCCTGCGGCTGGAACGCGGGCACGGCACCTGGTCGACGCCCTCTCGGGCCGGCGACGCCTCTTCCCCGGCGGAGACGTTGGCATGATCGATTGGCTGTTTTCTCCGCTGCTGGATTTCGGCTTCATGCGCCGCGCGCTGGTGGCCGGGCTGGCGTTGTCGCTGGTCGCGCCGCCGCTGGGGGTGTTCCTCACGCTGCGCGGCATGAGTCTGGTCGGCGACGCCATGGCCCACGCCGTGTTGCCGGGCGTCGCGGTCGGTTTTCTGCTGGCCGGATTTTCGCTACCGGCGATGAGCTTCGGCGGCCTGCTCGCGGGGCTGCTGGTAGCAGGGTTGGCGGGCAGCGTGTCGCGCCTGACCGGCCACCGTGAAGACTCGGCCATCGCCAGCTTCTATCTGATTTCGCTCGCCGCCGGGGTGATGTTGATCTCGATGCGTGGCAGCAGCGTCGATCTGACCCACGTGCTGTTTGGCTCGATTCTGGCCGTCAACGGTACCGCGCTGTGGCTGATCGTCAGTGTGTCGAGCCTGACCCTGATCGTGCTGGCCGCGATCTTCCGCATCCTGGTCGTCGAATGTCTCGATCCGCTGTTTCTGCGCGGCCAAGGCATCCGCGGCAGCGCCGTGCACGGGCTGTTTCTGGGCCTGATGGTGCTCAACCTGACCGCCGGCTTTCAGACGCTGGGCACGCTAATGGCGGTCGGCCTGATGATGCTGCCGGCCACCGCCGCGCGCTTCTGGTCGAAGCGGCTCGAGGGGTTGATGGGGCTGGCGATCGCCATCGGCATGGTCTCGAGCGTCGGCGGGCTGCTGCTCTCCTACCACGCCGGCTTGCCCTCCGGGCCCTGCATCATTCTGTTTGCCGGGGTGGTTTACCTGCTTTCCGCGCTGTTCGGGCGTTATCACAGTGTCTTTGCCCGCTGGCGCCGCCGGGTTCAACCGATGCTGCCGCCGGACGCTCACGGCTGATCCGGCACTCATCACTCAGTACCCCGTTCCACGCTGATTCACCACCGTTCCACTCTATTACGAGGATTTATGATGTCCCGCCAATCGATCGCTTCAACGCTGCTCAAGAGCGTGCTCGCCGGTAGCCTGAGTATCGCCGCCCTGTCACCGGTCTACGCTCACGCGGACCCGCTCAAGGTCGTCACCAGTTTCAGCATTCTCGACGATATGGTCGAAACCGTCGGCGGGGATCATGTCGCGGTCACGTCGCTGGTCGGCCCGGATGGCGATGTGCATGCCTTTTCACCCAAGCCGGATGATGCGAAGTCACTCGCCGACGCGGATCTGATCGTGGTCAACGGCCTGCAGCTCGAAGGCTGGATCGACCGGCTGATCGACGCCAGCGAATATGAGGGTGACATCGTCGTCGCCAGCGACGGCATCAAGACACGACCGTTCGAAGGTCATGAAGAAGAGGAAGGTCACGACCACGGCGATGACCATGACCATGACCATGACCATGACCATGACCATGACGATCATGATCACGCCGCTGCCGAGGAAGGCCACCATCATCACGGCGATGTCGACCCGCACGCCTGGCAGGATCTCGAGAACGGCGAACAGTACGCCCGCAACATTCGTGACGCGCTGGTCAAGCTCGACCCCGATAATGCCGACGACTACCAGGCCAACGCCAAGCAGTACATCGAGAAGATGGAAGCGCTGGACGCCGACGCCAAGCGGCGCATGGCGGACATTCCCGAGGCCAATCGGCTGATCATCACCAGCCACGACGCTTTCGGATACTTTGCCGATGCCTATGGCCTGCAGTTGCTCTCGCCAGTGGGCATCAACACGCTGGCCGAGCCCAGCGCCAGCGACATGGGCAACCTGATCAAACAGATCGAGTCCAGCCACGCCAAGGCGCTGTTCCTCGAGAACATGAGCAACCCGGCGCTGATCAATCAGCTGCATGAAGAGACCGGTGTCGCCATCGGCGGCACGCTCTACGCCGACGCGCTGACGCCGGACGGCGAAGGCAGCACTTATCTCGGCATGTTCCAGCACAACGTCGACACCCTGCTCGACGCGCTGGAAGCCGAAGACTAGCGCCCGCCAGGCCAGCGCCGCGTCGGCGCTGGTCAGTCCCGGCGCTGGTCAATTGCCTCCGCTTGAACGACACTTTCCCGGCAGCCTCCCTTGCCGTTTTCGCCGAGAAAGTGTCCCTAGCATGTCGCCAGTGATTCCCCCGTCTCAACGCCGTCTCACGCTCGCTCAGGCACGTCGTCTTGCGCTCAAGGCGCAGGGCTTCACGCCTGGGTCTTCCGACAGCGTCAATCGCGGTCACCTGAATCGTCTGCTGGATCGTCTCGGCGTGCTGCAGATCGACTCCGTCAACGCGCTGGCCCGCTCCCACTATCTGCCGGTCTTCTCGCGTCTTGGCCCTTACCCGACCGCACTGCTCGACGAGGCGGCCTGGAGCCGTAATCGCCACCGGTCACTGTTCGAATACTGGGGCCACGAGGCCTCGCTGCTGCCGATCTCGCTCTACCCCGCGATGCGCTGGCGCATGCGCCGCGCGCAAGATGGCATCGGGATCTACAAGCACCTCGCTCGATTCGGCCGAGAGCGGCGTGAGGTGATCGATCGCGTCTTGGCCAGCGTGCGCAATCACGGCCCGCTGGGTGCCGGCGCGCTGAACACTCGTGAAGGCCCGGCCGGGCCCTGGTGGGACTGGAGCGACGAGAAACACGCGCTGGAGTGGCTGTTTGCCGCCGGTGAAGTCACCGTGGCCCGCCGTCGAGGGTTCGAACGGCTTTACGATCTGCCCGAGAGAGTGCTGCCCGCGACGGTACTCAACCAGCCCGAGCCCGATCTACTCGAGGCTCACCGTCAGTTGCTGCGCCAGTCCGCCAGCGCGCTCGGCGTGGCGACCGAGAAGGATCTGCGCGACTACTACCGGCTGGCGCCGCAGGACACCCGTGCCGCGCTGCAGACGTTGACCGAGGACGGAACGCTGACGTCTGTTTCAGTCGAAAACTGGCGCCAGCCCGCCTATGTCGTCGGCGAACCGCGAATCCCCCGCCGGATCGACGCCTCCGCCCTGCTCTCCCCGTTCGACTCGCTGATCTGGTTTCGCGAACGGACCGAGCGCCTGTTCGGCTTTCACTACCGCCTCGAGTTCTACGTACCGCCGGCCAAGCGAGTCTACGGCTACTACGTCATGCCATTTCTTCACGGCGACCGGCTCATCGGCCGAATCGATCTGCGCGCCCGGCGCGCCGACGGTGAACTGACGGTGCTGGCGATTCACCCGGAGCCGGGCATCACCTTCGACGAATCACATCTCACCGCCCTGTCACGGCAGTTCGAGCAATTGGCGTCATGGCTGGGTCTGCCGCGTATCCATCTCGCCTGCGAGCGCCCGCTGGCTCAGAGGCTCTCCACTCACTGGCCGGTCGATGTCCGGCGACGGCGGGAACTATCTTCCTGACCGAGTGCTTGATGGCAACAGTCGTTCCGACAACGGCCACTGTCCTCAAGGCTCGATCGAGCACGCCGGTCCGTTGCCATCCTTCGACCTTATATATTTTTCCAATGTTCTCCCCTCGCCGATCTTCTCTCTCGGCGGTAGACAAAAGTCGCGTTCAATGAGATTATTCGCAGCCTAACTTTTACTGCGCTTGATACGTTCTCAGACGCGTTTCGAGACTCATTTACCGCGCTCTAACACATCGACCCGTGGATGCCCGCATTCACGGGTCCTGGTCATTTATGATGCGAATTCCTGCCGATCACTGGTTGCTGGCGTTGCGAACGGTGCTGGCCGTCTGGCTGGCGCTGTTCCTGTCGATGCGCCTCGATCTCTATCAGCCCGCCTGGGCGATTCTGGCGGTGATGATCGTGACCCTGCAGCCGGTCATGTTCACCGGCGGCACGCCGCCGATCGGCATCATCATCGGGCGCAGCGTGGCCAGGCTATTCGGCACGCTGTTCGGCGCCATCGTCGGCCTGGTGATGATCGCGCTGTTCGGCCAGCAACCCATGCTCTACCTGCTGTTTGCCGGCGCGTGGCTGGCGTTCTGCATGTACTGGGTCATGCTCGAGCAGGATGAACATCTCGGCTACGTGATGATGCTCAGCGGCTATACCGCGACGCTGGTCTCGCTGACGGCGATCGGTAACGGCATCGACAATATCTGGTCGGTGGCGCAAGGGCGTTTCAGCGAGACGGCGCTGGGCATCGGCTGCGGCCTGCTCGCGCACGTGGTGATCGCGCCGCGTTTCGGCAGCCGTGCGCTACCGAGTGCGCTTTCCCGCTTTCTTTCCCAGGCCGCCACCGAAACGCTGACGACGCTCGCCGAGCCACGCTCTCAGCCACGTTCTCAGGCGAGTCGCGACGCCCCGCTGAAAGCGCTGTTCCAGCATTATCAGCAGTTCGAGAAGCTGCGGGGGCTGGCCCGGCTGGAGACTCGCCGTCTCAGTCATTTCATCCCCGCGCTGGACCGCTTCGCCAGCGACGGCCTGGCGCTGATCACTGCCGTGCGCGAACTGGAAACGGCACTCGACTATCTGCGCCACTGCGACGACGGCGAGCACTGGCTGGCCGAATTGAGACAGCAGGCGCTACCGCTGCTCCGGGCCATCGAGTCCGAACCGGATGGCAAGCCGACCGAACGCCTGTCGCTGGCCGATTTCGACTGGAACGACGACGCCATCGCACCTCGCACCCGCGCCCGGGCGGAGCTGGTTCGCCAGCGCCTGGGCGAAGTGCTGGGGCTTCTGCAGCATGGCCGTCGGCTGCGCAACGCGCTCGACGATCCGACCTCGTCGAAGGTCAAGGCGCTGCCCCGTGAACGCCGTTCTCGCGTCACCCACAACGAACACTTCGTCGCCCGCTACAACGCTTTTCGTGTGTTCATCGCCTTCGAGCTGCTGGGCCAGATCTGGGTGCACAGCGGCTGGCACTCCGGTTATCTGGCGATGATGCTGCTCGGCGTCTTCACCATGCTGTTCGCCAAGGCGCCCAACCCCGCCGCCGTGGTCTATCAATTCCTGTGGGGCTCGATCGCCGCGGTCATTCTGGGGGGCATTCTGCTGTTTCTGGTGCTGCCGGCCATCAACGGCTTTCCGCTGCTGGCCATCGCCATCGGCATCCCGGTCGCTATCGGCACCCTGATGACGCCGCACCCGCGCTGGTCGCTGATCGGGTTGGCCGGGGCCATTACCATGATGACCCTGCTCAATCTGCATTCGACCTACACCTTCTCGCCCACGAGCTACATCAATGGCGGGCTGGCTTCGATCATTGGCACCATCGCTTCCATGATCACCTATTCGCTGTTCCGCCAGCGCTCCGCGCAAGAACGGATCGAGACACTGATGGCCGCCTACTGGCGAGGTCTCGGCCGGCTGCTTCGGGAAAAGTCATTGCCCAATCGGGCGCGGCTGGAGAGCCGGCTCTACGACCGCCTGGGCCGACTGGTCGCGCTGGGCGGCAGTGACAGCGCCGTGCGCGAGGCCATCGACCTGCATGCGCTGGCGCTCTGTGTATGGAGGATCCGCCGTCTGCGCGATGCGCTCGGCCCCCACCGCGCGGAGATCGAAGCCTGGCTCGGCGACATCGGCAGGCGCGTGGTTGCCCGGCGCCGTCACGATCCCGCCGTCTGGCACGAACTCGCCGACGAGGCCGTCGGCTGGGTCGAACGGCTCTATCACCAGGCCCATCTGCCGATCGCCAGCATCGGCGAAATCGCTATGCTGGGCCATCTGATGCGCGAAGCACCCGGGGTCGCGCTCGAAGCCCGCGCCGGTGAAACTACCGATGAAATCGATGAGAGCCTCGATGGGCCCGGCGATGCGGCCTCTGACGCGACCGCCGCCACGTCTACGGCCAACGCTACGTCCGGAGGGTCCCGACATGCTGACTGAGTGGTCGTTTCTGGGGTTTC
The DNA here is from genome assembly GCF_001937155.1 of Salinicola sp. MH3R3-1. NCBI lineage: Bacteria > Pseudomonadati > Pseudomonadota > Gammaproteobacteria > Oceanospirillales > Halomonadaceae > Salinicola > Salinicola sp. MH3R3-1. The sequence continues at coordinate 189,456 of NZ_MSDP01000001.1, read as the reverse complement.
TGTTACCGCCGCTGGCCGTTCCCGTTCTGCTGGCGCTGGGGCTCTATCTGCTGCTTCGCCGCCTTTTCGTCCGCCTGGGACTCTATCACTGGTTCTGGCAACCGGTGCTGGCGGATATCGCCATTTTCGCTTTGCTGCTGTGGTCGGTGCTCGCCCTCACGGGTTCGCTACCGATCGCTGGATAAGGAAAAGACCTTGATGAACTGGCCTACCGGACTCCGCAAGAGTGTGCGGCTACTCCTGACCCTTGCCCTGGTCGTCGCCGCGATCGTTGCCGTCGCCCAGATCTGGAATCACTACATGCACGACCCGTGGACCCGCGACGGCCGCGTGCGTGCCGACGTGGTCAATCTGGGCACCGATGTCGCCGGGCTCGTCGACGATCTCGAGGTCCACGACAACCAACGAGTGGCCAAAGGCGACGTGCTGTTCACCATCGATCAGCAGCGCTACCAGCTGGCGCTGGACGAAGCCCAGGCCAATCTCCATCAACTGTCGCAGCAGCGCGACGAAGCGCAGGCAGCCAACAGTCGTCGCCAGCGGCTGAAGAACTACGTCTCGCAGGAAGACAAGGACAACGCCCGCTTCTCGCTGGCCACGGCCCAGGCCGCCGTCGAGCAGGCCAAGGTCGAAGTCGATCAGGCCAAGCTGGATCTGGCGCGCGCCACCGTGCGCGCGCCGGTCGACGGCTACGTCACCAACCTGCTGTTGCGCCCCGGCCAGTACGTAAGCGTGGGCACCGATGCCATGACGCTGGTCGATGCCGAAAGCTTCTACGTGCTGGGCTACTTCGAGGAGACCAAGCTCGACAGCATCGATATCGGCGCGCCGGTTCGCGTCCAGCTGCTCTCCAGCGACAAGGCCATCTGGGGCCATGTCGACAGCTTCGCCCGCGGTATCAGCGACGGCAGCCTCAGCAGCCAGAACAACGGTCTGGCCGCGGTCAACGCCTCCTTCGATTGGGTACGGCTCTCCCAGCGGATTCCGGTACGCATCGCGCTGGACGACATCCCCGCGGGCACCAAGCTCTCCGCGGGCCTGACCGCCACGGTCTATCTCGACAGCAACCGCCAGGACCGCGAGGACTCGCCCGGCTGGTGGAAGTCGATCCGCCAGTGGTGGGAAGGCTTGATCAGTATCTGACGTCCAGCGGCATCACGCCGGGCCCCAGTCGATCGCGACGGCGATCGCCAATATGACCCAGCTCAACAGAAACGCCTGCAGCAGCATCGGAAAGAAGAAGCGCACCCAGACGTCATAGGGCACCCGTGCCATCGCCAGCATGGCGAGCGTGCCGCCCGAGGTGGGCACGATCAGGTTGGTCAGGCCGTCGCCGACCTGAAAGGCCAGGATCGCGGTCTGCCGGGTCATTCCGATCAGATCCGACAGTGGAATCATGATCGGCATCGTCGCCATCGCCTGACCGCTGCCGGAAGGAATGAAGAAGTTGATGACCGAGTGAACCAGGGTCATCGCCAGCGTCGAGACCAGCACCGGCATGTGGCCCAGCGGTTCGGCCAGGGTGTGGACGATGGTGTCGCCGATCTGCCCTTGTTCGAGCAGTACCTGAAGCCCTCTCGCCAGGCCTACCAGCAACGCGCCGGTGGTCACCGAGGCCGCGCCCTCGAAGAAGTACGTGTTGATCTTCGAAGCCGGCAGCCGCGCCATCAGCCCCGCCACGATGGCGATCGCCAGGAAGGTGGCGGATATCTCGTCGATGTACCAGCCGTAGCTGAATACGCCATAGAGCATGATCGCGAGCCCGATCACGAACGTGCCGAGCACGCGATAGTCGCTGGCGTTCAGCCGATAGTCGGCGAGCGGCTTGCGCAGCGAGCTGCCTTCGTCCTCGGCATCGCGCAGCAGCGTGGCATTACTGTCGCGCCTCAGCTTCTTCATGTAGCGGCTGGTGTGGTGCGCCAGCAGACACAGCGCACCGACGCACAACACGCTGCGAAGCCCGGCCCCGGAGAACAGCGGCAGATCGGCAATCTGATCCGAAACGCCCACCGTATAGACGTTGATCGGCGATGTGGCGAAGCCAATGCCCACACCGCCCAGCGCGATACTCGTCCCCACCAGACGATCACCGCCCATCGCCCGACCCAGCAGCACGGCGATCGGGATCAGCGCGATGTTGTTCTCGTAACCCACCGCCACGCCGAGTGCGCCGAAGACGAAGGTCATCAGCCAGATCAGCGGCACCGGATGATCGGAGCCCAGGCGTTTGACCAGGGTGCCGACCATGTTTTCCAGCGCGCCAGTCGCTTCGAGTACGCGGAATAGTCCGCCGCCGATCAATACCACAATGATGATGCTCGCCGCCTGAACCATACCCAGCGGCACGACGTGAAAGATTTCCAGAAAGGAAGGTGACGCCGCGTCGATCAAATGGAAAGTGCCGGGAATGACCGCGCTACGGCCATCGATCTCATGCCGATCGAAAGTCCCAGCGGGGATGATCAGCGTCATAACCCAGACGACGATCAACAGACAGAAAATCAGAATGGCGGGATGCGGTACGCGTTCGTACCAGCGCAGAGTGCCGGTCGCTTTTGCCATGAGAACCCCCAGACGATGTTGTTGTTGGTGACGTGGTGTTCAGATTTTGACGGTGCTTAGTTTTTGATACTGCTTAGATTTTGAGGGTGCTTCGGTTTTGATGATGTTACGCCGACTAGCCGGCCCGAGCTGTTGGCCCGGGCCGGCATCACGAGCCTCAGTCGAAGTAGCTGAAGGTCTCGCCGGGCTTGATGTCGAGCAGGGTGTGGTAGATCAGCTCGATCACGTTCTCGACGTCCTGCTTGTGGACCATCTCGACGGTGGTATGCATGTAACGCAGCGGCAGCGAGATCAACGCCGAGGCGACACCGGAATTGCTGTAGGCGAAGGCGTCGGTATCGGTGCCGGTGGCGCGCGAGCGCGGCAGGCGCTGGAACGGAATCTTCTGCTCGGTCGCGACCTTGATCAGCCGTTCGCGCAGCCTGTTCTGGATCGCCGGGGCGTAGCAGATCACCGGGCCGTCGCCGATCTTGTTGGCGCCCTCACGCTTGGGTTCGATCATCGGCGTCGAGGTGTCGTGGCTGACATCGGTGACGATGGCGACGTTGGGGTTGAGCCGTTCGGCGATCATCTCCGCGCCGCGCAGGCCCACTTCTTCCTGCACCGCGTTGACGATGTAGAGACCGAAGTCGAGCTTCTGCTTGCGCGCCTTCAGCAGCCGCGCCACTTCCGCGATCATGAAGCCGCCGATGCGGTTGTCGATCGCCCGGCAGACCAGCTTGTCGCCGTTGAGGACGAAGAATTCGTCCGGGTAAGTGATCACGCAGCCGACGTGGACGCCGAGCGCTTCGACTTCGTCCTTGGTGCTGCAGCCGACGTCGATGAAGATATTGTCGAGCTCGGGCGGTTGTTCTTTCGGGCCCTGGCGACGGGTATGGATCGCCGGCCAGCCGAACACGCCCTGGACGATGCCGTTGTCGGTATGGATGTTGACGCGCTTGGAAGGCGCGATCTGATGATCGCTGCCGCCGTTGCGGACGACGTAGATCAGGCCGTTGTCGGTGATGTAGTTGACGTACCAGGAGATCTCGTCGGCGTGGCCTTCGATCACCACCTTGTACTCGGCGTCCGGATTGATCACGCCGACCGCGGTGCCGTAGGTGTCGGTGATGAACTCATCCACGTACGGGCGCAGGTATTCCATCCACAGCTTCTGCCCTTCCCACTCGTAGCCGGTGGGCGAGGCGTTGTTGAGATAGCGCTCCAGAAACGTCATCGCTTCTGCATTGAGCGGCGTGGCGCCACGCTTCGTCGTCTTGGTGGTTTTAGCGGTCTTGGGGCTCTTGTCGGTGCTTTTACTCATCCATCTTCCCTAACGAGTCATGAAGGTGACTCTAGCTTAGCAGCCTATGAAGCGTGATTGCCTCATCGGTCTCGTTCGCGTCTACGCTAGTGGTCCCACTCGATCTGGAGAGACAAGGATGACTCGCCGCCCGCTACGCCACCATCAACGCTTCGATTACCGCGCCATCACCGACAGGGACACGTGGCGCTGGCCCGGCGATACCGACCTCGCCGTCTATATCGGTTTCAACCTGGAGCATTACGCTTTCGGCGAAGGGCGCGGCGTGGGGATCGCGCCACCAGCACCGGAGGGCGAACCAGATGTGCTCAATTACGCCTGGCGCGATTACGGCAATCGCGTCGGCGCGTGGCGCTGCCTGGAACTCTTCGAGTCGCTGAACCTGCCGATCGGCGTGATCGCCAACACCTCGATTCTCGATCACTGCCCGACGCTACTGGACGCGTTTCAGGCGCGTGGTGACGAGCTCATCGCTCATGGTCATACCAATGCCGAGCGCCAAGGCCAGATGAGTGAAGCGCAGGAGCGCGAGCTGATCCACGACTGCCGGGACCGGCTCGCCGAACGCTACGGCGCCGCGCCAAGTGGCTGGTTGTCACCCTGGATTTCGGAGAGCGAGACGACGCCCGACCTGCTCCGCGAAGCGGGATTCGGCTACTCCCTCAACTGGGCCCACGACGACCGCCCGATCACCATGCAGACGGCTCACGGCGACCTGTGGTCGATCCCCTATCCGCAGGAGCTCAATGATATTCCGACGATATCGGCCCATCGCGTCTCGATGGACGAGTTCGCCACCATGATTCGCGATCAGTTCTATGAGCTTCGGGAACAGTCCCGCCACCAGCCGCTGGTCATGGGTATCGCGTTGCATCCGTGGCTGATCGGTCAGCCGTTCCGTCTGCGCCAGTTGCGCGAAGTGCTTGGTGAACTTGCCGCCTATGGCGAGGCCGAGCGGGTCTGGTGGACCACGCCCGGCGCCATCGCCGATCACGCCAGCCAGCAGACGGCCTCGCGCTCGTAGCTCGTAGCTCGTAGCTCGTAGCTCGTAGCTCAAAGCACCATCGCTGCGATCCACCCGAACGCCAGCAGCGGCACGTTGTAGTGCAGGAAGGTCGGCACCACGCTGTCCCAGATATGGTCGTGCTGACCGTCGGCATTGAGCCCGGCGGTGGGCCCCAGGGTGGAATCCGAGGCCGGCGAGCCGGCATCGCCCAGCGCCGCCGCGGTACCGACGAGCGCGACGGTCGCCAGCGGCGAGAAGCCGAAGCTCAGCGCCAGCGGCACGTAGAGCGAGGCAATGATGGGAATGGTCGAGAACGACGAGCCGATGCCCATGGTGATGAACAGACCCACGATCAGCATGATCAGCGCCGCCAGCCCCTTGTGGTCGCCGATCATCGCCGCGGAACTCGTCACCAGGCTGTCGACGGAACCGGTCGCCTGCATCACCCCGGCGAAACCGGCCGCGGCGATCATGATGAAACCGACCTGGGCCATCATCCGCATGCCTTCGGTGAAGACATCGTCCTGTTCGCGCCAGCGAAACACGCCGCTGGCGGACAATAATGCGAAGCCGAACAGCCCGCCCAGCACCATCGACTCGGTGAGCAGTTGAACGACCACGGTGCCGACGAGAGCGAGCGCCAGCACCAGTTTCTGCCAAGGCTCGAGACGTTGGCGTGCCCCTTCGAACTGATCTTGGGCTCGGGCCTGGGCCTGGGCCTGGACCTGAGCGGACTCGGGGTTCTGACCGACGAGCGCACGGTCTTGGTAATCCCGCGGACGACGATAGCTGAAGAACACCGCGACCAGCAGCCCCAGTGCCATGCCGCCGATGGGTATCGCCATCGCCAGCGGCACCTGCGCGGCCTCGATATGAAGGCCTAGATCCGCGCCGCTGGCGTTGAGATTGCCGAGCAGGATGTCGTTGAGGAAGATCGCGCCGAAGCCCACCGGCAACAGCATGTAGGGCGCGGTGATACCGAAGGTGATGACGCAGGCCACGGCGCGTCGATCGAGCCTGAGACGATTCATCAGCACCAGCAGCGGCGGCACCAGAATCGGAATGAAAGCGATATGCACCGGGATCAGGTTCTGCGAGCTGATCGCGGCCAGCAGCAGACAGCCCAGCAAACCCAGCGTCACCTTGCGCCGACCTGCTCCGACGCCCTCGAGATGAAATCGCTCGACGGCGCGGCGAGCGAGCCCCTGGGTAATTCCCGAACGCGACAGCGCTACCGCAAACGCTCCCAGCACTGCATAGGAGATGGCGACCGTCGCCCCGTTACCCAGCCCGCCATTGAAGGCCTCGAGAATCCCGTCCAGCGGCATCCCCGCGTAGAGTCCGCCCACGAGTGCCGCAACGATCAACGCAAACACCACCGAGACCCGCGCCAGACTCAACGTGACCATGATCAGAATGGCCAGCACCACAGCATTCATGAATCGCCTCTTTTCAAACCGTGAACCCTGCCTGCCGGGCCCTGCCGCCAGACGAAGCCGCCGATGATATCGACCCCGCCAGTGAACGCCAGGAAAAATCGGAAAAAAGCGGATTACCGCAAACGAAACGGGGCGGCCAACTGGCCGCCCCGTTCGGGATGTCCTTCTATCGTCGTTGTCAGTGCCTTGGCGTTATCAGCTGGCCGCCGGATGCGCGGGATAGTTTCTCTCTTCCGGCGGGGTCGGGAAGTACTGATAGAGCCAGGTTTCGCTCACCGCCTTGTCATCGGCGGTCAGGTTCAGGCGCATGTTGATCGGATCGGTGGAATCGCTGGTCGGATACCAGTCGAACTGGATGCGGAAGCCGTCGATCTCCTCGACCCACAGAATCTCGAGCTGCTTGACGTCGCCTTCGGGCACATCGAGCTGGGTATGGATGCCGATATCGTTGTCGTAGAAGTGCTTGAGCTGACCGCCGATGAAATCCACCGCGATGCGCTTGGCCCAGACTTCGGGATAGTGCTCTCCCGGCGCCCAGCCCTCGGGGAAACCACCGATACCGGTGAAGGTCTTGCGCACCCGAGCCAGATCCGGCTTGACCGGCGGTTGCGCGCTCCAGTGGAGTTTGTAGCCGTAGCTCAGCGTCTGCCCCGGCTCGATCGCCTGCTCCGGCTTCCAGAACGCCACCACGTTGTCCATGGTCTCGCCGGTGGTGGGGATTTCGAGCATCTGGATGGCGCCCTTGCCCCACTGGCCCTTGGGCTCGACCCACAGACTCGGACGCTTGTGATAGTTGCCGACGATGTCTTCGTAATGGCTGAAGTCGTGGTCCGTCTGCAGCAGGCCGAAGCCCTTGGGGTTGTCGTCTGCAAAGGTATTGAACTGGACCCGCGGCGGATTGTTGAGCGGCCGGCAGACCCACTCGCCGTTGCCACGCCACATCGACAGTCGATCGGAGTCGTGGATCTGCGGGTGGAAGGTCAGGCACATGTCGCGCTGCTGGGTACCGCAGCTGAACATGCTGGTCATCGGCGTGACCCCGAGCTGGGCGATCGTTTCGCGAGGATAGAGGTGCTTGTCGATATCCATCACCACGCGATCATCCTCGCAGTGAATGACGAAACGATAGGCGCCGGCCAGGCTCGGCGAATCCAGCAGCGCATAGGCGGTAAACGTGGTCGCGCCCTTCTCGGGCGTCTCGAACCAGAATCGGGTGAAGGCGGGGAACTCCTCCTTGTTGCCGTCGCTGTAGGTATTCACCGTCACGCCGCGCGCCGAAAGGCCGTATTGATAGGTGTCATCAACCGCGCGGAAATAGCTGGCGCCCAGAAACGAGACGATATCGCGCTCGGTCAGCGAGGGCTCCTTGAACACGCGGAAGCCGGCAAAACCGAGATCGCCCTGGCCTTCGAGCTGGGAGACGTCGACATCGGCCTTGGAGTAATCGAACAGATCCGGGCGGAAATGGATCTCCTTGGCTTTCTGGGTAGCGGGATCGATCGAGTACATCCGCACCGGCTGGTTGAACGCCATGCCGACATGGAAGAACTGGATATCGAGCGGGCCATTCATACGCTTCCACAACGAATGGTCGGGATCGTAGCCGATGGCGTTGTATTGCTGCGGCGTCAGATTGGCGAGCGTCGGCGGTAGCTGCTCGACGTTGCTCTGGTAGGCCTTGGCTGCCAGGCCTTTGGCGAACTGCTGTAGCCAATCGAAGCTGAACGCCTCGGACTGCCCATCCGCGATACCGCTGGAAGCCCGCGCCGCCGCAAACAGCGGGGCCGAGGGCAGACCATACCAGGCGGCCAACGCGATGGAGCTCTTCAGCAGGGTTCTACGATCCATGAACACGCATCCTTTAGTGAATTGCCGTCGATGTCGCAGCATACCCGATCGTCGCGAATCGGGCTGCCTCGGGAAGAATCTCCTATCAGACGCCATCGCGCTGGCGGGGTTCCGTTCCTCGCCGTTGGTGGAATCGCCGGAAAACGAGTGGCGTGCTAACGTCGATCGCATCGTCATCCGCCGACCGCGAGAGGCCCCGTGAAACGACGCTACTCCTCCCATTACCGCTGGCGCCGCGCCCAGAGCATCGACGAGCTTGCATGGATGGCGCGTCGCCGACTCCCCGCCTTCGCCTGGGAATATGTCCACGGCGGCTCGGAAGACGAGATCACCCTCGGCGACAACCGCCGCGCCTTTGCCGCCTGGGGCTGGCAGCCGCGCACCCTGGTCGACGTCGAAGCCCGCGACAGCCGAACCCGGCTGCTGGATGGCCCCGCCGAACTGCCACTGGCGATCGCGCCCACCGGCTACAACGGCATGCTGTGGCGGGACGGCGATATCGCCCTGGCGAAGGCCGCGGCCAGTCGCGGCATCCCGTTCACCCTGAGCACGGTCTCCTGCGCCAGCCTCGAGCAGATCGCCGCTGCGGTGCCGGCGGTGAGGCTCTGGTTTCAGCTCTACGTGCTGGACGACGAAGCGGTTCGCAATGACATGCTCGAGCGGGCGAAACACGCCGGCGCCGAAGTACTGATGGTCACTACGGACACCGTGGTGCTGGGGCGTCGGGAGTGGGATTCGAGAAGCTATCTCAACCCGCGGCGTCTGGCGTGGCCTTACCTGCTGGACGCCGGCCTGCATCCGCAGTGGGCCTATCGTGCGCTCTGGCCCCAGGGATTGCCGACGCTTGGCAACTTGATGAAATATCTGCCCAGGGAGCAACAGAGCGCCGGCAGCGCCGCCGGCTACATCAATCAGCGCATGACGCGTCGGCTGACCTGGGAAGTGCTGGCCGATATCCGCAAGCGTTGGCCCGGCAAGCTGCTGATCAAGGGAATTCTCAACGCCGAGGACGCGCGCGAGGCCAAGCGCATCGGCGCCGACGGCGTGGTCGTCACCAATCACGGCGGGCGCCAGCTCGACGGTGCCCCGGCGACGTTGGACGCCCTGCCCGAAGTGGTCGACGCGGTAGGCGATTCGATGCACGTGCTGCTGGATAGCGGCGTTCGACGCGGCAGCGACATCGCCAAGGCGGTAGCGCTAGGCGCCGAAGGCGTGCTGTGCGGACGCGCCACGCTCTACGGCTTGGCACTCGGCGGCGAAGCGGGTGCGGCCCACGCCATTGATCTGCTCAAGGATCAGCTGCACAACGTGATGGCCCAGCTCGGCCGCCCCGCTCTCGACCAGCTCGATGCCAGCTGTCTGCGCCGTTCACCCTATGCATCGACCCAAGGCGACTCACCCCAGCGCGATTCATCCCAGCACCCAAGCAACGCCCTGCCGGGTGGAGAGACGCCGGGCGATATGCCCTAGATTCCCAGCCCTTTCGACAGCGAGGGCTGGACGACTTCGATCCAGTAACCGTCGGGATCCTTGACGAAGATCACGTTTTTCATCTTTCCCTGGTCCGAGCGCTTCTTGAATTCGACGTCGTTGGCATCGAACCACTGCTCTGCCGCCGCCAGATCCGGCACCGAGAAGCAGATATGCCCGAAGCCCTGCGGCTCGGCGTTGCCGTCGTGGTAGCGGAGGTCGGGGTCATTCTCGCTGCCCCAGTTGTGAGTCAGCTCTAGCACGCCTTTCTGCGAGAAGGTGTAGGCGGTGCGCTCGCCGTCGTCCTCGGGGATGGCGCTTTCGTCGTCGACCCGCGCCAGAAAGTAGAGCGTGAACTGCATCTCGGGGAAATCGAGCTTGCGCAGCAGGCGCATGCCGAACACGCGGGTATAAAACGCGAGCGAGACCTCGGGATCCTTGGCCCGCAGCATGGTGTGGTTGAGTACGAAACCCTGGCTATCGGCGGTGGCGGGCTGCACGCCGGGAACCTGATCTTCGGCGATCGTCATGGAACACTCCTTGGGCTGACGATGAAAAGAGGGACTAAGACGGATGATGACGACGTCGTGGGCGAAGGCATCGGTGGGAGAGATGAGGGCACCGTCCGGCCGTCACAAGCGCCGACGTCGATGCGGTCATGTCGCTGACGGACCCGGCCGACGACTTTGCGCTACCCGGACTCTGCTCTACACTCGGTTGAAACCGGCAAACAGGGCCCACGGGCATGGCGACAGGCACGATTCCCCACCCCATGGCGCAACGCGCTGTCACACCTCGAACCCGCGCTTGCCGACCGCCGGCTCTTTCTCGCCTAAGCCTGTTATTCACCGGGCTGCTTTTGCTTCTGCTGGCCGGCTGCAGCACGCAGAAGGCGATCGTCACTCGCGACGACGGACCCGCCATCGATGGCAACAACCTTTCCATCGACCGCATTCTGGTGATGTCCGCCGCCAAGGATGCGCTCGGCACGCCTTATCAATGGGGCGGCAGCACGCCCAGGGGCTACGACTGCTCGGGACTGGTTCAGATGGCCTACGGCAAGATCGGCGTCTCGTTGCCACGGACGTCCAACGATCAGTTTCACGCTCTGAAAGAGATCGATGTTGCCCGTCCCGGCGATCTGCTGTTTTTCGGCGCCGGCAGCCACGCCACCCATGTCGGTATCTACATGGGGGATCGCCAGATGATCCATGCCCCCGGCAGTGGGCGAACCGTCAGCGTCTCGTCGCTGGATATCCGCTATTGGCGCAAGCACTACCTGGGCGCGGCCGCCCCCACGAACTGACCGGGTCGTCGTAGCCCGCACACGGATCCGAGAGTGCCAACTGGGGGGGCATGTGAGGGAAAAACCGTCGCGCCCTTGAGATATCGGATCTTGGCTACCACGTTATGGGTACGTCACTCATCCATGTTACGGATACATCGCACGAGCGCAGGCATGTCGTTATGGCTATCGATTGTTTCACAGCGCCGCCCTCGCTCGTCATGATGAGCATTCGACTCTAGGCTTCGAACCGAGGCCGCCAACGGCAACAGGAGAAAGTCATGGCTTTGCAACTTGGCGATACCGCTCCCGATTTCACCCAGGAAAGCACCGACGGGCCGATCAGCTTTCACCAATGGGCCGGCGACAACTGGGTCATCCTGTTCTCCCATCCGGCGGACTTCACCCCGGTCTGCACCACCGAACTGGGCGAAGTCTCGCGTCTCAAGCCGGAATTCGAACGTCGCAACACCAAGGCAATCGGGCTCTCCGTCGATCCGCTGGACGATCACACCCGCTGGGTCGGCGATATCGAGGAGACCCAGGGCTGCGGGCTCAACTTCCCGCTGCTGGCCGACGGCGACCGCTCGGTGAGCGAGGCCTATGGCATGATTCACCCCAACGCCAGCGGTACCAATACCGTGCGTTCGGTGTTCATCATCGACCCAGCCAAGAAGGTGCGCCTGACGATCACCTATCCGCCCAGCACCGGCCGCAACTTCGCCGAGATCCTGCGCGTGCTGGACAGCCTGCAGCTGACCGACGGCTACAAGGTCGCCACACCGGTCAACTGGCAGGACGGTGACGACGTCATCATCGTGCCCTCGATCGACAACGAGAAGGCCAAGGAACTCTTCCCCAACGGCTGGGACGAGAAGAAGCCCTATCTCCGCGTCACCAAGCAGCCGAACAAGTGATCGTGATGGCATGGCGTCGGTAACGCCATTCAATAACGATGCCTTGCAGAAACGGCAACGCCCGCACTCTTTCGAGTGCGGGCGTTTTTGTGAGCGGCGGTGCGAGTTACCGAAAATCTTTCAAGAATCCGTGAAGAAGATAGCTCGGGAAAACGACGGTGAGCTGACGCTCAGTCGCTGTCATCCGCCGCCAGCCAGCCGTCGACCAGCTTCCGATTCTCTTCGATCCACTGGGCCGCACCGTCATCGGGATCGCCGGCTTTCTCGATCGTCAGCATCAGCTGGGAAAGCTGCTCCGGCGTCATGTGCCAGGCATCGAGCATCTTCGCGACGTCGGGATGCGACGCGGCGAAGCCCTGATACGACACCCATTTGATCTGCTCGCCGGCGCTGTAGGTCTTCTTGGGGTCCTTCAGCACCTTGAGATCGTACTCGGCAAACGCCCAGTGGGGCTGCCATAGCGTCACGGCGATCGGCTCGTGGCGCTGATAGGCATCCTTGAGCTGCGCCAGCATCGCCGACTCGCTGCTGCTCAACTGGCGAAACGGTAGCGAATACTGTTCGATGGTGGCATCGGTTTCGCTGGCGATCGACGAGCCGGGCTCGATGCCGAAAATCGTCGATTCCCCCTGATACTCGAAATCGTCGGCATGCGCCTTGAGCTGCTCGATGGTATCGATGTCTTCGACGTAGGCTGGCACGACCAGTGCATCCAGCGCATCGTCGTACCAGGTGTCGTGCAGGCTGATCCGCTCTCCATAAGGCTTGAGATATTCGGAATCGCTCGGCAGCCAGACCTCGAGAGACACATCGATATCGCCCTCCGCCAGCCCGCCGAACAGTACCGGCTTGGAGACTTCACTCAGCGATACGTCGTGCCCTTTTTCGTCGAGCAACTGCTGCCACATGTGCGAGATGGCGATGTTTTCGGCCCAGTTGTTGGTGCCGATGGTAACGCTATCCGCCGCGTTAGCCTGAGTGGCCACACTGCAGAGGACGGCGCCGATCAGGGCGGTCTTGATTGATTGCATGAAAATCCTGTCCTTGGCCTCGGGGCGTCGTCACCGTGAGCAGCAAACGGTGCCACGGCAGGATTTCATCATAGCCGACGATGGCGTTGGCGTGGGTTCGTAGCTCGCAAAAAACGCACCTGATCCGAGGGACCGGGTGCGTCGATATCACTGTGCTACGGGTAAGCGCTCGTCAGCAACGCGTGCAGTGCTTGAGCGTTTCGGCCTCGTCACATTCGAGGCGTGGCGCTGATCGTGGAAGTGCCGACGACCGTCGCGGCGGAGGCAGCAGCGCATGCGGGCGAATCAGCGTCATCAGCATGGCGCGTACCACGTGCGCGAGCACGTAGACAACGACGGCCATAATGATCAACGCCTTGATGCGCCCTGAAATCTTCACGCTGCTTCTCCTTGAATAGAGGGGGCCGGATTCTAGATAAAGGAGTCCGATGGCACACAGGATATAACCACAAGATTGTGACGAAAAATTGAAGGCATCGATAAGCGGTATGCGAGTCATCGATGCCAGAGGTGTTTTTCAGAGGCCTTTGCCAAAAATCTTAGCCAGAGGTCCTTGCCAAAGATCTATGTCAGAGATCTTTGCCAAAGATCTATGTCAGAGGTCTTTGTCAGAGATCTATGCTGGAATCACACTATCGGCAGAGAGGAACGTCGCTTGAGATCATTCAAGACCGATTTCCCGCTGGATCAAAGCCGCTGCCATCTGGAAACCGGCCCCATCGTACTGGTCGGCTCCCAGTGGCAGGGCGAACGCAATCTGATGGTGATGGGCTGGCACATGATGCTCGGCTTCGCGCCGGCACACTTCGGCTGCCTGATCACCGCCGGCAACCATAGCCACCGGCTGGTGCGCGAAAGCCGCGAATGCACGATCAACGTGCCGACGCTGGATCTTATCGATGCCGTGGTCGGCGTGGGCAACAGCGATGGCGACGACATCGACAAATTCGAGGCGTTCGGGTTGACCCCGGTCGCAGGAGACGAGGTCTCGGCCCCGCTGGTCGCCGAATGCTACGCCAGCTTCGAATGCCGGCTGGCCGATGATAGCCAGATCGACCGCCACGAGCTGTTCATCTGGGAGATCGTCAAGGCCCACGTCGACACCTCGATCGAGCTCCCGCGGACGCTCCACTACCGTGGCCATGGTCGCTTCATGGTCGCCGGCGACGAGATCGACCGATCGGAGGATTTTCGGATCCAGAATCTCTAGGCGGCTGTCCTGCGAAGCCGATCTGTCACCGGCCCGATAACCCTTCGAAGAAGCTCACCGCATTCGCCTCGAGCCCTTTCAGGTAGTAGCCGCCCTCCTGCACCACCAGCGTCGGCAGGTCGAGATCGGCGATGGCGCGGCCGAGCTTGCCGAATCCCGGCGTGGAGACCGACACCTTGGCCTGGGGGTCTTTCTCGTGAATATCGAAGCCCAGCGCCAGCACCAGCGCATCCGGTTCGAACAGACGAATGGCCTGACAGGCTTCCTCGAGACGCTCGAAGAACACCGACTCCGGTGAGCCATGGGGCATCGGCAGGTTGAGGTTGTAACCCAGCCCCGCGCCGCGCCCGCGCTCGTCCTCGAAGCCGGTGACCGCCGGGTAGAAGTTGGTGGTGTCGCCATGGATCGAGATGTACATCACGTCATCACGCTCGTAGAAGATCTCCTGCACACCCTGGCCGTGGTGCATGTCGGTATCGAGTACGACCATGCGCGGATAGCGCGAAGTCAGATGCTGCGCGGCGATGGCGGCGTTGTTGAGAAAGCAGAAGCCGCCGGCGGAATCGATACCCGAATGATGCCCCGGCGGGCGCGACAACGTGTAGGCGAAGCGGTCACCGCCGAGCAGGGCTTCGGCACCGGCCACCGCGCTCTGGGCCGCACAGTAGGCGGCCTGCCACGTATGCTGGCCCACCGGCGCACTGCCATCGGCCAGGTAGCGCGCGGTCTCGGCGAGAATCCCGCGCAGCGCATTGGGCGAGCGCACGAAGATGCTGGAGATCACCTCTTCGCCCCAGTCCTCGTCGAGCTCGTGCCAGCGCCGATAGGCGCTTTTGAGGAAGCGCAGATAGGGCAGCGAGTGCACCGCCCGCAAGGGAGCGACCCCATGATCCGCCGGTTCCCGAATCTCGAAGCCGAGCCGTCTGGCCGCCGCCAGCAGATGCTCGGCGCGATCGCGAACTTCCTGGGGTTCTCGCATCCTGCCGCGGGAAAAATAGGTCTGCGGCTGGTGCAACAGTTGGTCGTCGTGAAAAAAGGTCTTCATCGATGTTGTCCTTGTCATACGCAGCCCACCTGATCCTCAATAGCCCGCGTGGCGATCCACGACGCTTGCCGGCAGCTGGCCGTCATCCAGCCGCGCCATCGCTTCGGCGACCTCGTGGGCCACCTGAGTCGGCGTCGAATCGCAGGCATCGTGCGGGGTCACGACGATCCTGTCGTGGCGCCAGAAAACATGATCTGTCGGCAGAGGTTCCACTGCAAACACATCCAGCGACGCCGCCGAGAGCTGCCCGCTATCGAGCGCGGCGAGCAGCTCGGCCTCGATGAGCTGCTCGCCGCGGCCGACATGGATCAATACGGCGCCGGTCGGCAGGCGAGTGAACAGCTCGGCGTTCAGGATGCCGCGAGTTTCCGGCGTCAGCGGTAGCAGGTTGATCAGGATCTCGCTGCGCGCGGCGAGCTGAGCGAGACCCTCGTCACCACTGAAGCCCGTGATACCTGCCGGCAGATTGCGCCCGCTACGCGAATGGATCGCCACATCGTAATCCAGCGCCTTGAGTGCCCGCCCGACGGCCCCGCCCATCTTGCCGGCGCCCAGAAGACCGACACGCACGTCACTGGCATCGCGCTTGGGCAGGCGCTCCCAGTGCGCCTGTCGCTGATGGGTCAGGTATTCGCCGAAGCGGCGGTGGTGCCAGAGCACGTGCCAGGTCACGAAACCCGCCATCATCTGGGACTGGGATTCACCGGCAATCCGCATCAGCGGTACGTCACCGGGCAGGCTCGCGCTGGCCAGAATCCCGTTGACGCCGGCGGCGATCGACGACACCAGGCGCAGGTTAGGGTAGGGCCGAAAATCGTCGGCGCCCGGGTCCCAGGCCAACGCGAAGGTGACTGCCTCGGGATCGGCGACATCCTGCGGCAAGGCCAGATGAAACTGCGGCGTCGCCTGCTCGAACGCCGCGATGTATTCGGTCATGATCTCCGGAGAACCCAGCAGGACGCCGCAAATTTTTCGCGCCATGCTCAGCCCTCGAAATCCGGCTGAATGCGCTTCAGCAGGCGCAGGTAGGCGTCCCACTCCGGATCGTGGTCGGTGACGCCGTGATCCGAATCCCACTCTTCATATTGCCGGGCGGTGTGCTCGGCAAGCGCAGGGTCGACACGGCGAATCTCCATGCCGCTACCCATCAGCGCCAGCTGCGCCTGACAGCTGCGCTCGAGATTGTGCATCCGTTTGAACGCCTCGCCCACGGTGCGCCCGCACACCAGCATGCCGTGATTGCGCAACACCATGACCGGCTTGTCGCCGAGATCGGCCACCAGGCGCTCGCGCTCGGCCAGATCCAGCGCGATGCCCTCGTAGTCGTGATAGGCGGTACGCCCGTGAAACTCCATCGACCACTGATTCAACGGTAGCAGCCCCTCTTCCAGACAGGAGACCGCCACCCCGGCGACCGAGTGCGTATGCAGCACGCAGTGCACGTCCTGTCGCGCCTCATGGATCGCACTGTGAATGGTGAAGCCGGCCTTGTTGACGCCTGCGCTTTCCGGGTCATCGATCACGTTGCCCTCGAGATCGATAGTGACCAGATTGGCCGCGGTCACTTCCTCGAAACGATAGCCGTAAGGATTGATCAGGAAGTGTTCCTTGCCCGCCTCGGCCCGCGCCGAGATATGCGTATAGATGCTGTCATCGAGCCCGAAGTGGGCGATCAGGCGGTAGGCGGCCGCCAGATCACGGCGCGCGTCGGACTTTGTGGTAGATCGGGAGGTATCTGTCAGCGTATCCATCTCGCTCTCCTGGTGGGCTCGATCCGGGTTGCGCATCGGGCAATCGTGACTGGGCTGTGTTGTAGGTAAGCTATCAGGCCGCTCTCAAACTGTCGACACTCGACAGTCGACCCAGGTCAGGTTTTCAGCGATAGTGCCACGATCGGTAACCGCCAGCCCAACGAGACGACATGACGACGACCACGCGGGGATTTGCCACCATCCAGCAGCGCGATCTGGTCAATCAGATCGCCGACATGCTGACCGAAGCCCTGCTCAAGGGAGAGTTTGCGCCGGGCATGCATCTGGCCGAGGCGCAGCTGGCGCGCGACTTCGGCGTCAGCCGGGCGCCGGTTCGCGAGGCGGCACGCCTGCTCGAAAGCCGCGGCATGCTGGTGTCGCAGCCGCGGCGCGGCTTCTTCGTGCGCACCTTCAATGCCGAAGAACTCGACGATGTCTACGATCTGCGCCTGTGTCTCGAGCGTCATGCCGTTCGCCTGCTCGCCGGCAAACTGACGGCCGAGATGGAGGCGTCGCTCGACGCCCAGCTCGAGACCATGCGTCGGGTCGCCAGCGAGGGATCAGCGGTCCAGCAGATCGAGGAGGACGTCGCCTTTCACCGCATGCTGTGCGAGTTCAGCGGCAATCAGCGGCTGGTGCGGGTATTCGACGAGCTGTGCCACGAGATGCGTTTCTGCATTCTGCTGATCGGCCAGCTCTACGACGACCCCACACAGGTCGCGGAGAGCCACCAACCCGTCATGGACGCGCTGCGGACACGAGATCCGGATGCCTGCGAGGCGGCGATCGACTACCACATCGGCATCGCCCAGCAGCGGGTGGTGGAGATGTTTAGGGAGCGGGAGACGTCCTGAACGGTCGACGTTCCAATCGACTCTCCCCGTTCTGACATCCGTGGCTCACTTGGATAGGATGAGAAATACCTTCGATCTCGGAGCCGCCATGCCACCCATCACACTCGACACACTGACCCACTGGGTCTTCGACATGGATGGCACGCTGACCGTCGGCGTGCATGACTTCCCCGCCATTCGCCGTCATCTCGAAATTCCTGACAGCGCCGATATTCTCCATCATCTGGAAACGCTGCCCGCGGCCGATCGCGATGCCAAACACGCCTGGCTGCTCGAACACGAGCGTGAACTCGCCATGCGTTCCACCGCTGCCCCCGGCGCCATCGAACTCATTCCAGGCACTAGGCGAGCGTGGCTGTCGGCTCGGCATTCTGACCCGCAATGCCAAGGAGCTGGCGCACATCACCCTCGATGCCATCGGCCTGGATGACTGCTTCGCTCCCGATGACGTGCTCGGCCGCGACGAGGCACCGCCCAAACCCCACCCCGGCGGACTGGAGCGCTTCATCCAACGCTGGAAGGTGGCGCCATCGGATCTGGTCATGGTTGGCGACAGCCAGTTGGATATGGCCTGCGGCCGAGCCGCCTGCGCGCGAACCGTGCTGGTCAACGCGCCGCAGGCCCGGGAGACGAGAGACGCCGATTGGCATCTCGCGGATTGTCGGGCGCTGGCCAAGAGACTCGTCAACGACAGCTGATCATTCTATCGCTCCCACCACTCCCATCACTCCCATTACTCCCGAAGCGTCGTATCAGCGCGCTCGGTGACCGGGCGCGACCCTTCACTTCTCTCATCGATAACGGCCAGATAGACGTCAGATACCGGGGATGCCGATCGGACCTGGCGCATCAGGAATCGGCGAGCATCCGCCCAGCACCAGGGTCGAGGCCACCAGAATCGTCACCAAAAACAAAAACTTCGCTGCGGGCATATCGCAGTCCTCCTGATTTCATGTGCCACGAGTCTAGACGATAGACGGACGCGCTCCATCGCCCCGCTCGATTTTCGTGGTTGCGTGAGGCGAAAAGGCTTCACGCCAAACCTTAACCGATGCTACAAATAGAAACCTAGGGAATAGAGTTAAACCCCGGTTAACTAGACAGGGTCGCTAATCGTTTGCCATCGAAGCATCGGCGCTGCGATCCCGTGTATCAGCGCGCTAACACAGAGCTGCCACCGGCTTCGTTGCAGGTGACCACGATCGCTGGGTGTCTGAGAGCCAAAAGCTCGAGAACCAGGAGATGGACCATGAAGCGAGGTTTACAACGTTCGGTGATGGTGGGTGTCGCGAGCGTGATCCTCGGCACCTTGCTCGCTCTCCCCGCCAGCGCTGAGGGCACCGGCCAAGACGTCAGCCAGAAGAAGTTCAAGGCCGTGACCACGTTCACGGTGATCGCGGACATGGCGCAGAACGTGGCCGGGGATGCGGCGACGGTGGAATCGATTACCCGGCCGGGCGCCGAGATCCATAACTACGCGCCGACCCCGCGCGACATTTTGCGCGCCCAGGATGCGAACTTGATCCTGTGGAACGGCCTCGATCTGGAACGCTGGTTCGAACGTTTCTTCCACAACCTGAAGGACGTGCCCAGCGTGGTGGTATCGAGAGGCATCGAGCCGATCAGCATCGCCGAGGGTCCGTATGACGGCAAGCCCAACCCGCATGCCTGGATGTCGCCGACGAGCGCGTTGATCTACGTCGACAACATCCGCGACGCGTTCATCGAGCACGACCCCGCCAACGCCGAGACTTACCGCAACAACGCCGAACGCTACAAGCAAGAGATCGAAGCCGCCGTTGCGCCCATCCGCGAATCGCTGGCGCAGATCCCCGAGGAGAATCGCTGGCTGGTGACGAGCGAAGGCGCGTTCTCCTATCTGGCGCGGGATTTCGGCCTGCGCGAGCGCTATCTGTGGCCGATCAATGCCGATCAGCAGGGCACGCCACAGCAGGTTCGTCAGGTGATCGATGTCATTCGCGCCAACGACATTCCGGCGATCTTCAGCGAGAGCACCGTCTCCGACAAACCGGCGCAGCAAGTAGCCCGCGAGACCGGCATCCATTACGGCGGCGTGCTCTACGTCGACTCGCTCAGCAAACCCGACGGCCCGGTGCCGACCTATATCGACCTGCTGCGCGTCACTTCGGAGACGATCGTCAAAGGCCTGACTCAGGGGGCTTCATCATGACGACGCCATCGGCCGACGTCGAGCCAGCCGGTGCCGGCATCCGCGTGACCGATGCCGCCGTCATCTATCGCAACGGTCATACCGCGCTGCGCAACACCAGTTTCGAGATCCCCGCTGGTACGATTACCGCGCTGGTGGGCGTGAACGGTTCCGGCAAGTCGACGCTGTTCAAGGCGATCATGGGCTTCGTGCGTCTGGCTCGAGGCGAGATCCAGGTGCTTGGCCTGCCGGCCAAAACCGCGCTCAAGCGCAATCTGATCGCCTACGTGCCGCAGTCGGAAGAGGTCGACTGGAACTTCCCGGTGCTGGTCGAGGACGTGGTAATGATGGGCCGCTACGGCCACATGGGGATGCTGCGAATGCCCAGGCGGGCCGACCACGACGCGGTCGAAACCGCGCTGGAACGCGTCAGCATGAGCGAGTTCCGTCAGCGTCAGATCGGCGAACTCTCCGGCGGCCAGAAGAAGCGCGTGTTCCTGGCCCGTGCGCTGGCCCAGGATAGCCGGGTGATCCTGCTCGACGAGCCGTTCACCGGGGTCGACGTCCAGACCGAAGATCAGATCATCCGGCTGCTGCGCGAACTGCGCGCCGAGGGGCGCGTGATGCTGGTCTCGACCCACAATCTCGGCTCGGTGCCGGAATTCTGCGACCGTACGATAATGATCAAGGGCACGGTGCTCGCCCACGGGCCCACCGACGAGATATTCACCCAGCACAACCTGGAGCGCGCCTTCGGCGGCGTGCTGCGCCATTTCGTGCTCGATCAATCCCAGCAGGCCGGCGCGCCGCCCCATGCCGTGGGCGTGTTCACCGACGACGAGCGCCCGCTGGTGATGCAGAACGGTATTGCCGCGCGGCGCCACCGCGGTACCGGAAAGGGAGGCTCCCGTTGATGGACCTCCTCATGCCGTTCGGCTATCTAGTCGAGCCCTTCGGTTATCTAGTCGAGCCCTTCGGCTATGGCTACATGCGCAACGCGATGTGGGTGTCGGCGCTGGTCGGCGGCGTCTGCGCGTTTCTCTCCTGCTACCTGATGCTCAAGGGCTGGTCGCTGATCGGCGATGCGCTGTCGCATTCGATCGTGCCCGGCGTCGCCGGCGCCTACATGCTGGGACTGCCGTTTTCGCTCGGTGCTTTCTTTGCCGGCGGGCTCGCCTCGGCGGCAATGCTGTTTCTCAACCAGCGCAGCAAGCTGAAAGAAGACGTCATCATCGGTCTGATCTTCAGCTCGTTCTTCGGCCTGGGGCTGTTCATGGTGTCGCTATCGCCGACTTCGGTGAATATCCAGACCATCGTGCTCGGCAACATTCTGGCGATCACGCCCACCGATACGCTGCAACTGGTGACGATCGGCGTGGTCTCGCTGGTCATCCTGCTGGCCAAGTGGAAGGATCTGATGGTGACGTTCTTCGACGAGAGTCACGCCCGCTCGATCGGGCTCAACCCTACCGCGCTCAAGATCCTGTTTTTCACCCTGCTGGCCGCCTCGACCGTCGCGGCGCTGCAGACGGTGGGCGCGTTTCTGGTGATCTGCATGGTCATCACGCCGGGAGCCACGGCCTATCTGCTGAGCGACCGCTTCCCGCGGCTGCTGATCATCGCGGTGACGATCGGCACGCTGACCAGCTTCTTCGGTGCCTACGTCAGCTATTTTCTCGACGGTGCCACCGGCGGCATCATCGTGGTGCTGCAGACGTCGATTTTCCTCATGGCGTTCCTGTTCGCGCCCAAGCACGGCATGCTGGCCGCGAGACGCCGGGCCGCAGCGTCGCTGGCACGGACGCCAGTGGCCGAAACGACGGAGTCGCATTCATGAGCTGGCTCGATACGCTGCTGATGCCGTTCCAGTTCGGCTTCATGGTCAACGCCATGGTCATCGCCGTGCTGGTCACCGTGCCGATGGCCCTGCTCTCCTGCTTTCTGGTGCTCAAGGGCTGGTCGCTGATGGGCGATGCCATCTCCCACGCCGTCTTCCCGGGCGTGGTGATCGCCTATCTGATTGGCATTCCCTATGCCATCGGCGCCTTCGTCGCCGGCATGTTCTGTGCCGTGGCCACCGGCTTCCTCGAGGAAAACAGCCGGATCAAGCAGGATACGGTGATGGGAATCGTCTATTCCGGCATGTTCGGCATCGGCCTGGTGCTCTACGTCAAAATCCAGTCGACGGTCCATCTCGATCACATCCTGTTCGGCGACATTCTGGGCGTGGCCTGGCGCGATATCGGGGAATCGGCGCTGATTGCCTTGATCACCGTCGGCGTCATCGGTCTCAAGTGGAAGGACTTCCTGCTCCACGCCTTCGATCCGACCCAGGCCCGGGCGGTCGGTTTGCGAACCCGGCTGCTGCACTACGGCCTGCTCTGCCTGATCTCGCTGACCATCGTCGGCGCCTTGAAGGCCGCCGGGATCATTCTGGCCATTGCCCTGCTGATCGCGCCCGGCGCCATCGCCTTCCTGCTGACCCGACGCTTCAGCACCATGCTGCTGATGTCGGCAGTGATGTCCGCCGTCATCGCCTTTCTCGGCGTCTATCTCTCGTTCTTTCTCGACAGCGCGCCGGCCCCAACCATCGTGCTGCTGTTCTCGATCGTCTTCGGGATCGCGTTCATCGTTTCGACGCGACGTGTGGCAAGCCGAGAAACGAAAGCGGGGTAAGGCATTTCGGCCTTACCCCGTCTCCGATGCGAACGGCGACATCTACCCTCAGACGGAGGGCGACTCGACGGCCACCCGCGGCCGACTCAGCAGACTCACGCCGATCAGCGTCACCGCCGCCAGCGGCATCGCCACCAGCACGCTGTTCCAGCCCATCGGCTTGCCCAGCGCGATCTCCCACACCAGCGTCATCACGCCACCGACGATCATCGCCGACAGCGCGCCGGCCGGGGTAGCGCGCGGCCACAGCAGCGCCGCCAGGAAGACCGGCGTGATTGCGGCGCCGTACATGCCGTAGGAGTACATCTGCATCGCCAGCACGCTGGGAAAGAACGCGCCCAGTATCCAGGCCAGAATGCCGAGCCCGACGACGGTCAGGCGATTGATCAGCAGCGCCTTGCGCGCCGGGATGTCGAGTTTCAACAGACCGCCGAGAATGTCCTGGGTCAGGCTGGCCGACGCCGACAGCAGATAGCTGTTCCCCGTCGTCAGCAGCAGCGCCACCAGCGACGCCAGCAGCAGCCCGCCAACGACCGTGGGTAACCCTTCCCGGGCCAGTGTCATCATCGCTGTGGAGGGTGTGATGTCCGGAAACATGACCCGCGTGGCGCAGACCAGCAGGGTAATCAGTCCGGTACAAACGATCGAGGCAAGGACCAGGCCCATGGCGGCTTTCTTGGCCGTGGCCGGGTCTTTCGCCGCGGCAAAACGCTGAAACAGGTTCTGATCGCCCAGAATCAGCAGGAACAGCGGCAGGAAGTAGCCCAGCGCCTGCCACGGTGAAAGACCACCCAGCAGTGTCCGATGCGTCGCCGGCAGCGCGTCCATCATCTCACCGAGGCCTCCGAGACGAGTCAGCACCAGCGGCGCGGCGATCAGCATGCTGCCAAAGATGATGATCGCACTCAGATAGTCGGTGTAGGCCACCGAGACCAGGCCGCCCATGGTCGCCAAACCAATCATGATCGCCGCCGCGATCAGCACGCCTTGCCACACCGGCAGACCAAACGCCAGGTTGAGCGCCTGTCCGGCCCCGGTGAACTGATACGACACGATGCCGACGTAGGCCAGCAGAATGATCAGCGAGGCGATCGAGCGCGCCGTGGGGCCGAAACGTTCCTCGATCAATCCGGGGATGGTGGTCGCCCGCGAGCGCCGCATCTTTTGCGCCAGCAGGAAGTAGACCACCAGGGCAGCGATGGGTGTGCCGGCGAAGAAGAAGATCGCGGCACCGGGGCCATGCTGGAACACGAAGCTGGCCCCGCCGACGATCGATCCCGACCCTACGAAAGTGGCCAGCAGCGTCGCGGTCAGTACCAGCGTGGAGAGCGAACGCCCGGCCACGATGAAGTCGGTGTCGTCGTGGACCTTGCGTCGCGAGAAATAAAGCCCGATGACGACCATCAATACGATATACGCAATGACGAAGAATGCCTGCATGATCGCAGTCTCCTGTTTTGATTGTTATGGGTTGTGATCTTTGTGGGGTGTGGTTGATTCCGGATCGGGCTGGATCAGTGGCCAAGGCGATCCTTGATCGCGCGGCCGCCCTGCATGATCAGCGACAGATGCTTGCCCTGGCCGGTCAGCAGGCTCATGTCTTCCAGCGGATTGCCGTCGACCACGATCAGGTCCGCCCACGCCCCCGGCGCGATGCAGCCGATCTCGCCTTCCATGCGCAGCAGCTTGGCCGCGGTGGAAGTGGCACTGCGAATCACCTCGTGCGGCGGCAGCACCTGAGAGCGGATCACGAACTCTTCCGACTGGTGCGGATGCATCTCACCGAGCAGATCGGTGCCGTAGGCCATGGGCAGCCCCGCTTCGTGCATGGTGATCAGGCTCTCGAGCCCGGCCAGGCGGACGTCGTCGATCTTGGCGACTGACTCGGGCTTGAGCCCGTAGTCGGCGCCTTCGATCTTGAGGCGTTCGTAGGTGACCAGTGTCGGGCAAGCCATGGCGCCGCGCTCGGCGGCCAGACGAGCGGTGTCCGCCTCGATCAGATTGCAGTGTTCGAGGGAACGCACGCCCGCTTCGACGGCGCGGCGAATCGCTTCGTCGGTATATAGATGGGCAGACACGTAGGTCTGGGCGTTGCTGGCTTCCTCGACAATCGTCTTGAGCTCGTCGATGGAGAAACTCAGGAATTCGATCGGATCGCTGGGAGAGGAGACTCCGCCATTGGCCATCACCTTGATGAACTGTGCGCCCGCCTTGATCTCCTGACGCACGGCACGGCGTACCGATTCGACGCCGTCGCAGATGCGCCCCATCGACCCCAGGCGCCGGGTCTGGTACTGATCGTCGCGCTCGTCATAGAAGCCGCGGTAATCGTTGTGACCGCCGGTCTGGGAAAGCGCCTTGCCACAGATCACCAGTCGTGGCCCGACGAAGTGGCCTTCCGCCACCGCCTGCTGGATGCCCCGATCGGCACCGCCAACATCGCGCACCGTGGTGAAGCCACGCATCAGCATGCCTTCCATGATCGGTTTGGCACGCGCGGCGACCAATGAATCCGGCAGCAGCGCGTTAGCGCCGAGATCGGCCGTCGTCGCAATGACGTGAACGTGGCAGTCGATCAGGCCCGGCATCAGCGTGCGCCCTTCGAGATCGATCACGCGGGCATCATCAGGCGCCTCGATCGGCGTGTCGGAGACCTGGACGATACGGCCGTTCTCGACGAGAACGTGTACTCCGGCACGCGGCTCGGGGGACGAACCATCGACCAGATTGGCGTTACGGAACAGGACGGCTGGCGACGGGAGTGCGGAGGAAAGTTCGGTCATGAATTGGGCTCTCGGGAGGCATTATTGTGCTTGGGTGGTACTGTCGTGATAGTCATCCAAATACGACTTGAGCCTACCCAGCGCCTCGAGCCCCTGAAAAGCGTTAAAAATGCATGCCAGCATGCGGCCAGCGCATCGATCCTGCGTCGGGCGATCAATCTCCCTGCGGCGCCATCTCCAGCAGCCAGCGCTTGAAACAGCGCGTGGCGACGTTCTCCCGACGTTCGTCCGGCGTGATCAGAAAATAACCGCCCCCGTGGCTCGCCCAGTGATCAGTCGCACGGACCAGCCGCCCCCTGTCGATCTGACTGTCGATGACGTGTTGCCAACCCAGCACGATGCCTTCGCCCAGTACCGCCATTTCGACCAGTGGCGGGTAGTGATTGATGGCGATGGCGTTGTTCAGGCTCACCGTCGGCAAATGGTGATAGCGAAACCAGTCACGCCAGGAGATCCACAGGCTCTGGGCATCCTCGAGCACCAGCAGCGTCTCCTCGCTCAACTGCTCCGGCGTCAACCCCGAGTCCGGGCCCACCCCATGACGCTCCCGGCAGGCGTCGAGATAACCGGGCGCACAGACCGGAAAGACTTTCTCCGGGATCAGATAAGTGGTCTCGAATCCCGGCAGAGATGCCTGCTTCAAGTAGTAAAGCCCGATATCGAACTCGAAGGACGACAGCGACGTCACCCCGTCGCGCACGATCAGGCGCAGCTTGATATTGGGATATTGACGCCGAAACCGACCCAACCGGGGTGCCATCCAGAACTGCGCCACGCCGGCGGTGCAAGCCACCGTCAGCTCGCTCTCGCCGGTAGATTTCATCACCTCGGCGGTGGCGTTGACGCAGTCGTCCAGGATCGAACGCACCTGCAGCGCATAGGTTTCCCCCGCGCGCGTCAGCGCCAGTTGCCGCTGCTCGCGGATGAAAAGCTTGCGGCCCAGGAACTGCTCCAGGTGAACGATCTGCCGGCTCACCGCGCTCTGGGAGAGGTTCAGTTCGACGGCGGCCCGGGTAAAGCTCATGTGTCGCACGGCCGCTTCGAAGGCGATCAGGGCGTTGAGCGGCGGCAGCGGTGACATGCGCATGAGAAGCTCCACGGAGACAACGAAGAGGAGCAGGATACGTCATCGCGCCGCCGGGAACGCTAGCCGCGATCGCGAACGAAATCGATGAAGGCCCGCAGCGGCGCGGGTACCAGCCGGCGATCCGAATAGTAGAGGTAGGGCCCGGTGAAACGTTGCCACCAGGGTTCGAGCACCGGCACCAGCGCGCCGCTTTGAAGATACGGTTCAAGCCACTGCTCGAACAGCATGATCAGGCCGACGCCTTGCAACGCCGCCTCGACCCCGAGGTCCACGCCGCCGCCGATGCTGACCGTCAACGGCCCGGCGGGCTCGATGCGAATCGATTCCTCCCCGCGCTCGAACTCCCACGGCGGCAGATTGCCGTTGGCGAAGCGGCCACGAATGCAGGCGTGCTGCAGCAGATCGCGGGGATGCGCGGGCGTGCCGCAACGCGACAGGTAGTCGGGCGAGGCGACCAGCGCGAAACGCTGCTCACGCGGGCCGATGGCCACGGCGATCATGTCCTGCTCGAGCAGTTCATCGTAGCGAATGCCGGCATCGAAGCCCGCCGCCAGCGTATCCGTCGCCGCGCTGTCGGCGGTGATCTCGACGCGGATCTCCGGATAGGCCTTGAGGAAGTCGGGCAGGATCGATGGCAGAATCAACCGCGCCGCGCTGACCGGCACGTTGAGACGCAACGTGCCGGCCGGGCGATCCCGGAACCCGTTGACCGCGTCCAGCGCGCTTTCTACCTCCTCGATCGCCGGTGCCAGCCGCGAGACCAGCGCGGCGCCGGCCTCGGTCAGCGTCACCGCCCGTGTGGTGCGATGGAACAGTCGAATGCCGAGGGCGGTCTCGGCGCGGCGCACCGCATCGCTCAAGCGCGACGGGCTGGTGGCGGTGAGCCGTGCCGCTTCCCGAAATCCCTTGGCCTTGGCAACGGCCAGCACCGCCTGGAGATCACTGAGATCGGCGCTCATTGTGCATTTCTCCGTACGACCTGTATCGATTGGTTGGAATAGTCGCACAGCATCGAGAGGTCTACGATAAAACCGTCCGACATCCCCTATTCGACACAGGAGTGAACGCATGTCCCTCATCGACAAAGCCGGTACTTATACCCTCGGCGATCGTCAGGTCAAACGACTGGGCTACGGGGCGATGCAGCTCGCCGGCCCCGGCGTATTCGGTCCGCCCAAGGATCCGGCGCGCGCCGTGCAGGTGCTGAAGGACGTGATTGCTGCCGGCATCGATCACATCGACACCTCGGATTTCTACGGTCCGCACATCACCAATCAGCTCATCAAACAGGCGTTGCACCCCTACCCGAGCGAGCTCTGCCTCGTCACCAAGGTCAGCGCCCGGCGCGATGAAACCGGTGCCTGGCTGCCCGCGCTCTCGCCGGCAGAGCTGACCCAGGCAGTGGAAGACAACCTGCGCAACCTGGGCCTGGAGCAGATGGAGGTCGTCAACCTGCGCAGCATGCTGGACGTGCACGGGCCGGCGGAAGGCTCGCTGGAGGCGCCGCTGACGACGCTCGCCGAACTCCGCGAGCGCGGCCTGATCAAGCACATCGGGCTGAGTAACGTCACCGCCACCCAGGTCGCCGATGGACGGAAAATCGTGCCCATCGTCTGCGTGCAGAACCAGTACAACCTGGCCAATCGCGCCGACGATGCACTGATCGATCAGTTGGCCGCGGACGGCATTCCCTACGTGCCGTTCTTCCCGCTGGGCGGCTTCACGCCCTTGCAGTCGGAAACGCTGACAGAGGTCGCCAGGACACTCGACGTCACGCCGATGCAGGTGGCACTAGCATGGCTGCTCAAGCGTTCACCCAACATTCTTCTGATCCCTGGCACCTCGTCGCCAGAGCATCTGCAGGAGAACATCGAGGCGGCCGCGCTGGAGATTCCCGCGGCGCAGATGGCGTTGCTGGATCGTATCGGCGGTCAATAGGGTGATCGACGCGGGCACGCTCGGGAGCGTCGCGGCGGTCTCATTTCGTGTCCTAATCCCGTGTCATCAAACGCTCCCAGAATGCCTCGGCGAAAGCCGGCAGCGTTGTCCTGGCCCGGGTCACGTGAATTTCGACGGGGATATCCCAGGCCGGCCCGAGCGCCCGGACCAGCTGGTGCTCGCGCCATTCCGACTCCGCCAGGATGAGCGGCAGCCAGGCCATGCCCTTGTTCTCCAGCGCCATCGACATCAATACCGCCGCCAGGTGGCTCGAGAACAGCGGCGCTCGTGGGGCGAACTCGGCATTGCTGCTCAGCCGGTGGGCAACGATGCGCCCCAGTCCGGAAGCGTCGGTATAGGCCAGATAGGGGGCGGCGGGATCGTCCGCCGACAGGAATTCGGGATCGAAGCCCGCCGCTGCGTCCTTGCCCTCGCCGAGTTTTCTGCTCAATTCCGCACCGATCAGCGGTACCAGGGTGTCCTGCGCGATCCTTCGACTCTCGAACCGGCCCGGATCGAGCCGCGTGGGCACCTCCGGGTGACGGTGACTGAGCAGGAAATGCACCCGCCCCTGCGTCAGCCTCTGCTCGCATTCCATCATGCTCTCGGTATGAAGCTGCAGCGCCTCGATCGGCGTCCCCTTCTCAACCTGACGGATCCAGCGCGGAAAGAACGTGAACGACAGCGAATGCGTCGCCGCGAACTGCAGGGTCCGGGCGGTCTTGCCCGCCACCTCTCGGACTTCTTCACGCAACCGATGCAGGCGGGTGGCGGATTCGAGAGCGCCGCCCTGCATCGCCCGCCCCGCCTCGGTCAGCAACGTCCCCTGTGGCGTACGCACGAACAGGGTGACGCCCATCCACGCCTCCAGCGCCCGTATCCGTCGGCTAAAGGCCGGCTGGGTGATATGGCGCGCCTCCGCGGCACGCACGAAGCTGCCGTGCTCCGCCAGCGCAATGAAGTCTTCGAGCCAGACCAGTTCCATGGATCGATTCCTGTGAGCGGATGCCAATAGCAATGCCGTTTAGGCATGACAACCCTCGTTAATAGCATTGGTTGGCGATCCATGGCCAGCGCTATCGTGGCTTTCACCATTCACTGACGAGTATTCCGCCATGCGTATTGTGGACATCCGTGAACAGACCGCGTCGATCGCCTCCCCCATCGCCAATGCCTATATCGATTTCTCCAAGATGACCTGCTCGGTCGTGGCGGTAATCACCGACGTGATCCGCGACGGCAAGCCGGTGATCGGTTACGGCTTCAACTCCAACGGCCGCTACGGCCAGGGTGCGCTGATGCGCGATCGCTTTCTGGCGCGGGTGCTGGAGGCCGATCCCGAGACACTGATCGATCACGATCGCGACAACCTGGACCCGTTCGCCATCTGGAAGACGTTGATGACCAACGAGAAGCCAGGCGGCCACGGCGAGCGGTCCGTGGCAGTCGGCACGATCGACATGGCGGTCTGGGACGCCGTGGCCAAGATCGAGGGCAAGCCACTCTATCGGCTGCTGGCGGAGCGCTACCGCGATGGCCAGGCCGACGACAAGGTGTGGGTCTACGCCGCCGGCGGTTACTACTACCCCGGCAAGGACCACTCGAAGCTGCAGGAGGAAATGCGGGGCTATCTCGATCGCGGCTACAGCGTGGTCAAGATGAAGATCGGCGCCGCCCCGTTGGACGAGGACCTGCGCCGGATCGACGCGGTGCTGAAGGTGGTGGGAGACGGCAGCCGCCTGGCGGTCGATGCCAACGGTCGATTCGATCAGGCGACGGCCATCGCCTACGCCGAAGCGCTCAAGCCTTACAACCTGTTCTGGTACGAAGAGGCCGGCGACCCGCTCGATTACGCGCTGCAGGCGGAGCTGGCCAACCACTACGACCTGCCCATGGCCACCGGCGAGAATCTGTTCTCGCATCAGGACGCCCGCAACCTGCTGCGCTACGCCGGCATGCGCCCGGATCGCGACTACCTGCAGTTCGACTGCGCGCTCTCCTACGGGCTGGTGGAGTATTTGCGTACGCTCGATGTCATGGCCGAGATGGGCTGGTCCAGCCGCCGCGTGGTACCCCACGGCGGCCATCAGATGTCGCTCAATATCGCCGCCGGCCTGCACCTGGGCGGCAACGAATCCTACCCGGACGTGTTTCAGCCCTTCGGCGGCTTTGCCGACGGCATCCAGGTGGAAGATGGCTACGTCGCCCTGCCCGACGTCCCGGGCGTCGGGTTCGAAGCAAAATCGGCGCTCTACAAGGTCATGCGCGAACTCGGCGGCGAGTGAAGGTTGTGCTCATCGACGCCAAAAGATATGTTATAAAATAACATTAATGACATCGATGAGCGATCATGAACCTCACCGTACCGCCGCTACCGGATGTCGCCGCTGGGCGCGAACCGGAACCGTCCAGGGCGTCGGCTTACCGCGCCCTGCAACATGTCGGCATGCAGGGCATCGCCACCCGCCTGCAATGGGAGGATGGCACTCGGCTGCCCGCCACCGCCGACGTCAGTGTCGATCTCGCCGCTGGCCAGCGCGGCATTCACATGTCCCGGCTCTATCGGCTGCTGGACCGACTCGACGAGTCGCCGCTAACACCGGCCGGATTGACGACGCTGGGTAACGCCTTGCTCGATAGCCAGCAAGGCATCAGTCAGGCCTTGGCACTAACGCTGCGCTTCGATCTGCCACTGCGCCGCCCGGCGCTGCTCAGTGGCGAGAGCGGTTGGCGTCACTATCCGTGCAGGCTGGAATTGAAAGGCAGCCGAGAAGCGCTTGAGACCATACTGACGCTATCAATCGACTACGCCTCCACCTGCCCCTGCTCGACCGCGCTGGCGCGCCACGCCATGGCCCGGGACTGGCGCCATTGGGTGGAAGAACAGAGGCATGCCGACATCGATGCCGGTACCGTCGCCGACTGGATCGAGCACCAGGGCGCTTTCCCCACGCCGCACAGTCAGCGCAGCCGGGCCGCGCTCTCGCTCACGCTAAGTCCCCGGGCGGCATTCGCCGCTGCCGATCGTATCGATACTTTCGAGCGCTTGCTGCAGACACCGGTTCAGACACTGGTAAAACGGATCGATGAGCAGGCCTTTGCAGAGCGCAATGGCGCCAACCTGATGTTCTGCGAGGATGCCGCCCGGCGTCTGGCCGAGGGCTGCGATGCACAGCCCGACGTCACGGGCTATCGCATCGAGATCGTGCATGCCGAAAGCCTGCATGCCCATGATGCGATTGCCGTGGTGGAACGCGACCTGCCTGCATGAAGCCCCGTCGTCGATCACCGACGACGGGATACCACCAAGCCAAACCGACGGATGCCTAGCCGAACAGCCCTTTCAACGTGTGCGGCTGGCTGCGCAGGTACTGCTTCGGCGCGTGAACGCTGGCGCCGAGCTTGGCGGCGGCGTGCCACGGCCAGCGCGGATCAAAGAGCATGCCGCGTGCCAGCGCGACGGCATCCGCTTCACCGCTGAAGACGATGCCTTCGGCCTGCTCAGGCTCGGTGATCAGCCCGACGGCGATAACCGGCATGGCGACTTCCTGCTTCATGCGCCGCGCGAACGGCACCTGGTAACTGGGACCCACATCCAGCGCCTGGCGCGGATCGAGACCGCCACCGGAGCAGTCGATGAAGCTGCAGCCGCGGGCGTCCAGCGCCTTGGCCAATTCCACGCTCTGCTCCAGATCCCAGCCGCCCTCGACCCAGTCACTGCCGGAGATACGAATACCCACCGGCTTCTGCTGCGGGAAGACCTCGCGGACGGCGTCGAAAATTTCCAGCACGATCCGCATGCGGTTTTCGAGGCTGCCGCCGTATTGGTCATCGCGCTGGTTGGAGAGCGGCGACAGGAATTCATGCAGCAGATAGCCATGGGCCGCATGGAGCTCGATCAGCTCGAAACCCAGGCGCTCGGCACGCTTGGCCGAGGCCACGAAGCCGGCCTTGAGCGCTTCGATATCGTCGAGACTCATCGCTTTCGGCGGACGCTGATCGTCCTGATACGCGACCTCGGAGGGCGCCACGGTCTGCCAGCCGCCTTGCTCCAGCGACAGCTGCGCGCCACCTTCCCACGGCGCCTGACAGGAGGCCTTGCGCCCGGCGTGGCCGAGCTGGATACCGATCGGCATCTGCGAGTGGCCACGCACGGACTCGAGCATGCGCGCCATGGCCTGCTCGTTATCGTCCGAATAGAGGCCGACGTCGCCTGGGGTGATGCGCCCTTCCGGCGCCACCGCCGAAGCTTCGACCATCAGCAGGCCGGCACCGGAGAGCGCCAGATTGCCGAGATGGATCGTATGCCAGTCAGTCATGTTGCCTTGCTCGTCGGCGGAGTACTGGCACATCGGTGAGATCACTATGCGATTGGCCAGCTCGAGCTCGGCGAGCTTGAGCGGCGTGAACAGCTTGGGGGATGCCATGGAAAAATTCCGGAAACGAATGATGGCGAAAATGTAGCTGGCTAATAATTGTTTGGCAATGGCCGCGCCTCATCGATAGCCGCAAAAGAAGATCTAAATATCCCCGGGGGCTGATCACGATATGCCCATATTCATGTCGCGCACCGCAGGGTCGGAGCGTTCTCAGCTTCGAGGTGAGATAGGGTCGATGTGACGTGAGCAATGGCACTGACGACATCGTTGGCCCCGGCACGAATCTTATCGATGGCATGACCGGCTTCGCCCGCCATGCGGACGCCGTTTTCCACGCTGCCCAGACAGGCCTGCATGCCACCGCTCACTTCGTGGGTGAGATCGCGCAGGCTGGCGACGGTGGCGGTGATGTCGCGAGTGGCCTGGGAGGTGCATATCGACAGCTGGCGTACTTCGTGAGACACCACCGCGAAGCCGCGGCCATGCTCACCGGCACGGGCCGACTCGATGGCGGCATTGAGCGCCAGCAGGTTGGTCTGCTCGGCGATATCGCGAATGCTTTCGACCACCGCGCTGATGTCGGCGGAGCGTTGCGCCAGGGAGTCGATCAGCTGCGAGGCAGCCGCAACCTGATCAGCGATACAACGAATTTCGGTGATGGTCTCGTCGATGATACGCGAACCGTCGCTGGCGGACGTTTCCGTGTTCGACGAAATGCGATAGGCCATTTGCGCGCTTTCATTCTCACGTGTCACGCGGTCGGTGATATCGGTCGCGAACTTGACCACCTTGTAGAGCTGCCCCTCGGAATCGAAGACCGGGTTATAGCTCGCTTCGAGCCACAGCGTTCGACCTTGCTTGTCGAGTCGTTTGAACTGCCCCGACATGAATTCACCCGCGTTCAGATGGACCCAGAAATCACGGTACTTCTGACTCGCTGCATAATCGCGTTCGCAGAATATCCGATGATGCGTGCCTTGGAGCTCTTCGAGAGCGTAGCCCACCGTATTCAGAAAATTATCGTTAGCGGTCAGGATGTGTCCGTCGGGAGAGAACTCGATGACCGCCATGGCCCGATCGATGGCGTTCAGCCGGCTGTGCATGTCCTGCTCGTCGCGTACCCGCGCGGTGATGTCGGTCGCCGTCTTGACCACGCGAATGATCTTTCCACGACGGTCGCGGACCGGATTATAAGAGGCTTCCAGCCAGAGCGTGTGGCCGTCTTCGGCAATGCGCTTGAAACGACCGGTAATGAACTCGCCTTGCTGCAGCCGATCCCAGAAGACCGAGTATTCTCGACTCGCGGCCAGTGCCGGATCGCAAAGTTGGCGGTGGTGCTGGCCGATCAAGTCGACGCCACGATACCCGGTGATATCGAGAAAGTTGGTATTGGCGGTAAGGATGATGCCCTCCGGGGAGAACTCGATGATGGCCATGGCACGATGGATGGCATCGAGCACGGCTTCATGATGACGCGGCGAGCGAAATAGGGCCATGTGCGGCGTTCCTTTATTATTCAATGAGTTCTTGACGACTCACTTGGAATTCTATGGTGGGCCTGAAACGACGTTATTAGCGAGTGTGTTTCAGCCAGACTAAAAGCGTTGCCATCAATATCGACAGTATTGTCCGAAATTTTAGTCTTCGGGCAGCTAAGCGCATGAATTAAAAACCGAAGTAATATTAGGGTCATGCTGACAGTCGCCGCGCGCAAGCCACTTTTATTCAGGATAATGGCATCGAGGCAATACCTGTATTACGAATCGAGCACTTAGATGTTCCACTCAAGCTAGTTATATCGATGAATTTAGTGATATCGATGAATCTAGCTATATTGATAAATAGAGATGTCGTACTGAAGAAAACACCGAGCCCTAAAAAACCCCGATACCCTTGTGAGGATAATCGGGGAAGCTCCGGTGGAGACCAGACTCTTGGCGGCCAGATTCTGGAAACGTCGAAAGCGTGATCAGACGGCGGCTATATCCCACTCGGGGAACGGGTCCGGCAGCGTCACCCAGTAGTCCTTGCCGCGCGCCAGTTCCTCATCACTCAGCAGACACGCCTCGAGCCGCCGGCGAATGTCGGCGGCATTCAGCCCCTGGCCAATGAACACCAGTTCCTGGCGCATGTCGCCGAACGGCTCCTGCCACTTCTCCAGGATCGAGGCGCGATACTCGGGATCCTGCGGCCAGCGCGATTCCGGCACCGCGCGCCAGAACAGGCCGGCGAAGCCGTGATGGGCGATACCGCCGGCCTGGCTCCACTGACCGGCGAACTGCGGCCGGCTGGCGAGCCAGAAAAAACCTTTCGAACGTAGCAGCTTGCCGTCTCCCCAGTCGCCATGGAGCACTTCGAAAAAGCGCGCGGGATGAAACGGCCGCCGCGCCTCGAAGCTAAAGCTGGAAATACCGTACTCCTCGGTCTCCGGCACGTGCTCGCCGCGCATTTCCTTGAGCCAGCCCGGCGCCTGCTGTGCCTTGTCGAAGCTGAACCGGCCGGTATTCAGCACCCTCTCCAGCGGCACCTGCCCGTTCTCAATCGCGATGATCTCGGCGTCGGGGTTGAGGCTTTTCAGTACCGCCTCGAGTTCGCCGAGGGCGCGCGTGTCGATCAAGTCGGCCTTGGAGATCAACAGCACGTCGCAGAATTCGATCTGATCGACCAGCAGATCGGCGACGTTGCGCTCGTCCTCTTCACCCAGACTCTCGCCGGCTTCGGCCAGCGACTTGGCTTCGTGGTACTGGGAAAGAAAGTTCGCGCCGTCCACCACCGTGACCAGCGTATCCAGCCGGGCGACCTGGGACAGGCTCCGCCCCTGCTCGTCCTCGAAGGTGAAGGTCTCGGCCACCGGTAGCGGCTCGGAGATGCCGGTGGATTCGATCACCAGATAATCGAAGCGCCCCTCGTCGGCGAGCCGATTCACCTCGATCAACAGGTCCTCGCGCAACGTGCAGCAGATGCAGCCGTTGCTCATCTCGACCAGTTTCTCTTCGGCGCGATTGAAGTCGACTTCGCGCTCGACCAGCGCCGCGTCGATGTTGATCTCGCTCATGTCGTTGACGATCACCGCGATGCGCCGGCCGTCGCGGTTGTTGAGCAGGTGATTGAGAACGGTCGTCTTGCCGGCGCCGAGAAAACCGGACAGGACGGTAACGGGTAATGGTTGCATGAGAAATCTCAATGATTTTTTATTATGTTATATCGTAACAAATACAGCGGCAACCCTGATTGATTGCTCGAAAACGAACATGAGCAGCGGTCATTAGCGAAAGTCGAATGCGCTTTTCGCCGAATATTGCGCACACTGTGACAAAACGATGACACCGAACGCAGCCTAACCAGATACACAACATGCGCGGCCGGTGTCGCTTATAACAACCTCCGTCTCAGGAGACGCTGCCATGCTACGACGCCTCAAACGATCCAAATCACGCTCACTACGCCTTCCTCTCTCCTTCCTGGCCACGCTGACGCTCGGCTGCGGTCTCGCCTTCGCGGCCCAGGCCGCCGATGAATGCCCGCAACGCGGCGATCTGGCGCCGATGTACTGCGATGCCGATGGCGATCTGGTCGCCGATGCGCCGACCGACGAGTCCCAGTACCTCGATCCCGATCCGCTGGTCTTCGCTTACACCCCGGTCGAGGATCCGGCGATCTATGCCGACATCTGGGAACCGTTCATCGAACACTTGCGCGACGTGACCGGCAAGGACGTGCGCTTTTACGCCGTACAGTCCAACGCCGCCGAGATCGAAGCGATGCGCAGCGGCCGCATTCAGGTCGCCGGCTTCTCAACCGGGCCGACCCCGTTCGCGGTCAACCTGGCAGGCGCGGTGCCCTTCGCGATCATGGGCAGCGACGACGGCGAGTTCGGCTACACCCTGCAGGTCTATACCCGCAAGGACAGCGGCATCGACGAGCTGAGCGATCTCAAGGGCAAGCGTGTGGCACACACCTCGCCGACTTCCAATTCCGGCAACCTGGCGCCTCGCGCGCTGTTCCCCAAGCAGGGCATCACCCCGGACGAGGATTACGAAGTGGTCTATTCGGGTTCTCATGACCAATCGATGCTGGGTGTGGTCGCGGGTGACTATGACGCCGCACCGGTGGCCTCCGAAGTGGTCGATCGCATGGCCGAGCGCGGGCTATACGACCCGGATGAGGTCAAGATCATCTTCGAATCCAAGCGCTTCCCTACCACTTCCTATACCTACGCCAATAACCTCAAGCCGGAGCTGATCGACAAGATCAAGGAGGCGTTCTTCAGCTTCGACATGAAAGGGACGGAGCTGGGCGAAGAGTTCGACGGCGTGACCAAGTTCGTGCCGGTCACCTACCAGAAGGATTGGGAAGTCATTCGTGACATCCAGGATGCCAACGGCGTTGTCTACTCCCAGAAAAACGTCGAATAACCCGGCCTGACGGCGCTTTCTGTCATGAAGGACGATGGCGCCGTCAGCCACGAGGAATCCCAATGCTGCGCATTCAGAATTTGGTCAAGCGTTACGGCCATGGCGAGCCGGTGCTGCGCGGGCTCGATCTCGACGTGGCCGGCGAATCGGTCGTTTCGATCATCGGCGCCTCGGGGGCGGGCAAGAGCACGCTGCTGCGCTGCATCAATCGGCTGGTGGAACCCACGGAAGGCAGTATCGAGCTCAACGGTCTCGAACTGACCCATCTCAAGCGGGAAGAGCTGCGCAAGGCGCGCCGGCGGATCGGCATGATCTTCCAAGGCTTCAATCTGGTGGACCGGCTGACGGTGATGGAGAACGTCCAGTGCGGACGCCTGGGTTACATCCCCTACTGGCGTGCTGCCCTGCGCAAGTATCCGGCCGAGGACATCGAGCGCGCCTATCACCTGATGGAGCGCGTAGGTATCGCCCACTATGCCAACAAGCGAGCCGACGCGCTGTCCGGCGGCGAACGTCAGCGTGTCGGCGTGGTACGGGCACTGATGCAGCAGCCGGAGATCCTGCTCGCCGACGAACCCACGGCTTCACTGGACCCGGTCAGTTCCCGTCAGATCATGGAACTGTTGCAGACCCTCGCCCAGGAGCTCTCGCTGCCGGTATTGATCAACATCCATAACGTGGCCGAGGCGCGGGAATATACCCAGCGCATCGTCGGCATGCGGTTCGGCAAGCTGATCTTCGACGGCAAGCCGGCCGATCTCGATCAGGAGGCGATGGATGCCGTCTACAACGGCACGCCGGGTGAAGATCGCCGGCAGGCCGATGCCGGCCAGGCACAGGCGGTCATGTCATGAACGCGACGAGCGAACGCCGCACCTGGCGCAAGCCGCCGTTCATTGCCAACCCGCTGTTGCGCTGGGGGCTGGTCATCGGGGTCGTGGTCTATGCGATCTGGGCGATCTCGATCCTGCCGTTCGACCTCGATCGCATCAGCCAGGGCATGACCCGCGCCGCGCGGATCTTCTCCGGCGCCTTCCCGCCCAACTTCGATCGCTACGAGCTGCTGATCGACGGTTTTCTCGAGAGTCTGCAGATCGCGATTCTGGCGACGCTGCTGGGACTCGCATTGAGCGTTCCCATCGCCTTCATGGCGGCGCGTAATATCGCCGCCAAGCCGATCTACCTGCTGGGGCGTGCGATCATTATCATCGCGCGCAGCTTCCACCCGGTGATTGTGGCGATCCTGTTCGTCAAGGCGGTCGGGTTCGGCCCGGTGGCCGGCATTCTGACCCTGACGCTCTACTCGATCGGCTTCGTCGCCAAGATGCTGGCTGAGCGCATCGAGGAGATCGACTGGGGCCAGGTGGAGGCCCTGCGCGCCAGCGGCACGCGCTACATCAGCGTGCTGCAGTTCGCGGTGCTGCCGCAGATCATGCCGCGCCAGATCGGCCTGGGCATCTATCAGCTCGACAGTAACCTGCGCGCCTCGGCGGTGGTCGGCATCGTCGGTGCCGGCGGGATCGGCTCGACGCTGATGAACGCCTTCGGACGCTACGACTACGACTTCGCGCTGGCGATCACGCTGGTGATCATCGGCGTCATCCTGATCAGCGAAGCGGTCAGCGGGCGCATCAGGAGGAACATCGGATGACCATCCAGACGACCCCGAACGTAGCCGAACGCACCTGGGCACGCTATACCCCGCAGCAGCGCTGGAAACGCCTTGCCATGATGCTGGTGGTGGGCGCTGCCGTGGTATGGGCCGTGGAGAGCATCGATATCATCTGGCCGTGGGTGTGGGGCGCCCCTGCCCAGGTCGGCGATCTGTTCAGCCGCATGGTGCCGCCGGATGTGAGCAATATCCGCGCGATCCTGTGGGCGCTGGTCGAGACGCTCAACATCGCCACCATCGCCACCTTCGTCGCCGTATTCATGTCGCTGCCGATCGCCTATATCGCGGCCCAGAACACCACGCCCAACCGCTTCACGCTATGGCTGGGGCGTTTCATTCTGGTCTCGAGCCGATCGGTCAACACGCTGATCTGGGCGCTGCTGTTCGTGGCGATCTTCGGCCCTGGCGTGCTGGCCGGAATCATCGCGATCATGTTCCGGTCGATCGGCTTTCTCGGCAAACTGCTGGGCGAGGCGATCGAGGAGATCGACCGCCGCCCGGTGGAAGCGCTGGAAGCCACCGGCGCCTCGCGGGCCAAGGTGGTGCTCTACGCCATCGTGCCGCAGGTCATTCCCACCTTCTTCGCGATCAGCATTCTGCGCTGGGACATCAACCTGCGCGAATCGACCGTGCTCGGCCTGGTCGGCGCCGGCGGCATCGGCGTGATCCTGCAGGGCGCCATCGATACGCTGGCCTGGCAGACCGTGGCGACCATTCTGCTGGCGATCATCGCGCTGGTGATTCTGGGCGAAGCGCTGGCCGCCTGGCTGCGCAAGAAGGTCATTTGATTCTGCCCCCGGCAATGGAGGGCCGCCGCCGACTTCAGGTCGGCGGCGGCAGGGCGGATTCGTCGCGCTTGATTCGCTTCAACCAGCGCTGCTTGGCGTACTTGCGCAGGTTGTGGACGTTGTCGGTCTCGTCGACGATGTCCTGACCCAGGATCGTCTCGATCACGTCTTCCATGGTAATCACCCCCACCCAACTGCCGTGGTCGTCGTAGACCACGCGCATGTGGTTGTGATTCTTGAGCATGGCGGCAAAGACATGCTCGACGCTATCGGCCTCGTCGACGGTGGAAACCGGATGCATCAGCGACTTCAGCGTCTGCTCGTCTTCGGCGTGATAGGTATCCGCCTTGTGGATATAACCCAGCGCGTCCTCGGCACCATCCATGATCGGAAAACGCGTGAACGGGGTCTTGCCGTAGCGACGATCGAAATCGGCCACGGTCATATCGGGGGTCACCGTCTCGCAAACCGTTCGCGGCGTCATGACGTTCTTCACCAGGATCTCGTGGAGATTGAGAATATTGGTGATGGTGCGCGTCTCGTCCGGATCCAGCGCCTTCTCCTCTAGCCCGATCCGCGCCAGGGCCTTGATCTCGCCGCGCATATCGATGTCATTCTCGCTCTTGGCGATGCGATTGGTGATCATCTCCGAAAGCCATATGAAGGGCAGCAGCACCAGTACCATGACGCGCAGAATCCGCGGCAGAAATGGCGCCAAGGCTCGCCAGTAGCTGGCGCCGATGGTCTTGGGAATGATCTCCGAGAAAATCAGGATGCCGAACGTCATCAACGCCGAGGCGATCGCCACGTGAGCATCGCCGAACACGACCGCTACCTGTGCACCGACGCCGGTCGCCCCCACGGTATGGGCGATGGTGTTGAGGGTCAGAATCGCCGCCAGCGGCCGATCGATGTTGGACTTGAGCTTGTTGAGCTTATCGTGAAGCTTGGGGCGGGTGTCCTTGAGCTGCGCGATATAGCTCGGCGTCAGCGAAAGCAGCGCGGCTTCCAGCACCGAACAGACGAAGGAAAAACCAATCGAGAGAACGACGAATGCCGTCAGCAGAAACATGGGGGGTCGCTATGTGACTTGTGAGGACTCTTTATCCTGACTTGGCGCACGGCTGTCAATGATACCGATTGACGCACCGCTT
Source organism: Salinicola sp. MH3R3-1 (assembly GCF_001937155.1). NCBI lineage: Bacteria > Pseudomonadati > Pseudomonadota > Gammaproteobacteria > Oceanospirillales > Halomonadaceae > Salinicola > Salinicola sp. MH3R3-1. The sequence goes on along the minus strand of NZ_MSDP01000001.1, from coordinate 148,673 downwards.
CTAACGTCAACGCCGCCAATGTCGCGAGACATTGGCGGCGTTGAGTAGACAAAGTGCCTGAAAAGGCGACAGACGTCAGTGACCGAATTTCTCGTTTTCACCGATATCCGGCTTGTGATCCTTCTTGATATTGGCCTTGGCGAACTCGTAGAGCTGGAACGTCTTGCTGTCCCGCGACTGCCAGTGCTCGCCGAAATGGATGTCGATCTCCATCATGGTGATATCGGGATCTTCCTTGCCACCGGTGAACCACGCCGCCACGAACGGATTCCAGTATTTTTCGATCAGCTCGGGATCATGATTGAGACGCGCCGTACCCGACATCGATACGTAGACGCCGTCATCCTGATCCGAGAAGGAAAGACAGACATCCTGATCGGCTTTCGCCTCGAATGCCTTCTCCGCGCTGCGCCGGGTGTAGAACCAGAGCGTACCGTCGTAGGCATCCTGCACCAGATGCATGGGGCGTGAACGCGGCACGCCATCGTCTAGGGTAACCAACATACCGACCTTGATCTTTTCGATCAGCTTCCAGATCTTCTGCTTATGCTCGGGACTGGACATTATTGCCTCCTGCTAATGTTGCCCTATCCGGGGGTTGTCCCCGTTTCGGGCGATCAACACGCCATCCGGGCGTGAGCGTCTTGCGGCTAACCTATCTGGCGTCGTTGCGATCGACGCGTCTTTCGATCGGCCATCACCACGGCGACCGGTAAAGACTCATAGCAGCCTAGTCGCGCCTTCCCGGTCGGGCAAACCCGCGCTATTCGTTGCGGCCGCTGCCGTTATACTGGTGACGAACCGTGGCTCCGAGCCTGCATCATTCGCCCTCATTCATTCGCCTTCGACCCGGACGCTCATCATGTCCCTGACTCGTCCCTTCTCTCTCGACCACGCCGCCCTGCTGGACGAACTGGCGGCTACCGACAACCTGCTGATCATTCAGGATCTCGACGGCGTCTGCATGGGTCTGGTCGGCGATCCGTTGACTCGACGCCTGGAGCGTCGCTATCTCGACGCCGCGCGCCGGCTCGATGGCCACTTCTACGTGCTGACCAACGGCGAGCATATCGGCTCGCGCGGCGTGAACGGCATCGTCGAGGCGCTATTCGAAACCCGGGACCGCGCCGGTGAACAGGGGCGTTATCTGCCCGGCCTGGCCGCCGGCGGCGTGCAGTGGCAGGATCGCTTCGGCAATGTCAGCCATCCCGGCGTCACCGACGCCGAGCTCGCGTTCCTCAAGGCGTTTCCCGCTCAGGCCGAAGCATTTCTCGAATCGCTGCTGTCCCGGCCGCCCTACTCGCTGCCGCCGGACGTGCGGCGCGATCTGATCGCCGCCGCGGTGCTCGACAACCTGGCGTCGCCGACGCTCAACTTGAACGTCTTCCATCACCACTGGCGGGCCGATCCGGCGCATTACCGGACGCTACAGGCCGCCGTCGCCGACTTCATGCGTGAGCGCCTCGACGCTGCCAATCAGGCCGGTCTCGATGACGCCTTCTTCGTCCACTACGCCCCCAATGCGGGCCAGGACGACAACGGCAATGAACGATTGCGCGAGAGCGACGGCGTTGCCAATGGCAACGCCGGCACTACCGATTTCCAATTGATGCTGCGTGGCGCCGTCAAGGAAGTCGGCGTGCTGATCATTCTCAACCGCTACTACCATCGCCACACCGGTGAATATCCGCTGGGCGAGAGCTTCAACGCCCGGGAAGCGCCTCGCGATCACGCCGCGCTGCTGGCGCTGGCGCGCGATCACTTCGATCCAGCGCTGATGCCACGCCTCGTCGGCGTCGGCGACACCGTGACATCATTCACACAGGACTCCAACGCCGGATCGCAGCGACAGCGTGGCGGCAGCGACCGCGGCTTTCTGACGCTGGTCCAGCAGCTGGGGAAGGCTTTCGCCAGCGGCAACCGGGTGCTCTACATCGACAGCAGCGGCGGCGAAGTACGCCGTGCCGGTGTCGATGCCGAGCGGCTGGCGCGACACGGCGAAGACCCGAGCGTCGAACTCTGGCCGGCGCTGGAGGGGATCAGCGATCCCGATGACGCCCTCGAGCTGGATGTGATTTTCCCCCGCGGTCACGAACAGTACATCGACTTTTTCTGCGAGCTGGTCGCGCGGCGGTGACTCGAAGATGTCGATTCGGGGGCGTTGATTCGAAATCGTCGATCGACAACTTAGATCAGCGCCAGTCCTTCGCGTTTACCAGTATCGTGCCGGAGAAATGATCCAGCGTCGGCACGGGGTTGCTGGAACCGCTGACCGTTTCCAGCACCAGCCCCAGCCGCACGCCGTCTTGGCGCAGCGTGACCAACTCCGGCTCGCTGTCAGTGCCGCTCGATGTCGCGGTCATCTCGGGAGGCAGATCGAAACGCGATGTTGTGGTCGCCGAAGAGACCCGTAACGTTTGCCCTTCCAACTGCAGGCGCAGCATCCGCCCCGATGGCAAAGGCACCTCGGCCACAAGGCCTGCGGACACATCGACGCCGCTCAGCATCAGATCGAAGCCCTCCAGCGCGATCCCCGCCGCGCCTATGTAGACGCGGGAGAAGTAAAGGGATCCGCTGCCGGCACCCCCGACCGTCGACGGGTCAAGCCCCCAGGATCGCGCCACCGTTTCAAGGCTCGGCGCCTTCTGGCTCGACGACGTGTCATTCGATGACGTGTCGTTCGACAATTTGGCGCCGGCCGGTGCCACCCGCGCCAGCGCGTCGACATTCCGAAGATAACCCAGCGCCGCCAGGGCTTCGCCGGTCTGCTGCGGATTTCTCGCGGGCTGCTCGACGATCGCCAGAAAGCGCTCGCTCTGGCTGCGAATCGATGTCCACTCGGCACCCTGCGGGCCGAAGCTCGCCAACAGCATCGCCAGCACGGGAATCGCGGCCATCGGTCGAATATCGCCTCGCCAACGCGGAAAACTCTGCAACGCCGCGATGATCGCCAGCACCAGCGCCAGCGCCGCCAACAGATAGCGCTCCGGTGTCACGCCGTAGGCCCCGATACGCAGTATCAGCGCCATGGTCAGCAACAGCAGTGGCACCGGCAACAACCACGGCCAATAGCGCAGGAAAGCACCCGTCAGCGCCCGCGCCCCGCGCATGAAAGGCCGGCAGATCACCAGCGCAGTCACCAGACAGATACCGAACCCGGAGACAAGCCAGCCGCTTTGACCGCTGGGAAGCGCACCAACCAGCAGACATTTCACGGCATAGACATGCAGGATCACGGCGTAGACGAGAATCAGCGGCGCGGCGACCCACTCGCCGAGCACGCTGACCGCTCTGGCCGACAGCGTATCGAGACGGCAGTCGGCGGCGAGATCGAATCTCCGAGGTATCAATGCCAACCAGAACAGGGGGGCGAACAGCAGCGCCGTCATCGCCGCCAGGTGCGCATAGAGCTCGAACGGCACCTCGAGCCCGAACAGCAGGTTCAGACTGACGAGAACCAGCGAGATACCGCCCCCGAGCAGACTCCAGCCAATGGCGGCGAGCAGAAAGGCGAAGGTCAGGCGACCCAGCAACCCCCGAAACGATTCCCCGCTGCCCCCCGCCAGGTAGGGAGCGACCGGAATCAGCGCGACAAGCGCGAACGCCAGCAGCCACGTCGAGGTATGCAACGCGTCCTGAAACCAGACCAGACAGAACCCGCATGCCCCGGCGATCGCCGCCGCGAGCTGGCGAACGCCCGGCCCGACCCCCTCGCGCCGGCGCGTCACGGCCTCGAAACCCAGCGTGGCCGAAAGCGCGGCCGTCGCGGCACACGCGAGACCCAGCAGCACGCGCCACGCGGCATCCGCCGGGCCGATCTCTTCGATCAACAGGTTGGCGACGAACGTCGCGGCCAGAAGCCACGCGATCACTACCGGGAAGCGCAACAGCACCTCCCGATAGCTGGCCATCTCTCGCAGGCGTTGCCGCCAGCGCTCTTTGCTGCGCGCCGACATACGGTTCGCTGCCTAGATCGCCAGCACCTCGTCGACCAGCGCCTTGGCTTCCTGCTGAATCTGCTTCAGGTGCGCTTCGCCTTCGAAGCTTTCGGCGTAGATCTTGTAGACGTCTTCAGTGCCGGAGGGGCGCGCAGCGAACCAGCCGGCCTCGGTGACGACCTTGAGCCCGCCAATGGCGGCGCCATTGCCGGGCGCTTCGGTGAGCTTGCGAGTGATCGGATGGCCGGCCAGCGTCTCGGCGGTCACCTGCTCCGGTGAGAGCTTGCCCAGCTTGGCTTTCTGCTCGCGGTTGGCCGGTGCGTCGACACGCTCGTAGACCGGCGCACCGAAGCGCTCGGTCAATGCCTGGTAGCGTTCGCCCGGATCCTTGCCGGTGACGGCGGTGATCTCGGCGGCCAGCAGGCCCAGGATCAGGCCATCCTTGTCGGTGGACCAGGGCTTGCCATCGAGTGTCAGGAACGAGGCGCCGGCGGACTCTTCGCCACCGAAACCCAGGCTGCCATCGATCAGGCCGTCGACGAACCACTTGAAGCCTACCGGCACCTCGATCACTTCTCGGCCGATGCCTTCGGCGACGTAATCGATCATCGACGACGACACCAGTGTCTTGCCGATGGCCGCCTTGTCGCTCCAGTTCGGGCGATGGGTGAAGAGATACTCGATGGCGACGGCGAGATAGTGGTTGGGATTCAGCAATCCCGTGGAACGGGCGACGATGCCGTGACGATCGTGATCGGTGTCGCAGGCGAACGAGACATCGAAGCGATCCTTGTTCTCGATCAGCCCGGCCATGGCGTAGGGCGACGAGCAGTCCATGCGGATTTTGCCGTCCCAGTCGACGCGCATGAAGCGGAAGGTCGGGTCGACCGTGGTGGAGATCACCTCCAGCGGCAGATCGTACTTTTCGGCGATCCGCGGCCAGTAGTGAACGCCGGCGCCGCCCAGCGGATCGACGCCGAACTTGAGCCCGGAGTCGCGAATCGCGGCCATGTCGATGACCTTGTCGAGGCCGCTGACGTAGCTGTCGATGAAATCGAAACGCTGGGTCGTCGGCGCTTTCAGCGCTTCGGCGTAACTGATCCGCCGAACGCCCTCGAGCCCGGCGGCGAGCAGTTCATTGGCGCGTTCCTGGATCCACTTGGTCACGCTGGTATCGGCGGGGCCACCGTTGGTCGGGTTGTACTTGAAGCCGCCGTCCGTGGGGGGATTGTGGGACGGGGTGATCACGATGCCGTCGGCCAAGCCGCCGGTGCGGCCCTGGTTGTAGACCAGAATCGCGTTGGAGATCGCCGGCGTCGGCGTGAAGCCGACGTCACCGCCGGTTTCCTCGCAGCCGGCGTCGATTCGCGTCTCGACCCCGTTGGCCGCCAGCACTTCCAGCGCGGAGACGAACGCCGGCTCGGACAGCGCGTGGGTGTCCATGCCGATGAACAGCGGCCCCTCGATGCCCTGAGTGTCGCGGTACTCGCAGATCGCCTGGGTCGTGGCCAGAATGTGCCACTCGTTGAAGCTCGTCTTCAGCGACGAGCCGCGATGGCCGGAGGTACCGAACGCGACCTGCTGACCGGGATCGCTGACATCGGGGCGTTCGCTGTAATAGCGCGACACCAGCCGTGGGATATTGGCGAGGCTGTGTTCGTCGGGCAAGCGTCCTGCTTGGGGATCGATACTCATCGTCGGTTCCTTTCGATGGTCCTTGGGGACAGATTCCCTATAGCAGACCATCATCCCCGCCCGACAAGCAAGATGAGCTCGTCCATGCTGCCGGTCTATTTGAAGCCTACGGTCATCCCCCACTCATCCGATCTGCTCATCCCCGCCATTCACTCACGCCAGCCATCCGCGCCATTCACTCGCGCCAGCCATCCGCGCCAGCCATCCGGCCCGGTCGGCCGGACTGCAGGCTTTGTCAATCGTTACTGGCAGCTGGTCGCCACGGCATCGCGATCGGCCGCTGCCTCCGGCCGCGTCCTGACGGCCACCAGGATCAGCGCAGAGGCGGCCAGCAACAGCGTGCCGGCCGTCGCGCACACGCCCAGCACGCCGCTGATATCGAACATCACCCCGCCGACGGCGGCCCCCAGCGCGATCGCCAACTGAATCGAGGCCACGATCAAGCCACCGCCGCTCTCGGCTTCGTCCGGCACGATCCGGGTGATCCAGGTCGACCAGGCAACCGGCACGGCGCCGAAGGCGAAGCCCCACAGCGCCACCATGATGGCATCTGTGGTCATCGAGAAGCCGCCCAGCGTGGCCAGCAACCAGCCCATCACGCCCATGATCAGCGGCATCATCAAGAGTGTCAGACGCAGGCTGCGCTCGAGCAGGTAACCCGCGGCCAACGTGCCGACGAAGTTGGCGACACCGAACGCCAACAGGGTCGACGAGAGCTCGTTGATGCCCATGCGGGAAACGCCTTCGAGAAACGGACGGACATAGGTGAAGAACGCGAAATGCCCGCAGAACACCAGCAGAATGGCCACGATGCCGGCCGCCATGCCTGGTCGCTTCATCACGCTGACCAGCGTACCCAGCGGCGTCGGCCGTCCGGGCTCCATTCGCGGTAGGGTGAAATACTGCAGGACCAGCGTCACGACCGACAGTGCCGTCGCCAGCAGGAACACGTTGCGCCAGCCGATCATATCGCCGAGATAGCTGCCCAGCGCGGCGGCGCTGATGGTGGCGATAGGGACTCCGGTGAACAGCAGCGACAGCGCCCGCGGCACGTCATGCTCCGACACCAGCCGCATCACCGTAGCGGCGGACAGTGCCCAGAACCCGCCCAGCGCCACGCCGAGCAGTACCCGGCCGACGAGCAGCCAGGCCAGGTGCGGCGCGAACGCGACCACCAGATTGGCAGCGATCATCAGCACGGAGAATCCCAGCAGCACGTGGCGACGATCGAGTCGCTGCGTCACGGAGGTCACCAGCAAGCCGGAGAGCAGCGCAACCACTGCCGTCACCGTGACCGCCTGCCCGGCCTGACCTTCGCTGATGGCCAGCGAGTCCGCCATCGGGGTCAGCAGGCTGGCCGGCAGAAATTCCGCCATCACCAGGCTGAAAACGCCCATCGTCAGTGAAAACACGGCGACCCAAAGCGATGGCGTGGGCGGCTCGGGCGTCGAGAATTGAGTGTCTGGCGTCGTCATTTCGAGATTCCAATCAAGACTTGGGATGACGCCTAGACTAAAGTAGTATCGCAGGATCCTCTATCACTAAAACTCCGGCATGATTGATCAAACGTCCGAAATCATTGCGCCCGTCGATGCTCCGTTGCGCTCCAGCGAATGGATCAATGAGCTGCTGCTGGGCATGCGGCTGTCCGGGCTGAACTATCGGCGCGTCCAGATAGCCCCGCCTTTCGGCATCCGTTTCGATACCGATATCCGCTGTGCGCAATTTCATTTCGTCGCCCAGGGGCCTGTCCTGCTACGGCTCGGCGGTGACGAACAGATTCTGGAGACAGGCGATGCCGTGCTGCTGCCCCGGGGCGGCCAGCACTGTCTGCTCTCGTCGTCCGAGGTAAAGAGCCGCGACATCGAACAGATCGACGCGCTGCCGCTGTGTGATGACTTCAGTTGCGTCAATGAATGCCCCGACACGCTGGACGGCACGCCACCGGTACGCCTGTTCAGCGGCTGCATGCAGTTCGATCTGGGCGGTATGCAGCCGCTGTTGACGCTGATGCCCGCGGTGATGCATGTCGGCACCCTGCTCTCGCGCTACCCGGAGATGCTGCCGATGCTGGAGGCGATGGCGCGCGAAGCGAGTCTCGAGCGGGCTGGCGCCGCCGGCATTCTCTCGCGGCTGGCCGATGTGGTGGCTGCCAGCATCGTGCGTGGCTGGGTCGAGTGCGACTGCGCCGATATCGGCGGCTGGATCGAGGCATTGCGGGACCCGCGCCTGGGCAAGGTCATCGCCGCCGTCCACCGCGAGCCCGGACGCGACTGGACGGTCGCTGCGATGGCGGCAGAAATGGGCAGCTCGCGCTCGGTGTTCGCCGAACGCTTCCGCGGCTCGCTAGGCGTCTCGCCGCTCGGCTACGTCACCCAGTTACGGATGCGCCTGGCCGCGCAGTGGATCGCCGAGCGGCAGCTATCCATCGATCAGATTGCCTGGCGCCTGGGCTACGGGTCTCAAGCCGCGTTCAGTCGCGCGTTCAAGCGCGCCACGGGCAGGACGCCGGGGGCAGTTCGCAGCCACCGATGAATAGGAACTCACTGTGGCGCCACGCCATCGGCGTGATCTACCCGGCGAAGAAGCCGGCGTCCATCATGTCAGGCGCGAACCGTCACGGACGCTTTCCGCGATCGTTGTGCCGCCTCCGCCGTTCTCACTAGACTGTAGCGACTGCCTGCCACGACGGATCGCCATCATGCCCCTGTTTAACCGTGACCGACTTTTTCGCGGGCGAACGCCCGAAGCTCCGGGCGATATCGTGCACGACGACACCATTCGGCTGCCGACGGAGCCCGGCGAGACACGGCCCCTTAAGACACAGGCCTTTAAGACACATGCCTTTAAGACACAGACCCTCGAAACAGAGGCCGTCGCCCCTCAGGACGTGAGTGCGCATCAGGGCGTCTACAGCGACGAGCGCTTCTGGCGCAAGCTGACTCGCTTCGGCAAGCGCGCCGGCCGCGAGGTGGCCCTGAAAGCGCTGCAGCTCTATTTCGTGCTCAGGCGCCCCGACGTGCCGTTCTGGGCCAAATCGACCATCATCGGTGCGCTGGGTTATTTCATCTCGCCGCTGGACGCGATTCCCGATTTCATCGTCGGTGTCGGCTACACCGACGATGCCAGCGTCCTGGCCGCAGCGCTGGTGGCGGTGTCGATCTACATCGATGAAGACATCAAGCTTCAGGCGGAGTCCGCCCTGGCGCACTGGTGGCCAAACGAACGCGAGACATGAAATCGTACCGGTCGCCTCTTGCCGGTTCAGCGACTTTTTTTGTACACAAAAACGCTCTAGAGTAGATCGCCAAAGAGAGACAACAACAAAAGACTTTGGAGTATTCAATGACTCATGACACCGCCGCGGCGCGTCGAAATTCGGACAGCCAAGGCCGCCACCATGCTGAAGACAGCGAAAGTCGGTTACGCGACGTCGACTATTTCCCGCCGCTGAGAAAAGCCATTCCACTTGGTATACAACATGTGCTGGCGATGTTCGTCAGCAATGCTGCCGTGCCACTCATCATCGCCGGCGCCGCGGGCCTGTCCGGTGCGGATACCGTGTTCCTGGTGCAGATGGCGATGTTCGTGGCGGGCATTGCCACGCTGGTCCAGACGCTGGGTATCGGCCCGCTGGGAGCGCGCCTGCCGATCGTGATGGGGACCAGTTTCGGCTTCGTGCCGGTGATGATCCCGATCGCCGCGGCCCAGGGCCTGCCGGCGGTCTTCGGTGGGGCGCTGATCGGCGGTCTGGCCATGGCGGTGGTAGGGATTTTCTACAAACGCCTGAGCATCTTCTTCCCGCCGGTGGTATCCGGCACCTTCGTGCTGCTGATCGGCATTTTGCTGCTGCCGGTCGGTTTTGCCTACGTCGGCGGCGGCGTCGGTGCCGAGGATTTCGGGGCACCGCATCATCTGTTGCTGGCCGCGCTGGTTTTCATCGTCACGGTGGCGTTTCACCAGTTCTGCCGCGGGTTTCTCTCCGAAGCCGCGGTGCTGATCGGCATTCTGGTCGGCTGCGTGGTCGCGGCACCTTTCGGTCTGCTCGATTTTTCAAAGGTCGGTGAGGCGAGCTGGTTCCAACTGCCGATGCCGTTCGAAATCGGCATCAGCTTCGACCCGGCGGCGATTGTAGCGATCACGCTGATGTCGGTGGTTACCTGCGCCGAATCGATCGGCGATATCTCCGGAACGGCGATCGGCGGTGCCGAGCGCGAGGCCACCAAACGCGAACTGTCCGGTGGCGTGATGGCGGACGGTCTTTCCAGCAGCTTCGCGGCACTCTTCGGCGCCTTCCCTCAGATCAGTTTCAGTCAGAACGTGGGTCTGGTCGCCCTCACCGGTGTCGCCAGCCGCTTCGTCGTCGCCATCGGCGGCGGGTTTCTCGTCGTGGCGGGTCTGGTTCCCAAACTGGGCGCGCTGGTATCGGCGATTCCGGCTGCCGTTCTGGGCGGAGCGGTAATCATCATGTTCGGCATGATCGCCAGCGCCGGGGTGAAAATGCTCTCCCACGCGGCCTTCAACAAGCGCAACATGCTGATCGTCGGCATCTCCCTGGCGCTGGCAATCGGTCTGCCGGCTCAAAGCGGGCTGTACGAAGGCGCGCCCCAGCAGATCAGGGTACTGCTGGAGTCGGGGCTGATCCCGGGGGCACTGGCGTCGATCGTGCTCAATCTCGTGTTGCCCAAAGAGAGCCGTGACTCCAGCAACGATCGATGACCGCGTGTCTCGACAATGATTGGCAAGATTTCACCGGTGGTGAAGACAACCCATCGCCGATCGGTCTACCCTGGATTGGTTAGACGTGAATGAAATTGGGCCAACTCGGCAGCAAGGAGTATGCCATGGGCATTTATTGCCTGACATTCGACAGGCCGCTGGGAAGAATGGACAGCCACCGACTGGAATCGATGCTCAAACGCTTCGAGTCCATACCGCTGTTTCGCACGACCTGGCTGATCGAGTCGACCGACCCGATCGAGTTCCTGCGCTCTCGACTGAACCGGGCCTTCGGCAAAAAGACCCGTTTCTTCATCACACGCTTGAGCGAACCCTGGTGTACCGACGGTATCGGACCGGCCGGCAAGTGGCTGAGCGACTCCCAGCGCCAGTGGTAAATCGATCAGCGGCGCAGACGAAAGCTCAGGCCTCGGCTGCGTCCCGCACGCCCTGAGAGTCCTTGGCCAGTTTGCAGCGTACCAGTGCCGCCATCAGCTTGGGGTAATCCTCCCGCGAGACCTTGTTGGCGAGCTTGGTGGCATCGGCCTTGAGTCCCAGCTTCTCGGCGGCGGAAAGCGCGGCCTTGTCGGCGTAGGGATAGCACTCGTCCCAGACCAGCTGGATCTCGCGCAGAAAGATATCGGCCCCGGTGCCACCGATTCCCTTGAACGCCTTGAGTCGCTTGCGAAGCGCCTTCGGGCTCCCTTCCGCTTCCTCTCGCAGCTTGCGCAGATCGCCGCCGTACGTCTCCAGCAGTGCGGCGTTCATGTCCGCCAGTTGGGTCGCCGTCTTTTCGTCGACGCGCGCATAGCCGGATTCGTTGAGCACCCGCGCCCGGGTTGCCCAGTCGCTGGCCTTCAGTTTCTGCGGCGTCGTCCAGCCGGCCTTGGCCATCGCTTTGGCACCGCGCATCGCCAGATCGGCACTGATCGGCGCACTGGTCAGCAGCGAGTAGCAGAGCAGACGAAACAGCGGTGACGGCGTGTTCCTGCGCAGATCGACGCCCAGCTCACTGGCGAAGGTTCGCCCATGACGCTGCATCAGCGTCTCGATGATCCGTTTTTGACTGGCCATGCTAGCTGCTGGAAGCGAAGACGGAGTTTCAACGGCGATAGAGTTCCAAAGATGATAGAGCTTTAAAGATGATAGAGCTTCAACATGGCACCATCACGCCGGCTGTCAAATCCGCAGGGAGTGTCGTCAGCGAGTCGCGAAGGCAGCTGCCAGCGACCGGCCTTGAGATACACCGCTTGCCACCTCATATTGCCCATTCTTCAGCGTTTCACACCGGAGTCCCATGTCTTTCGATACCACTGCCCACAACCGTCGGATGACCTACTTCGACGACCACGACTCGGTATGGCTATTCGGCTACGGATCGTTGATCTGGAAGGCAGATTTCGACTATCTGGAGCGTCGACCGGCCTCGATTCGCGGCTGGACGCGGCGCTTCTGGCAAGGCTCTCACGACCATCGCGGCACGCCGGAAGCCCCGGGGCGGGTGGTAACGCTGGTGCCGGACGCCGAGGCCATCTGCCACGGCATGGCCTACCGCATTCCCCCCAGCGTGTTCGAGCCGCTGGATATCCGCGAGAAGAACGGCTACTTGCGCGTCGTGACAGAGATGAGCTTCGAGGATGGCTCCGCAGACGATGTCGAGCAGGCCGAGGGTGTGGTGTATCTGGCCGGGGAGGATAACGCCGCCTATCTCGGCCCCGCCGATGAAGCAGCCATGGCCCGGCAGATCGCTGAATCGCATGGCCCGAGCGGCCCCAACCGGGACTATCTGCTCAACCTCGCCGCGGCGCTACGCGAGCTGGGGTTCGAGGACGCCCATGTGTTTGCCCTGGAGCGCGCCCTGCTCGCGGAGTGAAGGGTGTCTCCGATCACTCGCACGGCGGGTGATCAGGCCATTCGTCAGTGACCGTTGCCGGATCTGAGTTTCTTGATCAGTTGCACCACGCCGAGCACGATCGCGCCGGCGATCAGACCGCAGCTGAAGTTCAACAGCATCGGCGTCAGCGGTTGAATGATCGCGCCGACACCCGGGATATCACCGGGCAGCTCGGCAAGATCCTCGATGGCATGGTGAATGAAGGGGACGCCGTGCGTCAGGATGCTTCCGCCGACCAGGAACATCGCGATGGTGCCGACGATCGACAGCAGCTTCATCAGATAGGGGGCGGCCCACAGAATCCCGCGACCGATTGATTTCGCCAGCGACGAGGCTCGCTCGGTGAGATAGAGACCGAGATCGTCGAGTTTGACGATACCGGCTACCAGGCCGTAGACGACCGCAGTAATGGCAATCGCAATGATCGCCAGGACCACGACCTGCTGGGTGAAACTGGCACTCGCCACCGAACCGAGCGTGATGGCGATGATCTCCGCCGAGAGAATGAAATCGGTGCGTACGGCGCCTTTGATCTTGTCCTTCTCGAACGCCAGCCGCTCCTCTTTCGATTTCAACTGCGCGGCAGCTCGGACGTCTTCCTTGCTCGCCTCGGCACCACCATGCAGAAACTTGTGAGCCAGCTTTTCCGCGCCTTCGTAACAGAGAAACGCACCGCCCACCATCAGCAGCGGCGTGATCAACCAGGGCGCAATCACACTGATCAACAGCGCCGCCGGCACCAGAATCAGCTTGTTGCGCAGCGACCCTTTCGCCACCGCCCAGACGATCGGCAGTTCACGGTTGGCGCGAACGCCGGTGACCTGCTGGGCATTGAGCGCCAGATCGTCGCCCAGAACACCTGCCGTTTTCTTGGCGGCCACCTTGGTCATGAGGGAGACGTCGTCGAGCAACGTGGCGATATCGTCGAGTAGTGTCAGTAGACTGCCTGCGGCCACGAAGAATCCTCTATCGGTCGGTCAAGAAACGGGCGAGAGCGCCAAGCGTAGCGGAAATTCTCAAGGAGACGTGACGATTTTCGCCAACGCCTGCTGCAAGGGTTCTGCCGACTCCGGCCGCACGCAACGCGCAACCTCTTCGCCGTCACGAAGGAAGATCAGCGTCGGCCAGAGTTTGACGCCAAATGCCCGCCCGAGCGGTCGGCCCTTGCCGTCCTCGATCCTGAAATACGGCAGATCATCGAGCCCCTCGAACGCTTCGGCGATCAGTGGCTGGGCAGCCTGACACCAAGGGCACCAGGGCGCGCCGAATTCAACGACTGCCGGGCCGGTAATGTCGCGCAGCGACTCCCGGTCGGGTTCGTCGGTGGTGTAATCGATAGTCATGTTCTCTCCTCGAACGTGATTGCCTCGCGCCCTAGACACTGTAGCTGTAAAAACACGAAACCCTCGCCGACAGCGAGGGTTTCGTCATGGTGTCAATGGCAAGCGCGGCGAGACGACGGTTCGGGCAAGCCGGATCGGGAGGCGAGCGTCAATCGACGTCCAGACGTTTCAACCCGCGAGCGAATGCCTGCCAGCGCTCGACGTAGTGCGCCGCCGACGCTTTCAACCCCTCGACCGCCTTGTCATCGAGCGTGCGCACGGCTTTGGCCGGCGCGCCGACGATCAACGAATTGTCCGGAAAGGATTTCCCCTCGGTCACCAGGGCGTTGGCACCCACCAGACAGTTATTGCCGATCTCGGCGCCGTTGAGCACGGTCGCGCCCATGCCGATCAATGTATTGTCGCCCAGGGTGCAGCCGTGAAGGATCGCGTGGTGGCCAATGGTGCAGCCCCGACCGACACGCAGCACGAAACCGGGATCGGTATGCAGCATGCAGCCTTCCTGAATATTGCTACCCTCGCCGACCACGATCCGATCGTTGTCGCCACGAATCACCACGTTGAACCACACGCCCACGTCCGCTTCCAGTTCGACCTGACCGATGACATGGGCGCTCGGCGCGATCCAGTAGCTGTTGTCGTCCGGTAGCGTCGGTACCGCATCGAAATAGGCATAGACAGGCATGTCAGGGCTCCGTCGGGGAAAGTGAACCCATCCTCGCCTGCGCCGGCGTTCACTGCCAGCCGACTTTAGCGCTAGAGACAGGCCCGGGAACGCGAGAAAGCCCCGCTACCGATCTGATACCGGGGCTCTCGATCATTCGGCACCTTCACGCGGCATTCAGACTGGCTCGTCGTCCTGCTTGTCCTCGCTGGTCACGGAGGAGGTAACGCTGGTGCCACTGTAGGAATTCTGATGCTGGCTGGCTTCGCTCTCCGCAGCCATGGAAAACGGCAATACGGCGGAGACGACGATGGCGGCCAACATCGAAAACAGTTTATTGAACGCTTTCATGACCACTCCTCTTTCATGACCACTACTGGAATAAAAAGACGCCCTGCGACGTTTTGCCGCGACGCCTAGTTAGCATGCTAAACAGATTGCCATTCGTCAAGCTCGGAATGGTCGAATGCCGCTGACCTTCTCATTCAGCCAGCCTTCCATCGCAGTCAGCCAGCGATCATTGCTCCACCCACGCCTCGATTCCCACCGTCTTGGGCACGGAACGAAGCACTTCCGTCAACCTCCGAGCGTCTTCCGAGTGGCAGCCGCTGTCATGGTTCAGCACGGCCTGTTCACCCTCACTGTTCGTCCAGGTGACCGTGTAGTGGGAAAGATCCGTCGCACGCGGGCCGCAGTCCGGCGTGTCGATTGTTGTTCCCATGGCTGGCTGCCACGAAGAAAGCTGGCGTTTGACAAGCGCAAAGCGCCCGGGATCGCTGACCCGTACCCGCTCGCCCTCGAGAGCCGTGAACTGCTCCCCATGGAAGCGGGTGGTGCCGTCCTCACTGAGGCCGAGGCTGTAGACCGGGCACATGCCATGACACGGCCCGACCTGATAACGGATCTCGGTCACCGGCGAAGCGTTTGCTGTCGGCTCGCTGCCTGAGAGTGTTCGCTGCTGGCTGCATCCGGCGATCAGTAGCGCGACCCATGCCATCGCCAGACAGCAGGCGGTTTGTCGTGTCATGTCATTTCCCTCGGCGTTTCAATGGTGGCAGCCGGCTCGCTCGAAGCCGACCGAAGAAAGCAGCCGGCTCCCTATGGACGTCGCGAACGATTTGGACGTCTCGAACGATTCGAACGTCTCGGACGACTTGGAGACGTTTCGAACGGCGCCTGGGCCCGCTTGAATGGCGGCTTTCTCTGCGACATCCTATCCTCTAACGGTAGCGAGCGCCGCGTACATCCATCGATGTTGTAAAAATCCGTCATTTCCTGACAGAACGATGATTTTGTTGAACAAAGAGACGTTTCCGACGTACACCGCCGTACCTGGCCTCTGTCATAATCATGGCACTAACGCCGCGACCTCATTAAACTGTCGCCCTAGTCGCGTTCGCGCCTGTCCGTATCCATCAGACAGAGAACCTTCATGAAATTGCGCCACGGCATGACATTCTGTTCCAGCCTGCAGACCCAGTCTGGAGCCGAATCCAGCGACACCCAAAACGTCGACGTCGTCCTCATCGGCGGCGGCACCATGAGTGCCACCTTGGGAACTCTGCTTCAGTCATTGCAGCCCGACTGGACCATCCACCTCTACGAGCGTCTGGACAAGGCCGCCGAAGAGAGCTCCAACGTCTGGAACAATGCCGGCACGGGGCATTCGGCGTTTGCCGAGATGAACTACACCTCGCCTCAACCCGATGGCAGCGTGGATATTCAGCGCGCCATCACCATTACCGAGCAGTTCGAGGTTTCACGTCAGTTCTGGGCAAGCCAGGTCCGTGAAGGCGTGCTGGCCAATCCGCGCTCCTTCATCAATACCGTTCCGCACCTGAGCTTCGTCTGGAGCGGCGAGCGCGTATCGTTTCTGAAGACGCGCTTCGAGGCGATGCGCCAGAATCCGCTCTATGCCGGGATGGACTATTCCGACGACCCGCAGAAAATTTCGGAGTGGATCCCGCTGGTCATGACCGGCCGCGATACGGATGAACCCGTGGCCGCGACCCGCATGCCGATCGGCACCGAGGTCAACTTCGGCGAGATTACCCGCCAGATGATGAACTCGCTGGCCCGCCGCGACAATTTCCACCTTTCCGTCAACACCCAGGTCCGCGATCTCGAGCGCAACCGGGACGGCAGCTGGAAAGTCACCGTGGCCAATACCAGCGACGGTGAAAACGAGCGCAGCGTCAACGCGCGGTTCGTGTTCATCGGCGCCGGGGGCGCGGCACTGCCGCTACTGCAGAAATCCGGTATTCCCGAAGCACGGCAATATGGCGGTTTCCCGGTTGGGGGGCAGTTCCTCTTCACGACCAACCCGGAAGTGGTCGCCAAGCACGACGCCAAGGTCTATGGCCTCGCGCCGGCCGGCTCGCCGCCGATGTCTGTACCGCATATCGACAAGCGCATCCTCGATGGCACCCCGGCAATCATGTTCGGGCCGTTTGCCACTTTCTCGAGCAAGTTTCTCAAGAACGGCTCCTGGACCGATCTGATGCGCTCGGTGACGCCCAACAATCTGTGGCCGATGACCAAGGTCGGCATCAACAACATGGATCTGGTGCGTTATCTGATCAGCCAGCTGCGCATGTCCGAGAGCGGCCAGTTCAAGGAGCTTCAGAACTATTACCCGGAAGCTCAGCGTGACGACTGGAAACTGTGGACTGCCGGCCAGCGGGTGCAGACGATCAAGGATGTCGAAGGCAAGGGCGGCACTCTGCAGTTCGGTACCGAACTGGTGACCGGCGCGGAAGGCTCCATTGCCGCTCTGCTGGGTGCCTCGCCGGGTGCCTCCACCGCCCCCTCGATCATGCTCACGCTGCTGGAAAAGGTTTTTCCCGAGCAGATCGCAAGCCCCGAATGGCAAGCCAAGTTGAAGGCGATGATTCCTTCCTTCGGCAAGGCGCTATCCGACAATCCGCAGCTGCTTTACGACGCTCGTGCGATGTCGCGTGAACTGCTCGAGCTCACCGAACCGGATCTCACCACGACGCCTGCAGCGCCTAGCTCGGAACCGGAAACCAGCGGCAGCTGAGCGGGATCGATGGCTACCGCACAACGATGACGCCCGCCTTGGCAGAAGCCAGGGCGGGCGTTCATGTTTGCTCTCGATGAATCAGGATTACGCCGAATAGAAGGACAACTCGATGTTCGATGCCATGTCGATGTTCAATGCCATTGTGGTGGAACAGGAAAACGGTCGAAGCAACGCCAGCCTCAAGCCGGTGAACGAAGCCTCGTTGCCGGCGGGAGACGTCCATATTCACATCGAATGGAGCACGCTCAACTACAAGGATGCGCTGGCGATTACCGGCAAGGGGACGATCGTGCGTCACTTCCCCATGGTGCCGGGCATCGATCTTGCCGGTGTCGTCGAGCACAGCGAGCATCCCGAGTGGCGTGTCGGTGACCGGGTTCTGCTCAACGGCTGGGGTATCGGCGAGAGGCATTGGGGCGGGCTGGCGCAGCAGGCACGCGTCAACGGCGACTGGCTGACGCGGATGCCGGCAACGCTGGATAGCCGCCAGGCCATGGCCATCGGCACCGCTGGTTACACGGCGATGCTCAGTCTGCTGGCGCTTGAACGGCACGGCCTGACACCGGAGCACGGCGAGGTACTGGTGACCGGCGCCAACGGCGGCGTCGGCAGTTTCGCCATCACCCTGCTGGCACAGCGTGGCTACCGCGTGATCGCGGCCACCGGGCGGCCGCAGGAAGCCGCCTTCCTCGAACGCCTGGGTGCCGCCGAGATCATCGACCGCCAGACACTGTCGGAACCGGGCAAGCCGCTGGCGAAAGCCCGCTGGGCCGCCGCCATCGATTCCGTGGGTAGCCACACCCTGGCCAACGTCTGCGCGCAGATTCAGCCGGACGGCCTGGTCGCCGCCTGCGGACTGGCGCAGGGCATGGACTTTCCCGCCAGCGTCGCGCCTTTCATTCTGCGTGGCGTGAGCCTGCTGGGCATCAACAGCGTCACCCGCCCCCAGGAAGAGCGGGAGCGGGCCTGGGCCAGACTGGCGCGGGATATCGACGCCGCCGTATTGGACGAGATTTCACGAGACATCGGCCTGAGCGACGCCATCGAGGCCGCCGATCAGCTTCTCGCCGGCCAGGTTCGGGGCCGACTCGTGGTCGACGTGAATCATTGATTCTGCCGCCCCGTCCCGGAACGCTGATGAAGCCAGGCCGGGCGCGTACTCAGTGCCCGGCATCGCCGCCGTCGATCACGTTCAGCTTCGACAGCATCTCGTAGGCTGCCTTCACGCGCGCATCGTTGGGATAGTTTTTGTTGGCCAGCATCACCAGCCCGACCTGCTTGCCGGGTACGAGAACGACGTAGCCGCCGAAGCCGTTGGTGGAGCCGGTCTTGTTGACCCAGACGTCGTCCCGCGGCGCCTGCGCTTGCGATGACCGAGATGACTCGATCGCCTCAGCCGCGTTGGGCTTCAGAATCATGTCGTAGCCGTTGCCGGCCAGCAGCGTGTCCAGCGAGACGGGTAGCGGATACTGCTCCCAGATCAGATCCTGGGTCATGTCGCCGACCTGGAAATAACCCTGGCGCGTGGTGTCGATCGCCAGCTTCAGGTCGTCGTCGATCTCGAGCAGACCGAGATTGGCCTGGACGAGTCTGGCCAGATCGCCGGCGGTGGTCTTGATGCCGTAGGCCTCGTCATCGAGCACGCCGGGCGCCACGCGAATCGGCTGGCCATCCTTGCTTTCGCCCATGGCGTAATCGGCCATCTGGCTATCGGGAACGTCGTACCAGGTGTGCTGCAACCCCAGCGGATCCAGCACGTGCGCCCGCATCGCCGGCACGAACTCGCTGTCCAGGCTTGCCGCCGTCTCCACGCCGAGCAGACCGATACCCAGGTTGGAGTAGGTGCGCACCTCGCCGATCGCCTCGGTCGGCTGCCACTGACGGAACCAGCTCATCAGCGAGTCGCGGTCCGTCACCTCGTCGGGCACGAATAGCGGCAACCCGCCGGTGGTATGCGTGCCCAGATTGCGCCCGGTGATCTCGTCGAACGCGCTGCCCTCGAGCGTCGGCAGATAACGACTGACCGGCGCCTCGAGATCGAGCTTGCCCTCGACGGCGGCGAGTGATGCCAGCGTGGCGGTGAACGTCTTGCTGAGCGAGCCGATCTCGAACAGAGTCTCGTCATCGACCGATGCCCCGCCATCACGGTCGGCGACGCCGTAATTCAGAATCTGCGTGCCCTGCGGACGCACCACCGCCACCGCCATGCCGGGAATGCTCTGCTGGCGCATCAGCGACTCGATGACCGGATCGACGGCACCGCGAACATCGCCGTCATCGCCCTCCGCCAACGCCAGACTCGATGAGCCCAGTAACAGCAACGACACTCCCAACGTGATTCCTTTCATGACGATTTCGATCCTCGGCAGTGCGCGCCGACGGGCATCGTCGGACGCGGAAAACGATGCCGCCAATCATGCGCAAAAAGCTGGCAAACCGAAACCGTCGTCGATCGGCTACAGCAGCTTGTCCAGCGTGATCGGCAGATCACGAACGCGTTTGCCGCAGGCGTTGTAGACGGCATTGGCCACTGCCGCGCCGACGCCGGTAATACCGATCTCGCCAATGCCGTGGGCGCCCATGGGCGTGTGCGGGTCGGGAATATCAGTCCACATCACCTCGATCTCCGGCACGTCCATCTGTACCGGGACGTGATAGTCGGCGAGGCTCGGGTTCATCACCCGGCCACTGCGCGGATCGAACAGCGTCTCTTCCATCAACGCCAGACCGAGACCCATGATCATGCCGCCGCGGAACTGGCTCGTCGCCGTCTTGGCGTTGAGAATCCGGCCGCAGTCGAACGACCCCAGCAGACGGCGTATGCGTACCTCGCCGGTCACCGAATTCACACCCGCCTCGCAGAAGATGGTGCCAAAGGAGTGCATCGACCAGTTGGCGAGCTCTTCCGACCCGGCGGCGTCCGCCTGCACAGAGAGTTCGCTCTGCCCGGCACGCGTCAGAATCTGCGCGTAGGTCTCGAAACGCGAGCCATTGCCGAGCGCACCCAGGCCTTCGTCGCGGCATTCGATCTCGTCCGGCGAGAGACCGGACAGCGGCGAATCCTGCCCCACCAGCGCCAGCAATTCCGCGACCAGCGCCCGCTGCGCGGCAATCACCGCACCGCCGATCGCCGCCGTCTGCTGTGAGCCGCCCGCCAGCACGCTTCCGGCCAGATGCGAATCGCCATAGTGGAAAGCGATCTTCTCCACCGGCAACCCCAGCCGCGCGGCGGCGACCTGGGTCTGCACCGTCGCCGTGCCCATGCCCATCTCGTGCGCGGCGATGCCAACGGTCGCGCCGTCAGGCGTGAGCGTGATGCGTGCCGCCGCGCCGGGCATGCGGATATAGGGGTAGGTGGCCGTCGCACAGCCCATCCCGATCTGCCATTCACCTTCGCGTCGACGACCAGGCGTGGCGCTGCGCTCGGACCAGCCAAAGCGCTCGGCGCCGCTGCGAGCCGCTTCCAGCAGGTGACGCGAGGAGAACGCCAGCCCGCTGGTGGGATCACGCTCCGGCTCGTTGCGGCGTCTGAGCTCCAGCGGATCCATGCCGAGCTGATCGGCCAGCTCGTCGAGCGCCGATTCCAGCGCGAAGGTGCCCACCGATTCGCCCGGCGCGCGCATGAAGGTATTGGCGAGCATGTGCATGTCCGCGACGTCGATCGACAGTCGGATATGGTCGGCCGCATACAGGCACTTGGTTGCCTGGAAGAATGGCTCCGGCAAGTTGTTGTGCTGCGTCATCGCAGCGATGCCGGAATGAATGAGCGCCTGCAGCCTGCCCTGCTCGTCCGCGCCGAGGGCCACCCGCTGTTCGGTGCAGGCCCGCCCGCCGACGACGCGATAGACGCCCTCGCGCGACAGCGCCAGCCGTACCGGGCGATCCGCGAGCTTCGCTGCCGCCGCGGCCAGAATCTGGTGCTGCCACAGCGCCTTGCCGCCGAAGCCACCACCCACGAACGGTGAAGTGATGTGAATCTGCGAGGTCTCGATGCCGAACACCTCGGCCAGCGACGCCACGGCCAGATCGACGCACTGGGAGGCATCGTGAATCCGCAGCGTTTCACCCTCGCGCCCACTCTCATCCCCATCTCCAGTCGTCCAGGCCAGTGTCAGCGCATGGGGCTCGATGGCGTTGTGATTGTGGCGCGGCGTGGTGTAAGTGGCATCGATTTGGTGTGCTGCCGCTTCGAACGCGGCGTCGGCATCGCCGACCGTGATCTCCGCCGGCCCGCCCAGCACGTTGTCCGGCTGACGCGCGTGGGTCTTCGCCAGCTCGAAATCGGTCATCGCCGGCTCAGCCGCGTAATCCACCCGAATGCTTTCGGCGGCGGCATCGGCCTGTTCCTGGGTCTCGGCCAGCACCAGTGCCACCGGCTGGCCGTTCCAGTGGACGCGATCGGTCTGCATGATCGGATGATCGTCGCCGGCGGCGCCGTTGGGTGAGCGGAGAAAGACCGGCGGCGTATTGAGCCGCGGCGCGTTTTCGTGGGTCATCACCAATACCACGCCGTCCATCGACTCGGCTTCACGCCGATCGATAGCCAGGATCCGGCCGTTGGCGATGGCGCTGTAAACCAGTGCGGCATAGACCATGCCCTCGAAGGTGAACTCGCCGGCAAAGCGCGCGCTACCGGTGACCTTCTCCGCCCCGTCGACACGCGACAATGGCGCGCCGATTCCGATTCGCCATTTCTCGCTCAGCGGATCCGGCCGGCCCTCCGGGCGCCAGTAATCGCCGGCCAGGGCGACGCCCGCGGGTTGGTTATCGCCCGATCGTTCTTTATCGAGAGCACTCATGCCTCACCTCCATTACGCGCATCGGCGATACGCCGCGACAGCTCCGCGATCAGCGTTCGTCGCGCCAGTTCGACCTTGAAGGCGTTGCCCGGCAGCGGCCGGGCATCGATCAGCTCGGCGTCGACGGCGGCGGCAATCGTCGCCTCGGTCGTAGGTTGGCCACGCAGCGCCGCTTCTACCCGCGACGCACGCCACGGCTTCGTCCCCACGCCGCCCAGTGCCAGGCGTACGTCCTGGATCGTTTCGCCGTCGAGTTCGACCATGGACGCCACAGACACTAGCGCAAAGGCGTAGCTGGCGCGGTCGCGCACCTTGCGATAATCCGAACGGGCCGCCATCGGCAGCGGCGGCAACTCGACCGCGACGATCAGCTCCTCGGGCTGCAGTTCGGTTTCGAGATCCGGCCGCTCGCCCGGCTCACGATGGAGCTCGGTGATCGCCAGCTGCCGTTCCCCCTCGGGGCCGCGTAGATGAATGCGAGCGTCGAGCGCCGCCAGCGCCACCGCCATGTCCGAGGGATGCGTGGCAATGCAGGATGGTGACGTACCCAGGATGGCGTGATAGCGATGGAAACCCTCGAGCGCATCACAGCCCGCGCCCGGCTCGCGCTTGTTGCAGCGGGCCGCCACGTCGTAGAAGTAGGCGCAGCGCGTGCGCTGCAGCAGGTTGCCGCCGACGGTCGCCATGTTGCGAATCTGCGCGCTGGCGCCGCTTAGAATCGCGCGGGCCAGCACCGGATAGCGGCTGCGCACGCGAGCATCGCCGGCCAACGCCGAATTGGTGACGGCAGCGCCGATGATCAGGCCGCCGTCACCGGTCTCGTCGATATCGCGGGAGAGTCGCGTCACGTCGATCAGGGCCTGCGGACGCTCGACGGTCTCGCGCATCAGATCGACCAGATTGGTGCCGCCACCCAGATATTTCGCTCGCCGGGAGCGCACGGCCTGCTCGATCGCCTGTTCACTGTCAGCGACCTGATGATAATCGAAGGCGTTCATCGCGTTATCTCCTCACCTAGCTCCTCACCCAGCTCCTTGGCGAGCCCGGCGGCAATCGCGTCGGCGATGCCGTTGTAGGCGCCGCAGCGGCAGAGATTGCCGCTCATCCGCTCGCGCAGCTCGTCGCGATTCCATTCGATCCCGTTCGCCGCCAGGTCGGCCGTGACGGCGCTGGGATGGTCACGCTCGAGTTCGCCGATCATGCCCACCGCCGAACAGAGCTGGCCCGGCGTGCAGTAACCGCACTGGAAGCCGTCGTGTTCGATGAACGCCGCCTGCACCGGATGCAGCGTACCGTTCTCGGCCAACCCTTCAACCGTGGTGATCGCGCGGCCCTGATACTGAACCGCCAGCGCCAGACAGGCGTTGATGCGTTCACCGTCGACCAGCACGGTGCAGGCGCCACAGGCGCCCTGGTTGCAGCCCTTCTTGGTGCCGCTGAGCTGGAACTGCTCGCGGAGCAGATCGAGCAGTGACGTTCGGAAATCCACCTCGGCCTCCCGAACCTGGCCATTGATCGTCCATTGCATATCGAGCCTCGGGTCACGGTTGCGTTTATCGTTATGAACCAACTTCGAGCTTAGACCTCTTCGATGAGCGAGAAAGGGCGACACTCACCCGACTGTTCGCGGCGTCCGCGGGGGTGCGGATATTCACTCCCTCCTCGGCATATCCATCGATTTCGTCGTCCAGGCGCCTGACCAGATCCGTCATCAACCGTTTGCCGATGCGCTCGGTCATGGTGGCGGCCAGCGAGACGGACTCGAGCCGAATCCCGGCGCTTTCCACCCATGGGCCGAGATGCCTGACCCCGCAGGCCGCACGCTCGGCATCGCCCGTGTGGAACACCACCACGCGCCCGGTTCGAGAGCGCTCGAGCAAGGGCGACAGCAGCAAAAGCGGTGCCAACAGATGAAAGCGAAACGGCAGGCTGCGACGCACGAGCGGTGATTCCGGCGCGGGTTCACTCGAGCGTGGATCGGCATCCAGGATCAGCAGATCGAGTCGCCCATGGGTCGCCGCGATATGATCCGCCACGCGCTGTAGCGCGCCGGCGTCGTCCAGAAGCAGCATTTCCGGCGGGATGTATTCCGTTGCCTCCGGCGGGGTTTCTGACATGGCCTCCACCACGTCGGTCGCCGCCGTGTTTTCGGGGGTCTCGAATGGGACTACGCCCAGCTCGGCCCGGCCATCAGAGCCGATGAGCAGCGTGATGCGCGGATAGCAGGTCATCCAGAATCTCCGATCCGTCGTCAGATTGATTTCCAATCCCTGTCGAAAACCCTAATATGTCCGCTGATCCTACATAATCCCCGACGTTATCCTACGTTTACCAATGACAGGCTAAAGCGACGCTGCATGTCTTCCTCCTCTTCAAACGCGCCCTCACTGGGCGAATTCCTGCGCACCCGACGCGCCGCCGTCACGCCGGAATTGGCGGGACTCCCGCCGGGTCGTCGGCGGCGCACGCCGGGCCTTCGCCGCGAAGAGGTCGCCACTCGCGCCAGCATGGGCACGGCCTGGTACACCGCACTGGAACAGGGGCGCAACGTTCAGCCTTCCGATCAGGCGCTGGCCTGTCTCGCGCGCGCCCTGCTGATGACCGAAACCGAGCGCGAACACCTCTATGCGCTGGCGGGGCGGCCGGCACCGCCGCGCGCCATCGACAATGGCTCGACGATCAACCCGATTCTTCAGCGTCTGCTGGACCGAATGGAGCCGGACCCGGCCTACGTCATGGACGCCTACTGGGAAGTGATCGCCTGGAACCGGGCCGCGGCGCAGCTCTTCGATATCGAGCGCACCGGGGATAAGCATCCGCGCAACAAGCTCTGGTGGGTCTTTACTCAGAAGCGCATCGAAACGCATGAGGCCGACTGGCTGAGATCCGCCCGCACGCTGGTGTCGATCTTTCGTAGCCAGGCCACGCGCTACGCCGGCGATCCGCGCATGCGCCAGTTGATCGACGACCTGCTCGAGGCGAGCGACGTCTTTCGCGAACTCTGGGCCGAACAGGACGTGCTCGACCTAGGCAGTGGTCGCAAGTCGATGCAGCTGCCGGATGGCAGCAACCGGGAGTTCGATTATCTGCCGCTCAGGATTCCCGATCTGCCCGGCGCCTGCCTGATGATCTATCTGGGGGTGGAGTGAGCGCTCGATCGAGGCGCGAGGCTTTCACGATACCGATGCACGCTCTCGGCGAGTCAGAAAGTGAGTTGCTGGCTCGCCGATTCGACTCCGAACGTCTGTTGAAGCGATCAAAGTACGGTTCTCAGTATCAGAAAAGCGATCGCTGCCATCAACGCCGCGGCCGGCAGCGTGATGATCCAGGCCAGGGCAATGGGCCGCATCAGTGCCCAGTTGGTCTGACGGTTGACCATGCCGATGCCGAGCACGGCGCCAATCAGAATGTGGGTGCTGGAAACCGGCAGGCCCAGCATCGAGGCGAGCATCACCACGGCGGCGGCGGCGAGCTCCGCGGAAAAACCGGACGCCGGGTGCATCTTGGTCAGATTCTCGCCGACGGTCTTGATCACTTCCTTGCCGATGAACCAGAGCCCGACGATCAACGCCACACCGAAGGTCAGCATCGCCAGTGGGGGGATCGTGGCTTCGTCGGCGATCGCTCCGGTTCGCAGCACATCGAGAATCGCCACGAACGGACCAATGGCGTTGGCGATATCGTTGGAGCCATGGCTGAAAGCGAAGCCGGAAGCGGTGAATACCTGCATCCAGCTGAACATCAGAAAGGTCGAGCGATCCAGCGACTCGCCCTTGAGAGTCTTGGCAAAGATGAAGGTGGCCATCCACACCACGGCGCCGATCATTCCCATGATCAGGTAGTTATCGAGCGTGCTCAGGCCAAGCTGCATGTTCTTCAGACCCTTGAACAGCAGCATTGCCGAGATGATCATGGCGCCCAGCGCGGCCACCATGGGCACCCAGCTCTCCAGCGCGCGATGGGAGTGGATCTGGCGCCGTTTCTCGTCGATCTGGTGCAGGTCGCGGTAGTACTCGGACTCCAGATCCTCCGTCCCGTAATCGCCCTCGTTCACCGTCTGCATGTCTCGCGCCATCGCGTGGGTGTAAGCGATCTGTTGAATTTCCGAAAGCCGTTCGAAGCGCGCTTTATGCTCACGTTTATGCTGCCGTTTCTCTTCGCGAACCGCGGTGAGTTCGCTCTTGGCCATTTCGTTGTAAGAGAGGATGTGCTTCTTGATCTGGGAGTAGAGCAGATAGGCGACCACGCCACCCAGTAGTGGCGACAGCACCCAGGAAATCGCGATCTGACCGATCTGCCCCCATTGGACCAGGTCCAGCGCGGAGTCGCTGCCGTTGATCAGGACGCCAAGCGTGATCGAGCTGCCGACGATCGCGCCGACAATGGAGTGGGTGGTCGAAACCGGATACCCCTTGCGCGACGCGAAGAGCAGCCAGATTGCCGCGGCAATCAGCGCCGACATCATGATGTAGACGAAGTCGAGAGACGCTACCTGGATACCACCGAGATCGACGATCCCGCCACGAATGGTCGAGGTCACCTCGCCGCCAGCGATGACCGCGCCGCTGACCTCGAAGATCGCCGCCACGAACAGCGCCTGCCTGATGGTCAGCGTGCCGGCGCCGACGCTGGTGCCGAATGAATTGGCGACGTCGTTGCCGCCGATATTGAACGCCATGAATACGCCAAACAACGTGGCCAGCACGAACAAAAGCGTATTGTCGCCGCGAATGTAGCCCAGCCCCCAGACGAGGAAATAACCCGTCGTGGCGACAAGCAGAACGCCGAAAAAGAGACTTGTCCGCAATCCTCCTCCGGAATCACCGAGTATCGTCGGATTACCGCTGGCTGCCGGATTGGCCATGCTCGCTTCCTCCCCTTCTCTGCTGAAGATGGATCAGGCCGTGATTGGTGGCTGATTCCTCGGCAGATTGGCGCATGAGCGTGACAGAACGGTGACGCAGGATCGTGATGGCGAAAGGCCATTAAGCCATTCAGGACGAATGACTGGCTGACTACGAGCAGACGGGCCGCGTTGGCGAGGAGGGGCCGTCCCCCGCCAGCGGTTTAGCTCGGCTTCAGTGCACCACGTTGCGAATGAAGCGCAGCCGGCCCGGCCCGTCGTTGCGATAACGATAGGGCTGGTCGCTGGGGTAGACATGGAAGTCGCCGGCTTCGATCGTCAGCTCGCGTTCGCCGAGGGTCAGGGTCAGCGTTCCCTCGATTACCACCAGCATCTCGTGCCAGCCGTTGTCGTCGGCGGCCGACTCGTAGACGTCACCCGGCTCGAGCGACCACGACCATAGCTCGACCTCCTGACGCGCCGGTTTGCTCGCCAGCAGTCGAGCGCGACTGTCGGGATGCTTTCCCACCCAGGCAACCTCGTCGATACGCGCCGAGTCTTCGCTATCGGGCGGCTGCACCAACGCATAGAACAGCACCCCCAACGCTTCGGCCAGACGATCGAGCGTGCTCAGGCTGACGTTGACGTCGCCCTTCTCGATATTGACCAGCATGCGTCGACTCACACCGGCCTGATCCGCCAGCGCCTGCTGACTCAGCCCTGCGGCCTGGCGCCGACGTCTCACATTAGCAGCCACGTGGACCAGTACGTCGGGACGCTCGTTAGCCTTGTGCAATATATTGCCCATCCGTACAATCGCGGCTCTCGTCGAATGCCATCGGCCGCCGGCATGGCACCGTGGCAATGTCTGGCGAGCCATCATGCCGCACACTTTCGGAGGTGTCATGTCAGTCGCCATGCGCGAATTGCTTGCCAGGATCTGGCCGGTGGCCATGCTGGTGGTGGCAATGTGTTCGATCCAGAGCGGCGCCTCCATCGCCAAGTCGCTGTTTCCGGTCATCGGCGCCACCGGTACGACCTCGATTCGTCTGATCTTCGCCGCGCTGATACTGCTGATCGTCATGCGCCCCTGGCGCCAGCCGCTGAGCCGTCGGGCGTGGAAATCGACGCTGATCTACGGCGTCGCCCTCGGGATCATGAACCTGCTGTTCTATCAGGCGCTGCAGACCGTGCCGCTGGGGATTGCGGTGGCGCTGGAATTCACCGGCCCGCTCGCGGTGGCGATGCTGTCGTCGCGACGCTGGCTGGATCTGGTGTGGGTGGCTCTCGCCGTGATCGGCCTGGCCTGCCTGCTGCTGCTGGGCGATGATCGCAGCGGCCCGGTCGATCCTTACGGCGCCGCCTGTGCGCTCGGCGCCGGGGTATGCTGGGCGCTTTATATCCTGTTCGGACAGAAGGCCGGTGCCATCAACGGCGCCCAGAGCGCCACGCTTGGCGTCACCATCGCCGCCGTCGTCATCGCTCCGGTGGGCCTGCTCGACGTGGGCACGGCGATGTTCGCGCCAGAGGTGCTGCCCTACGCGCTGGCGGTGGCGGTGCTCTCTACCGCGCTGCCCTACACGCTCGAGATGATCGCGATGCCGCGGCTGCCGACGCAGACCTTCGGCACGCTGATGAGCCTGGAACCGGCGATCGGTGCGCTCTCGGGGCTGCTGTTCCTGGGCCAGCTATTGAGCACCCTGCAATGGCTGGCCATCGGACTGGTGATCGCCGCCTCGATCGGCACCACGCTGACGATCCGGCGCCGGGATACGTTCGAGACACCGGTCCCGGACTGAACATCCCGCTAGAGGCGCCTTTGATGCCTGCCAGTGCCGAGCATTCCAGACCGCACGAACGTTACAGACTGCACGAACGTTCCAGACATGAACCTCGCCCTCTGGCATGCTGAGCGGATCGGGCGTTGCAGGCATCGACCCTGGGCGCCGGTCGGGAGGCAGCATGACATCGACGAACTGGATCGATCTGCAGCAGGACGGTGACACGGGCATCGAGACGATCCGCGCCCACTTCGAAGGCCACGCCTACGATCCCCACTGGCACGACAGCTACCTGGTCGGCTTCACCGAACAGGGCGTGCAGCAGTTCCATTGTCGTCGTACCCGCCATGACAGCACGCCGGGACGACTGTTTTTCGTCGAGCCCGGCGAGATTCACGACGGCCATGCCCCGACCGAGGGCGGTTTCACCTACGCCATGCTCTATCTCGACCCCGCCTGGCTTCAACGCGAGCTGCGCCAGTTCGCGGTCACCGGTACGGCTTCCGGCGAGCCGGGCTTCGCCTCGACGCTGGTCGAGGACCCCCGATTGATCACCCATGTCGCCCGCGCCTTCACCACGCTACGCCTGCCAACTTCGAGGCTGGAACGCGATGACGCTCTCGATGCCTTATTGCAGGGACTGGTCCCGCATCTTGGCTGGCGAGAACGCCAGCGGGAAGATCCCCGTCTGCCCGCCGTTGCTCGACGCGCCCGGGAGGTTCTGCACGCGCATTGCGAACAGGACATCGGCTTGCAGTCACTGGCCGAGCAGTGCGGCGTCGATCGCTTCCGCCTGACCCGCGCCTTCAAGTCGGCCTTCGGGCTGGCACCCCATGCCTATCTGGTGCAGTTGCGCCTGAGTCTCGCCCGCCAGCGGCTCGCTGGCGGCGAATCCCCGGCGGCGGTCGCCAGCCAGCTCGGCTTCGCCGACCAGAGCCATCTGGGTCGCTGGTTCCGGCGCGCCTATGGCCTGACCCCGGCGGACTATCGTCAGCGCTGCTCCCGGACCGGCTGAACTGAACTGAACTGAACTCAAGACTGAATCCAACCCGGAGTTCCTGGCGAGTTCGACGTGGGCGACTGCTCAAACCTTCCAGACGCGCGGCGATCACGGCGCGATAGTTCCGACTCCACGCCATTTCTGGAGTCGCTCATGTCTGCCTGGCTACCGTTTGCCCTCTTCGCCTTCGTCGCTTCGATCACCCCGGGGCCGACCAATCTGCTGATACTCACTCAGGGCGCACGCCGTGGCTGGAAAAGCACGCTACCGGCGGTCTTTGGCGCGAGTCTGGCAGCGGCCACGATCGTGCTGACGGTGGGCCTGGGGTTGTCGCAGACGCTGCTGGCCTATCCCGTCATTCGCCAGCTGATGGCCGCCATCGGCGTCGGCTGGCTGACCTGGCTGGCATGGCGGCTCTATCGCAGCCAACCCCCGAGCATCGAGACCGACGCAGAGAGATCAGGCGCGCCGGCTTTCGGCCCCCGACAGGCTGCCGGCTTGCAGCTGGTTAATCCCAAGACCTGGATGATGGCACTATCGGTCGTCGGCGTGTTCACCGACTCGGCGTCGAGCGCGACGCAGATCGGCGTATTGGCGCTGACGTTCGGGATCGTGGCGCTCCCCTGCCTGGCCCTCTGGGGCATGATCGGCAGCGGTGTCGCCCGTCTGTTTCATACCAAACGCCAGTGGCAGTGGTTCAATCGCGCGCTGGCACTACTGCTGCTGGCAGTGGCGTGGGGGAGCGTGCTGGCGTCATGAGGCGTCAATGCCGAGCCGATGACAGCTGGCTCGAGCGCTGTCGCGAAGCTCGCCACAGCAAACCTCCAGCTTCTGCCTTGCGGCGGGATCGGGCAGAGCCTCGAGATTGGACTCGACGCCGATCAGTAGCGCCTCCATCGCGGCGCGCAGCATGGTCGTGCCGGCCAGCGTGTCGCTCTCCATCGCCGACGACGTCAGCGACAGCGCCTCGACCGCCAGCACCAACCCGTTCTGGCATCGCTCGGCGGCCGCCAGCGGAATCTGAATCGATGCATCGCGGGCTTCGCGCAGTGCCGAATCTCGCTGCTCCGATTCGGCGTCGGTATCACTCGGTAGACGCTGCGCTTCGAGATAGTCGGCGAACGCCGCGGCATCGTCATCGACGGCCTCGGCCAGCGCTTTCTGCAGCCCATCGCCTTCTTCTATCAGCCGGCGGCGATGACGATCGAGGTCGGATTCGCCTCGATGCAACCGCACGCCCTTGAGAATCAGCGACAGGCCCAGGCAGCCACTCAATGCCGCTGCCGCGCCACATCCCGGTGTGGAACGGGTTTCAACGGCGTGCTGGAAATCGGCAAGCGAACGTTGCCAGAGAGAAGATGACATGCGGCACTCCGTGACGGGATCACGGTTCAGCATAGACAGCGAGCGGCGCCAGCGCGCGGAAAGGCTTCAACCCATGTGGGCGAATAGATGCTCATAGAGGACCGTGATACCGATCGCGATCAACACGATCCCGCCGGCGATCTCGGCGCGCTTGCCGATCAGCGAGCCGATCGCACGCCCCAGCATGATGCCGATGGTCACCATGAAGGTCGTCGCCAGACCGATCGCCAGCGCGGCGACCAGGATATTGACGTCGGCAAAAGCCAGGGTCACGCCAACCGCCATGGCATCGATGCTGGTCGCCAGCGCCGTGACGGCCAGCAGCCAGACCGATTTACGCTCCGGTATCTTCTGGTGATCCGCTTCGCTGTCGACCGGCTTGAACCCCTCCCAGATCATGTGCCCGCCAAGCGCGCCAAGCAGCACGAAGGCGATCCAGTGATCCCACTCGGAGACGAATCGCGTCGCTGCCAACCCCACGGCCCAGCCGATAATCGGCGTGATCGCTTCGACCGTACCGAAGATCACGCCGATTCGCAGCGCTTCGGGAAAGCGTGTACGGGTGAGGGCCGCGCCCTTGCCGATCGATGCGGCAAAGGCATCGGTCGACATGGCAAAGGCAAGCAATACGAGAGAAGCAGGGTTCATGGTCTTATCCAGCCGGTAATATCGCCACGACATCCGCAATTCCCGACGTTGCACTGCGGATGTCCATGGTCTCGCCAACCGGACCCGGCGTTCGTGCCACGGCATTGCCGAGTGTGTTGACACGAGCATCACCACCGGCAGTCAGCACAGCGGCGATCGGCTACTCCCCAAGGAGGAGATAGACTATAGTCACACCACCGAAGAACATCAATAAATGATTGAATTTAAAGAGAAAATTCACCACGGTTAATTCATGTCGTTAGCGTTAATCAAGTTAACGCCGGTTGGACTTTGATGGCGGGGTTGCAGATGCGGCACTCAACCGATCAGGGGATGACGCCATTGAGAGACATTGATAATCAACGCCGTCTCTGGATAACGACACCGGGACGTTTATTCAACCATTTTTAATTAAGAAAATACTGATTCTTAGAATAGAAACTCTCATTATCAAGCAAGACGTGCAATTTATTGCACAACTCCCCAGCTCATATCGTGAACCGCTATAACGAAGGCGAAAAACACATTCAAACAACCGATTTAATGTAATATAAAGTAATAAAAACGCCATCTCAGGTATTTGAATGAACGTTCAATATAATATATTTTTATTTTATATCAATAACTTGAAGACAAAAACTGGGTTTTATTTTGCTTACCTAATCGATACGCAAAGAATCAAATATTTACTTCAAATTAGCCCTCTTGTCACGCAAACCCAGTAACCTGAATTACGTTGGATCGCGTTCCTGACGTCTCGCTAATATTGCGGATTCGATCTAGCACCTTTTCTAGCACCGCTAGAATTGCAGACTCTGAAACTCACGCTATTAGGAGAAATACCATGGCTGATACTCCTGCAATCGATCCGTCGACTTCAAACGACAGCGCTGATTCTTCCATTAGTCAGTTGAAAGCGGTTTTTGATCAGGCGATCGAGAAATCCGCTGAAATTACCAAGGTCACGACCGAGAAGAAGACGATGCTCGACGCGACCAAGCAGCGTCCGCAGAACTAATGCGGCCAGTCGCGGGCGGCCTTATGCCGCTCGCGGCGTTTCTACCCCATCATCCGGCAAAGCGGCAGAACGTTCACGTGACGGCCCTTGGTCCAACAATGAAGACTGTAAAGCCGGGAGATGATGAATCGAGGCGACACATTTGCAAAGTCGCTGACAACCTGAAAAACGAGACCCATCCAGGAGCTTCTTTGGCTCTCCGACCTGATCGATTCGGCACGGACAGCCAAGGAATTTCTCAATGCTTCGTACGACACTAGCGAGTTAAACGCATGAAACCCGCCTCCTCCTCTTCGGCGTCGGCAAGCGAAGTCGTAACGACGCTTAGGGTCACCGCTGGCTTACATAGCGGAGCGATGATCGAGCTGACTGATCCGGTTTGCCGAATCGGCAGTGATGAGACTGCCGATGTTGTGCTGGGCGATTCTGGCACGACGGCCGAACACTTGGTGCTACGTTTTCACGGGCGCCAGATGGCTGTCGAAGCCATTGGCGGCGATGTCATCGTCAACGGTCGCGTTGTCACCCGGGGCACCGGGCTACGTAGCGACTTGCCAGCCGAGCTGCGTTTCCATGACGTCGCTTTGAAGCTGACGCGCCCCGCGGCGTCACCGATGCTTCCCGCTTTTCCCAAGCTTCCGACGCTGCCACCACGCTGGCGCAGCTCCCTCAATCGCGCCTTCACCTTGCTGGCCCTGGTGGCAACGCTTGGGGTACTGGCGCTCTACGAGTTCATCGACGTCAACCAGGCCGGTGCCAGCATCGGTAACTACTCGTCACCTGCCACACTCGATACGCAGGCCATAGAAGGGTCCCGCCAACTGGTCAACGACGCACGCCTCAGCCCGGCGGCCTCTTTGCGCCAGGAGCTAACAAGCGCTGGGCTCTCCACGTTGGAGGTCACTGATCATGGCGGCTACCTGAGCGTCTCCGGTCAATACACGGCAGCGCAAGCCGAAACGTGGAACCAGACTCAGCGCTGGTTCGATCAACGTTATGGTAGCCACAACGTTTTACTCAACGACGCTAAACCGCAACAGGCGCCGGCCCAGCCCGATCTGCGCCTACAGGCCGTGTGGCTCGGTGAAAACCCTTATGTCATCGACCATCAGGGAAAGCGACTCTACCCCGGTGCGGCGCTAGAGTCCGGCTGGGTGATCTCAGCGATTCAATCGGATCAGATCATGCTCCGCCGCGGTGATGATCAATTTGCGCTGACGCTTTGAACGATCGATTTCTAACGATTCATCTCTCAACTACGCCATGCGCGCTGACGGGGCTGTCGTTCCATGAAGATTCCTGATCGCCCGATGCCAGGAGATCGCTATCGTGCATCTCGTGCCGACGCCGGGCCGATCGGACGCATCGATGCCGAATCCTTCGATCAGACGCCGCCCAAGGATACGGCGTTCACACGTGCGGTCAGCGAATCGCGTAGCCGACAGACCGAGCAACCGGCTCTAGCCGATCGACTGGATGCATTGGCGCAACCCGCAGCCAGCGATTCCCGGAGCTATGAAAATGCACGCAGCATCGAGTTGCTCCAGCACGTGGTCGACAGCATCTTGCCCAAGCTGGAAGCGGATGACGACATCGTCGCCATGGCACGAGACATCATTGGCGAAGAGCTCGAATGGCGTCAGGCGTGGGAAGGCCGCATGAATGAAGCCATGGCACCCTCGCTAGACGATGATCCTGGTGAGAAGAGTCTTTCATGAACCCTCTTCGACTCATGAAACAGACAATCGCATGAACGACAACGATGATCGCGACGCCGCCGACCTGCTCCATTTGATGGGGCATCTGTATTTGAAGAGTGGGCAGGCTCAGAGAGGACTGGCACTGCTGTTGATCGCCAATCGCATGGCTCCGGATCATCTCGGCGTGCTTCACGCACTGTGTCGAGGATTTCTGACCACCGGTAATGGACAACGCGCGATCAACGTCATCGCTCGTCTCGAGGCGAGCGGACAACACGACAACACACTGCTGCTATTACGCAGCCGGGCCGAATGGCTGAACGGTGAACATGCATCCGCTCGGCAACATTTTCAGACGTATCTCGAACGAAGAAAGCGGGAAGAGGGTCGGCTCGGGCCGCCATCGACCGACGCCAATCAACGGGGAGAGCCTGCGGCATGAACGAGATTCTCGGTCGTCTCAACATGGTGGCTCGCCGCGCCTCTCAGCGCAGCGATGTGATCATCGCCGCTTTCATGGTGCTGGCGGTGGTGATGATGATCATTCCGCTACCGACCGCGCTGGTCGATGCGCTGATCGGCATCAACATCGCCTTCAGCCTATTGATTCTGGTAGTGGCGTTCTATATTTCGCATCCGGTCGAGTTCTCGTCGCTACCGCCGATCATTTTGCTGGCGACACTGTTTCGCCTGTCGCTATCGATTACCACCACTCGGCTGATTCTGTTGGATGCCGATGCCGGCCAGATCGTCGACGCCTTCGGAAACTTCGTTATTGCCGGCGAAGTCGTCATCGGCATGGTGGTGTTTCTGATCATCACCGTCGCCCAGTTCCTGGTCATCACCAAAGGTTCGGAGCGCGTCGCCGAAGTCGCGGCACGCTTTACTCTCGATGCCATGCCCGGCAAGCAAATGAGTATCGACAATGAAGCCCGTAACGGCGATATCGATAACGCCGAAGCTCGTCGTCGACGTTCGCTGCTGGAAAGCGAAAGTCAGCTTTACGGGGCAATGGATGGGGCGATGAAGTTCGTCAAGGGCGATGCCATTGCCGGGCTGGTGATTCTCTTTGTCAACTTGATCGGCGGCCTGTTGATCGGAATGCTGGAACACGACATGCCATTCGGCGAGGCCGTGGAGACCTATTCGCTGCTGACCGTCGGTGATGGTCTGATCGCCCAGATTCCCGCCCTGTTGATCTCGATAGGTGCCGGCACCGTCGTCACTCGCGTTAGCTCCGACAACGCCAGCGATCTGGGTAGCGAGATCGTGGGTCAATTGGGCAGCAATTCCAAGGCGCTGGGGCTGACGGCGGCGGTACTGTTCTGCGCGGCCTTCATTCCGGGCTTTGCCACCGGCGTTTTCCTGGCCATCTCGGCGTTACTGGGAAGCGCTGCCTTCATTTTACGCCGACGTCATCTTCGCGAGCAGGCCGACGAAGCCCCCCAGACAGGGACAGGAGCGGAAGGCACAGCGGCCCTGACATCCAACGATGCCACCCACGACGCCGCGCCTTCCCACTCAGACCTCTCTAACTCAAGTCTCTCCCGCTCGGCCGACGATGACCCTCGGCAGCATCGTGTCATGCTTTGCCTGGGTGCCGGTCTCGCCGATACGCTGCCGCTAGAAGTGCTGCGTGAGGGGATGCAGGCTGCCCGTGAGCGGGTCGAGCGCGATCTCGGCATTGCCATTCCCTCCGTCGGACTACGGCTGGAACCGGCACTCGCCGCACGCCGCTTTGCGGTCGAACTGGACGAAGTCCCGGTGCTCAACGGCGAACTGCCGGAATCTCAAGTGCTGCTGGATGATGATCCCAGCACCCTGGAATTGCTCGAACTGACGACGGAGACGCATCCGGCGCTGGCCGGACGCGGCAACTGGCAGTGGCTGCCGGAATCCGCGAGCACCGCATTGACCGATGCCGGTGTCAGATATCGCACGCCGGATCAGGTGCTGGAACGCTGCCTGGAGCGTACGTTGATGCGCTACGCAGGCGACTTTGTCGGCATTCAGGAAGCCCGTGCGCTACTGTCGCACATGGAGTCGGATTACGCCGAGCTGGTCACCGAAGCCGTCCGTGTGGTGTCGCTGCAGAAGATGGCGGAAATCCTCCGCCGACTGGTCAACGAAGGCGTGCCAGTTCGCGCCATGCGCACCATTCTCGAGGCAATGGTGACCTGGGGACCGCAGGAATCCAGCAGCGCTCGGTTGGCCGATCGCATCCGTACCGCCATGGCGCGCCAGATAAGTCATCGTCACGCCCGCAGCGACAGAGTGTTACCGGCTTGGATCGCGACCCGCCCGATGGAAGAAGCGCTGCGCAGCGCCCAACGCCATGCCGAGGATCAACCCCTGCGAAGCGGGCTGCCGGCACCGTTATCACGAGCGCTCAACGCCTGGTTCCAGCAACAGCTGGAAACACTCGATGCCGACCTGCATCCCGTGGTGGTCGTTGCCAGTGATGTGCGCGCCACGCTGCAGCAGTGGCTCAAGCAGCATGACATAGACCTTGCGGTCATGGCCTGGCCGGAAATTGCGCCGGAATTCAGTCTGCAGGCGATCGCCCAGGTACGTTTACCGAAACCGGCATCTCGACGTGAGGCCGAGACGCAAGCCAAGTCCTGATTCGACCGAGAAAGCGTCGATGACACTCCAAAGAGTCCATTCCGGTCACAATGGAAAAGCGTTACACAGCCTAAAAAGATATAAAGTCATCAAAATCAATAATGATAGCCAAGCGTGGCGACCCGGCATGGCGATTGGATTAACAGGAACGGGATCAACAAAAATGGGATCAGCTGGGATGGAGAATACCCGTGACACAGTGGCAGCAACAATCATGAAGGCAAGCGCAATCTCCATCGACGTCAAACCGTTCCAGACCGCCATTCGTCTGATATCGCAGGTAACGCTACTGTTACTGGCCACCGTCACGTCACTGATCGTCACTTCATTGCCGGCCCAGGGTGATGTCGCCATCGATGCTTCCGGTGGCGCCATGAGAGTGGAGACCGGCCAAGGGCGCATTCTGCGATTCGATCAGCAGGTGGCTTCGGTGTTCGTCGCCAATCCCGCCGTCGCTGACGTGCAGGTCGTCTCGCCAGGCGTGATCTATCTATTCGGCAAGCAGGCCGGTGACACCAACCTGATCGCTCTCGGCGCCGATGATGAAAGCCAGGCATCGCTGCGCCTGCAGGTGCGCGATGGCGATGCCCAGGCAAGCGAAGCACTGCGCGGTATCGATGGAGACAGCCAGGTGCGTCTGCACATGGCCGGCAATCAACTGATAGCCGAGGGCCGCAGCAATTCGGTGGAGGGCGCCATGGCGACCCAATCGACGCTCGATGCTCAGGCACCGGCCGGCGGCAGTCTCGATCGATCCACCTACGACGGCACCAACCAGATCAACATCCGAGTGCGTTTCGCCGAAGTCGCCCGCGACGAACTGCTCAGCTACGGCGTCAGTTGGAATGCGCTGATCAACAATGGCTCGTTCTCGTTCGGCGTGCTGACCAGCAATATTGCCAGCTCTCCCGGCAGCGAGGGGGTCGACGGTCTGCTGCAAGCGCTACAGCAGAACAACTTGCTGCAAATTCTG
This sequence comes from Salinicola sp. MH3R3-1, assembly GCF_001937155.1. NCBI lineage: Bacteria > Pseudomonadati > Pseudomonadota > Gammaproteobacteria > Oceanospirillales > Halomonadaceae > Salinicola > Salinicola sp. MH3R3-1. The sequence continues at coordinate 110,625 of NZ_MSDP01000001.1, read as the reverse complement.
GCCGAGCCCAACATCACCACGGTTTCCGGGCAGACGGCGAGCTTTTTGGCAGGCGGAGAAATTCCGATTCCCGTGCCGGTCAACAGCGATCTGGTGGGTATTCAGTACAAGCAATTCGGGGTATCGCTGCTGAGTACGCCGACATTGCTGCCCAATGGTCGCATCTCGATGGAAGTGCGTCCTGAAGTCAGCAGTCTGACCAGCGACAACGTTCAGATCGCCGGTTACGACGTACCGTCGCTGCAGGTTCGCCGAGCCGATACCGTGGTCGAAGTCGGCAGCGGTCAGACATTCGCCATTGCCGGACTGTTTCAGCGCCAGGTCTCCAATGAGCTGGAGCGCATTCCGGTGCTGGGTGATATTCCGATTCTGGGCCAGCTGTTTCGCTCGCGCCGCTTCCAGCGCAACGAGACAGAACTGGTGATTCTGATCACGCCCTATCTGGTTCGCCCCTCCTCATCGCCGGCACCGAGAACGCCGTTGGATCGGGCTCAGGTCAGCGCCAATCCGCGACTGGGTGACGATCCCGCCCAGCATGCTCGATCCGCCGGCATCGATGATCCCTTCGGCTTCTATCTGCAATGACCGAGGCGGCAATGATCGAAGCTGAAATGAATGAGGAGAACAGCACCATGTCATCAAGTCCGACCGCATCGATACGCAAGACATGGCGCCTCGTGCCGCTGCTGGCGTCGGTTTTTCTGAGCCTTGGGTTGCTGGCCGGCTGCCAATCGTCGATGGGACCTATGAACTGGACCAGCGGCTATCGACAAGTCGCCGTCGCCAATCCCCAACCATCAGGCGCGGTGGCGGGCAGCCAATCGGTGACGATTCCCAATCTGTGCCAGACACAGCCCGACGACACCGGCCTGGTGTCACTGCCGCCGGGCTGTGCCAATGACCTCAATCTTCAGCTGATGGTGGCGAATCCTCAGGATCTGACTCGCGGGCAAGAGATGGGGCCAGCGCAGGCGGCACCGGTGGCCAACGCCGCCCGCGAACGTCTCAATGACCGCGAACGCGCCAGCGAGCGGCGCGCCATGCTCGAGAACGAGGCGCGCAGCGCGATGGGCAACACCGCGACCACCAATGGCCTGTAACCTCGAAACGCCGTCAGTCGCGGCGCGATGCCATGGCCAGTCCCAGTGCCTGGGCACGCTCGGCGGCACCGGGGATGGCAGCCAACCGTTCGGCGCTGGCGATCAGCGACTCGCGCTTTGCGGTCGGCAGGTCGGGAATCTCGACGCGACGCGCTTCGTCGGTCTGCCCGGCGAGCACCAGCACCAGAATTTGGTTGCGGTAATGTCGAGCCTCGGCCAGCGGGGAAGCCGTGATCTGACGCATGGCAGCCACCGCCCTGGCATTATCGCCGGCCAGCGACTCGGCCAGCGCCAGATTGGCCTGGAGATCCAGGTCCCGCGGTTCGAGCGCAACAGCCTTGTCGAAGGCGGCCATCGCCTGCCCGGGCCGACCTGTCAGCGCCTGAGCCGCACCGAGTCGGCTCCAACCCGAGACGCTATTGATCGCTGGCGCGGCTCGGGAAAGGCTACGCAACGCGCTCTCCGGCTCGCCCAGGCGCAGCTGCGCCGTTCCCAGCCCCAGCAGCGCCGGAGCCAGGTTGATATCCTCGTGCAGTGCCGCGCGAAACGCTTCGGCAGCCGCGGCAGGCTCACCGGCAGCCAGGCGTGCGTTGCCCAGACGAACCTGAATATCAGCGGAGGCTTCACCCTGTTCCAGAGCGCGTTCGTACATGGCGGCAGCCGTTGCATGATCACCGCGCTGATCGACGTCATCGGCGAGCTTGAGCAGCCGGCCTTCGGTGCTGCCGGTCGGTGTAGCCGCACACGCCGAGAGCAGACAGCCGATACCGATGGCCGCCAGTGCGCACTTGAGCCGACAATGCGTCATCCGAGTGTGCACGAATCCGGCGTACGCAAACCGAGAATGCTTAAAAGGTGCCTTCATCCGTGAATCAGTCCATGGGCTCGTGGAGTGGAGAGACAGCGTACCGGAGAACCGGCGGTTGGGGGCAGCGTCGAATTTCATCACGTGATGACAAGCCTTTACAGAACACAAGCGAAAGTCACAAGAAGACATACAACAGTCTACTAAACCGTCATCACGATCTTGCTAGGGTTGATAAACACGGTCCGTTGCACGGGGAGGATGCATCACATTGGCTGAGCGTTCCACGACGACGTGAATGCTTTCCACCTGCCGCCGTGCTGGCATTACTTATCCTGGTTGCCGCGCCTTGGAGCACAGTATTCGCGGCACCTGCATCTTCTCTGGAACAGACGTCTGCGGCAGCACCTGCGTCATTTTCTGGCCATCCACCGTGGGGAGAGCGCAGTTATCGATACGTGGTGATCGACCAGAAGGTACGTGACGTATTGCAGGAATTCGGCCGCAACCTGTCGCTACCATTGGAAGTCAGCGACGCCGTCGATGGTGAGGTTCGTGGCGATATTCATGCCACCACCGCCGCCGATTTTCTCGCGCAGGTGTGTCAGGCAAACGGCCTGGCGTGGTTCTTCGACGGATACGTGCTGCATGTCGCCGCCCGTGAAGAGCTGGGGCGGCAAAGCTTCGATCTCAATGGCGTGGACGTGCCAAGTCTGCGCACCGATATCGAAGCCGCCAGGATCGGCGCCCCGCTAAGCGCCGAGATCCGTGATGGCAGCCATCGCCTGGAGGCGATGGGACCACCGTCATGGCTCGCGGAAGTGGCACAGCGCGTGGAGGCGTTGCGCCGAACGCCGACGCTCACCAAGCCCGGCGAAGTCAGAGTGTTCCGAGGCAGTGTGGCGCAGCCAGCCACCCGCGAGTGATGCCTGGGAAGAAAGGCAGCAGTATTGCGATGACTCACCGACGGCGCGTTTGCCGATCGGTCAATGCGAAAACCGAAGGAGACGATACATGGCTATCGATGCCGTAGGCAGCAGCAACGCAACCAGTGACTCGACCACCGATTCCCAGGCTTTCGACGACGCGCTCGACAACGCCAAATTCCAGGAAACCATGAACGAGGGCATGGTCCAGGTCGGCGGACAGCTGATTCTGATGCCAATGATGAAAGACATGCTGAGCGAAGCCATGTCGGGTGGTGAAGACTAAGCTGAGCGATGAAGACCAAGCTGAGCGAGTAAGACCAAGCTGGGTGGTGAAGAGTGGGCCTGATGGTGAAAGCTGGAGCGGGTAGTAACGACTCCATGACTCGACACATCCAGGGCAGCAACCGCTACTCGATGCAGTAAAGATTGGCGGTTGCTGCCGTTCGCGGCGCTGCTGGTGACGATATCAGTCGAAAAAGACACGAGCCTGACGACGAGGTGAATGATGACTCCCGTGACACCACCGAGTGCCGGGGCGTTGACACCGACGCCCCCTGCAACGGAAACGAGCGCCAAGGCGCTGGCCTCGCAGAATCTGTTCGAACATATGGCGAGTCAGTCTGGCGCTTCTCCTGCCGGGGCTAGCCCCAGCGAGCTGGGTTCGAACCTGATCAACAACCTCGACGGTTTCGTCGACCGGGTCAACACGTTCGCGCAGCAGGCCAAGATTCCGGATGCGCAGGCGCCCGACCGCTTCGCCAAGGTAACGACCCATGAAACCTCGCCAGCGCCGGATGCGGGTGATGCGCCCTCCGCGATCGGCGATGAAAAAATGGCCAAGGTCGTCGACTCGCTGGGGCAGGTCTTCGATCACTCTATCGAAACCACCATGGTGGTGCGTGGCGCCACGCAGGTCTCCGGCTCGGCCAATACTCTGCTGAAAGGTCAATGACACTTGCACTTCGATCGACGCTTTAGCCGTTCACGCGTGTTCCGATATCCATATCGACGTCCGCTGCAGGTCATTGCATGGCTAATGATGGCTCTACTGCTGCAGGCCTGCGATACCAACCTCTACACGCACCTCGATGAGCGCGAGGCGAACGTGATCGTGGCCACACTGGCACGCAACGGGATTCCCGCCAATCGACAGTCCGACGACGAAGGCCAGATGACGGTGACCGTCGACGAGGATCGTTTCGCTGAAGCGGTCGACGTGCTTGATCGCGCCGGCCTGCCGGAGCGCAAGTTCACCAACCTCGGCGAGGTCTTTCAGGGCAACGGTCTGGTATCGTCTCCCGTACAGGAGCGCGCCCAGATGATCTACGCATTGAGCCAGGAACTGTCTCACACCGTCTCCCAGATCGACGGCGTGCTGTCGGCACGCGTTCACGTCGTGTTGCCGGACAACGATCTACTGCAGCAGAACAGCACGCCGTCGTCGGCATCGGTCTTCGTGCGCTATATCCCGTCGCTGGATATCGATCCGCTGATTCCCCAGATCAAGACACTGGTCGCCAACGGCATCGCCGGCCTCTCCTACGACAAGGTCTCTGTGGTGCCGGTCGTCTCTCGCCTCCCGGAGGAGACGCGCTCGACGCCGCAGCCGATGATGAGTTCGTTCCTGGGCATCGCGATGCCGGCTACCAGCGTCGCCAGCGTCGGGTGGTTACTCGGCCTGATGATCGCGGCGATCCTGTTACTGAGCCTTGCGGTGGGCTGGCTGATCTGGCGGCAGCGCCGCCAACGCCCCTATGATTTGGCGACACCATCATGATGACAGCGGCCGACGCCGAACTGCCGGTGCGCATCGATCGGACACACTGGGTCGAATGTCTGGACGGCATCGCCCTGAATGTGACCCTGCAACGCTGGGTCGCGCAGCCGCGTTTTCGACAGCGCCTGACCGAGCGACTGCGGCGCCGCCACAACTTACCCGCGATTGATGCACTGCCCGAGGCAGACGCCGCCGATCACGCGTTGCGCCAGCTGGACGCCGCCGCGCTAACGGACTGCGTGCGTGCAGCCGGCGTCATCGTCCATGCCAATGCCGTGGTTCGCGAAATCCAGGCGCCACGCGTCGCCGCGCTCAAGCAGCGTCTGGGCGCCGATCTCTATGCGCTGGCCTTGACCCATCGCAGCCATGGCAACGCCGACGAAGCCGTCGGGGATGACCTCGATGCCTTCGAGACCAGAATCGAACGGGCCGGCAGCCGCTGCCTGTTGGTGTGGGCGGAGACACGACCGCCCTCGCTGCGAGCCTGGCTTCAGTTGGGTTGGCTCGGTCAGCTAACTGCCAGCGATTCCTCTGAACAGCCTGCAGTCGACGACCACATCGACATCGGCAGCCATGAGGACACGGACAAGGCCAGAGAGATCGCCCGCCTGGCGGCAGCGCATCTACTCTCGCGTAACGTCATGCAGGACCAGGCCACTCGACAAGGCGGTGATCCGGCATGAACTCACTCCCCCCACGCCCCGGCAAGGTGATCTTGCGCGCCGCGGAAGCCGAAGCCTGGGTCGACGGTTACGCCTTTCTCGATCATGCACGCCAGCGGGCAGACGATCAGGCCGCCGAATCCCAGCAGGCGCGGAATACCGGTTACACCGAGGGTTTCGAAGCCGGCCGTCGTGATGGCGAAGCTCAGGCCGCAAAGCTGCTGGCGACAACCCAGGCCGACATCAAACGCTATCTGGAGAGCCTCGAGCCCGCCCTTGCCAAACTCTCGCTGAATCTGGTCCGAAGACTGCTCGGCGAGTTCGATGACGCCGATCTGATCGCCCGCTGCGTACGTCAGGCGCTATCCGAGTGGCGTCACGAACATCGCCTGCGCATTCGCGTGGCCCCGGCACTGGAGTCCCGCGTGGCCGTACTGCTTGCCGAGCATCCGCCCGTAACGGTCGATTTTCAGGTCGAAGCCGACGCCCAATTGGGGCCAGGTCAGTGCCTGCTGGTCAGCCCGGTTGCGGTCATGGATATCGGCGTGGATTCGCAGCTCGACGTTCTTCGTCAGGCGTTGTTCGACGGCAAGGCATCGGCATGAACACAGAGATATCCGCGACGCCCGACGACAATGACGACGCCCTCACAGCGCTCGACGGTCTGCTGCCGAGGCTCGGCGAACGTATCGCGCAGACCGAAACCCGCCAGATCAACGGCCGAGTGCGACGGATTCGAGGCCTATTGATCCACGCCAGTATCGAAGGCGTCAGCATCGGTGAACTCTGTTACCTGCGTGACCCCGTCAGCGGTCGTCGCATCGCTGCCGAGGTGATCGGCTTCGAGGAAGAAGACGCCGTGCTCTCGCCGATCGGCGAGCTGCAGGGGTTATCGACCCGCAGCGAGGTGATCGCCACCGGCCGCGCTCAGGGCGTGGCCGTCGGCGATGATCTGCTCGGCCGCGTGATCAGCCCGCTCGGCGAGTGGCTGGACACCCCGCCGGCGCCGTCGGTCGACGCCTCACAATCCGCCTCTCCACCAACCGCCAACGCTTCACGAACCGACGGCTCTCTGCACGAGTATCCTGTGCATGCAGAGCCTCCGCCCCCTTTGACCCGCCAACTGATCGAGCATCCTCTGGCACTTGGCGTGCGCGCCATCGACGCGCTCAATACGGTCGCCCGAGGCCAGCGTATCGGCCTGTTCGGGGAACCCGGTGTGGGTAAATCTTCGTTGCTCTCGGCCATTGTCAAAGGCAGTAGCGCGGAAGTCGTCGTCCTCGGGCTGGTCGGAGAGCGTGGGCGTGAAGTGCGAGAGCTGCTCGACGTCCAGCTCGATGCCGAGGCTCGACGCCGTACCGTTTGCGTCGTCTCCACCTCGGACCGTCCGGCGATCGAGCGGGCCCGCGCCGCGCTGGTCGCGACCAGCGTGGCGGAGTATTTCCGCGACCAGGGACGTGACGTGCTGTTACTGGTCGACAGCCTTACCCGCTTTGCTCGCGCTCAGCGCGAGATCGGTCTCGCCGCCGGCGAGCCGCCAACCCGGCGCGGCTATCCGCCGTCGCTGTTCGCCGCTCTCCCCCGGCTGCTCGAACGCGCCGGCCCCGGCGGCGCTTCCGGAGGCAGCATCACGGCAATCTACACGGTGCTGACCGAAGGTGATGGCACGCTCGACCCGGTCGCCGAGGAGTCGCGCGCCATTCTCGACGGACATATCGTGTTGAGTGCCGATCTCGCCCGCCGCGATCACTTCCCGGCGATCGACGTGCTGGCCAGCCGAAGCCGTTTGATGGAGACCGTCGCCAGCAAGGACCACCGCCACGACGCCGGCAAGATTCGCGACCTGATGGCACGCTATCGTGATGTCGAGCTGCTGCTCCAGGTGGGCGAATATCGTGAGGGCAGCGACGCCGCCACCGATGAAGCGATTCGCAAGCATGCCGCGATCAATGACTTTTTGCGCCAGTCGCGGGATGACCTCAGCGATTTTACAGAGACTCTGAAGCGGCTCAGGGAGCTCGCCCGATGACCTCACCGCATCAGCTCGAACGCCTGATGCAGCTGCGACGTCAGCGCACGCGTCTGGCTGAGGAAGCCTTGGCGACAGGCCAGCGCCACTGCAAAGATCTGGCGGCACAGTGTCAGGTACTGGAGCAATCGTTGGTGGAACACCAACGCAGCGCCAATCAACGGGACCAGGCACAATTCGAAGCCAGCGAGAATCGCCCGCTCAACGCCGAAGCGCTGGCCGACTGGCAACAGACGATGGCCGACGACGCCGCGCATCGAGAGACGCTGCTTCACGAGCGCCGATCGCAGGCGCGTCATCTCAAGCTCGCCGAAGAAGAACGCGATGCACAGGCCGCCGAATGGGGCCGACGCCTGCGAGCCCAGCGGGCGCTGGAACGTCTGCAAACCGATCAACAGCGCACCATGGCGATAAATGCTGAGCGTCTGGCGGAACTGGAGATGGAAGAGGCGCGCCAGGGGCAAGGAGACATCACATGACGAACCTGTCGTCGGCGCCGCCCGAGACTCGATTCCAGCCCTTGTTTGACACGACCGACACAGCCGATTCGCCGGGAGATACCACAGCGGCCCGAGTCACCCCGCTGGCGATATCGGCACTGCCACGCGTCGAGGCCTCCCGGCTCGCGCTGCATAACGCCCTGCACGTGCTCCGCCAGCCGCTCGGCTTCGACTGGCACGGCCATGTGGCCAGCCTGCGTCTGCTCGACCAAAACACGCAGGTCGAACAAGCGCAGGCGATCACGCTCTGTCTTGGCGAGGAACGGCTAACCCTAAGCGGTAGCACTCGAGCCTTCGATCGACTTAGCCAGCATCCCGAACGCCTGCGCGAATGGCACGACGTCGATGCCGAACTGGCCGCCATGTGGCTGGAAGTCGTCTGGCTCGAGTGGCTAGAGCCGCTGGAGGCTTCACTGGGCGCGGGCATTCGTCTGATACCCGGCAAATCGGCACCGCCCGAGTCCACGATGCGTCTCTGTTTCATCCTCGAGCTCGATGGCGAATCTCACCCGCTGGCCCTCGATCTTGCCATTCCGACCGCCGAGCGGCTGCTGCCGCAGCTCGACCGTGCCTTTCCGGCACAGCGAGCGCCGGCCAATGGCATCATCTCCACACTTCGGGTCGAGTGTGGCCGGCAAACGCTGACGCTGGGCGAGTTCCGCAGCCTGCGTCCCGGCGATGTGGTCATGCTCGATACGGCGACGGACGATGAGGTACAACTGAATCTGGCCGATCACTTCGGCTGCCGCGCTCGTTTTGGCGAAACCGGACTTCAGGCCACTGGGCCGTTGATCGCGAATCGTCCGGAGTCACACGCGAATTCATCCCTCGAAGAGAGTGTCATGAGCGAACCCCCTGTGGACAAAAAAGAATCGCCCACCCAACCCTCGCTGGAAGCCGATGCTGTCATGGATAACCTGCCGGTACAGCTGACCTGCGAGCTGGGCCGGCTGGAACTGTCGCTCGGCGAGCTGCGCAAGCTCGGTGAAGGCAGCGTACTGCCGCTGGAACGCCAACCGGAGCGAGCCGTGGACCTGGTCGTCAACGGCCGGCGGATGGGGCGTGGGCGCCTGGTCGCGATCGGCGACGCCATCGGGGTACAGATCGTAAGGCTCGCGCTCGATGAAGGACACGCCGGGAATGACTGAGTTCCAGCCCAACTTGATCGCGATCATCATCGTGGTCGCCACTATCGGCCTGGTGCCGTTGGCGGTGGTCACGATGACGGGCTTTCTCAAGATTTCGGTAGTGCTGTTTCTGATCCGCAACGCCCTCGGCGTGCAGCAGACGCCGCCCAACCTGGTGCTCTACGGCATTGCGCTGATCCTGACGGTTTACATCACAACGCCACTGATCGGGGAGATGGCCCACCAGTTCGAACAGCGCTCGGCAGGATTGGCCAACGTCGAGGAGATCAAGCAGACCGGCGAGGCGCTACGCGGGCCGTTGCAGGAGTATCTGTCCCGCTACGCGAGTGAGCGCGAACGTGCGTTTTTCATCGATGCGACTCGCACGCTGTGGTCGGACGAGGCGCGCGAAGACCTGCAAAGCGATGATCTGATCGTGCTGATACCGGCTTTCGTCAGCTCCGAGTTGACCCGCGCCTTCGAGATCGGTTTCCTGCTCTACATCCCGTTTTTGATCATCGACCTGATCGTCTCCAATGTGCTGATGGCGATGGGCATGATGATGGTTTCCCCGACACTGATCTCGATTCCGTTGAAGATCTTCCTGTTCGTGGCCGTGGACGGCTGGTCGCGACTCATGCATGGACTGATTCTGAGCTACGGAGGCGGCTAGGATGACGGACGACATTTTCCTCTCACTGATGAAAAACGCCCTGTGGACGGTGCTGCTGGTCTCGGCACCCGCACTGCTCGTGGCGATCGCCGTCGGTTTCGGTGTGGGTCTGTTGCAGGCGTTGACCCAGATTCAGGACCAGACACTGCCCCAGGCGGTCAAACTGGTGGCAGTGCTATTGGTGCTGATCGTCTCAGGCCCCCTGCTCGCTGGGCAGATCGTCAACATCACCGATCAGGTGTTGGATAATTTTGCCGCCTGGTCACGCTAGGCTCGGCGCCAGCTTCAACGAGCCGCGCGCATGAACTACGAAGATTTTGCTCAGTTCCTCACCGACTTCGCCTATCCACTGATAGCCGCGGCGGCGGTCGGTGTGGCGCGAGCACTGGGAATGGTGCTGGTCACACCCGCGTTCAATCGACTGGGACTGACCGGCATGATCCGCTCCGCCGTGGCGGTGACGATCTCGATGCCGCTGATCGTGCCGCTTTTCGATGCGATGGTGAACGCGGAGACCTTGTCGACCTTCAGCGTCGCCGGCATGGTGATCAAGGAACTGCTGGTCGGCGTCGCTATCGGCCTGGTGTTCGGCGTGCCGTTCTGGGCCGCCGAGGTCGCCGGAGAACTGATCGATCTGCAACGCGGCTCGACCATGGCGCAGATCGTCGACCCGATGGGGGCCACCGAGTCCGGCGTGACCTCGACATTGATGACGATCACGCTGCTGGCACTGTTTTTCATCACGGGTGGTTTCATGCTGCTGCTCGACGGTTTCTATCGCAGCTACGCGCTGTGGCCGGCGGTGGACTTCATCCCGCTGCTCTCGGAAACCTCGGCGATGGCGCTGCTCGGGCTGCTCGATCAGGTGATGGAAATCGGCGTGTTGATGATCGCCCCGCTGGTGATCGCGCTGCTGATCGCCGACCTGATGCTGGCCTACGTCGCCAGGATGGCGCCCAATCTCCACGCCTTCGATCTCTCGCTGCCGATCAAGAACCTGCTGTTCGCCTTCCTGATGCTGATCTACGTGGTCTTCCTGATTCCGTTGATGGTGGATCAACTCGATATCGTCAATCTCAACATGGGCCGCCTCGAGGCCATTCTCGGCGCCATGCGATAGCCGTCTTCCGCCCCACTAAAGCCATACAGTCCGTTACTCAGCGTTTCGCCGCTGCCATCGGGTCGTCATCCGGCGCCTGAATACTGGAGACGTTTTCCCGCGATGCCGCCCCGTCCTTTTCATGGATCGAACGTCGGCGTCCTCGAGCCAACGCCTTCCAGAGAGAACAAGCCGATGCGCGTCAACGATGATGTCACCCTCGACAAAAGCACGATCTCGTCCGCCCCCACTCAAGTTTTCACCTCCTTGCTCAAGCTGGCGCAGAAGATGGCCGGGGATGGCGGCAAGGAGAAGGAAACTCTCGAGCCCGGCAGTCAGGATTACGAGGACACGCTGAATTCTTTGGCGGTGGACATGGCGGAAGGCATCGACATCGACAAGCGCCGGGTTTCCAGCCTGACGGGAGACGCCGCAGACAAGTTCGAGAAGCTGGTCACCGCCGAGCTCAACGCCCAGCGCGCCGACGGCAAGAACCCCGACCTGTCCAAGGCGATCGACAACGCCAGGAAAGCGCTGTTCGATCGCATCGGACATGCCCTCGACAACGCCGACCGCAACGCCGACAAGGGACTCGATGTCTTCGAGGGCTACTGGAAGCGCCATGGCGGCGAAGAGGCCGCGATCGACGCGGGTTATGACGCCTACGACGGTTATCTGGCCGATAACACGCTGACCGACAACCCCGACTACGAGGACAAGCTCAATGCCCTGGCCTTGGGGATGGCCGGCGGCACGCTGACCGACCAGCGCAAGATCCTGCATCTCGACTCATCGGACACGCTCTCCCAACTCTACAAGAATCTGATCCAGAACCGGATCGATCAGGGCGACGATACTCAGGAAGCGATGGATCACGTCAACGACGATCTGCGCGAGCGCATCGACAGCGTCGGCGGTGGCGACGTCGCCAATGTCTTCGACGGCTATTTCAAGCGTCACGGTGGCGAAGAGGACACCGAGGAGCTGGCCCAGGAGAGCTATCTGGCCAATCGCGACGAGGCCGACATCGCCTACGACGACACGCTGAATTCGCTCTCCTCCGACATGGCCGAAGGCATCGATATCGACGACCGCAAGGTGAGACCGCTGACGGGAGACGCCGCCAGCCAGTTCAGCCAGCTGGTGGAGTATCAGCTCGACCAGCAGCGTGAGCGCGGCGACGCCCCGGATCTCCAGGCGGCCATCGACGACGCCAAGAGCGATTTGCTTGACCGCACCGGCAATGCGCTAAGCAATACCGGAAAAGATAGCGATGACGGTCTCAACGTCTTCAACGGCTACTGGGATCGTCACGGCGGCAAGGACGACGCCATCAGCGCCGGTTATGCCGGGTACGACAATTTTCTCGCCGACAACACCGTGACAGATAACCCGAGCTACGAAGACAACCTCAACGCCCTGGCCTCTGCCATGGCCGGCGGCACGCTCACCGACAGCCGCAACATTCTGCATATCGACAGTTCTGAAACGCTGTCGCAGCTCTACCAGAACCTGATCGACAGCAAGGTCAGGGAGGGCGTCAACGCGAGCGATGCCGTGACTCAGGTCAACGATGATTTGCGCGCGCGCATCGGTAGTGCCGCGGGTGACGACGGCGACAAGGTCACCAATGTCTTCGACGGCTACTGGTCGAAGCACGGTGGCGAGACCAACACCCAGCGCCTGGCCGACAACGCGGAGCTGGATACGGCGCGGCGCGATCACGACCTGCCAGCCTTCAGCGATGTCGACATTCAGTCGATGGAGACCAGCGAGACCGACCCGGACGACAGTTCACGCAAGTTAACCGTCAGCGAGCTGACCTGGCAGAACCTGATCGAAGAGTGGAAGACGGGCATCGAAGACGGCAGCATCGACAAGAACGACGAGCGCGCCCAGTTCTACCGAGCCCTGCGCGCCCAGGGTGCGCTCGAAAACGGTCTGGATCTGGTCGGACTCGACATCTCCGAGGGACTGAGTCTCGATCACGCTAGCGGCGACGATCTGTCATCGGTCGTCGATGGCGAAAAACTCGATGCTCGTCTTGGCGACCTGTTTGCCTCCGAAGCCGTGCAGAAGGATTACGCATCGGCACAGACAGGCGCCGTCAGCAAGGTCGCCAACAAAGATGATATCGCCTCTCGGCTGGAGGAAACGGCGTTCAGCGAGGCGTACATCGATTACATCAACGACCTCCGCGAGAGCGGACAGGGCGAACTCGCCGAACAGGATATTTCGAAGACCTACAATGCCCTCTCCACGCTATTCCCGGCGACCGAAGAGACCGACAAGGCAGCTGAATTCGCCCAGAATCTGCAGGTCGATTCGATGGTCACCGATCTCGACGACCTGATCGCCAATCCCGACCAGATCAACGATGCCAATACCGCGACCGCGACTCAGGACGTGGTCAAGACCGTTCTGACCGCACTCAAGCGCGCCGGTGTCGATATTCCACGACGCACGGCGGAGACGATCGATAAGTTCGTCAACGAATACCTCAACGATCAGCAGACGGCGAAGAACTTCGGCAAGGCGCTACAGGAGCTCGGGGATCGCTTCCAGAAGAATGGCTCGATCACCCAAAAGGATATCGATGGTCTGATGAAGAACGGCGTATACAAGGCGCTCAACGAAAAGACCAATGGCGGCATGATGTCGCTGATCGGCACGCTCAACGGCAACGGCGCGCTGGGTTCGGCCGGCGGTCTGATCTCGCTCGCTTCGGGCATCTATCAGCTGGCCGGCAAGGGTGGTTCACTCGCCGACACCACCGAAGGACGCATGGCGATCGCCAAGGAATTCATCAGCTTCTTCGGCGCCAGCCAGCATTTCGTCAATCTCGGTAGCAACATCATCGACAAGGTTAATGGCACTAACGTCAATGCCATGCTGGGCCTCGACAAGACGCTGCCGCAGATCTGGGGCGACGACAAGGTCAAGGGTAAGGCACCCGCTCCCGATCCTCATACGTGGGAGCGTTTCAGCGACAACATGCAGCAGATCATCAAGGATGCTCCTGTCGGCGATCAGGAGACCCTGGCCAAGAAACTGGATATCTCCTATGACGACGCCGGGAAAGTCGTCAAAGGCGCCAAGGACGGATTCGCCAAGAACCCGGCATTGCCCGACGCCACCACGACGACACGTTCCGTGAGCTCCTTCCTGAGGGTTCTGGATGGCGCAGCCAACTCGGCCACCGGCGCGCTGGATATCGCGCTTGGTGGGCTGATGATCAAGCGCGGCGCCGACAGTGGCGATGGTGCCACCATCGGCCAGGGCGCCGTGACCGTCGCCGCTGGTGCCTTCGGCCTTGCCGGGGGCGCTTCCTCGCTCGCGGCGCTCAAGGGTATTGCCGTTGCTCGCGCCGCCACCGGTCCGCTTTTCTGGGTATCTGCCGCACTGACGCTCGCGACGTTACCCTTCTCCATCGTCCAGGACATCAAGCGCACCAATGCACTCGAGAGCCATGAAGCCGATCTCAAGGATCTCTTCACGTCCCTGGACGAGGACGGTCTGCTGACCGAAGATGGCTTGAACCGCTACGAGTTTCTCGAAGAGTATATTCAGAACTACGGTCAGCGCGATGCGCCCGATGACCAGAGCATTTTCGAATACCGTAGCGACGAATACGCGTTCTACACTGAAGAGGGCCACCTGCCCGAATCGGGCTGGGACGATTTCAATCATGAGGATTACGCCGGTGACGGCAGCAACCTCGAGACTCAGATGGCTTGAGATTCGGCAGAAACCGACATGACACCATGAGCGCATGAGCGAGCAACCTTCCGAAGAGAAGACACTACCGCCATCGACGAAGAAACTTCGCGATGCGCGCAAAAAGGGCCAGGTCTCCAAAAGCGCGGATCTGGTCACGGCAATGGTGATGCTGGCCTGCACGCTTTACATCGCGGTCAGTGCCAGCGACATCATCGCACGCGTCCGGGGCCTGCTCGACACGACAGCGCAGCTCTATACCGAACCCTTCGACTCGCTATGGCCACGCCTGGTGGCGCAGGCGGGAGAGGTTTTGCTGCTGTCGGTGTTGCCGCTGGTGGCGCTCACTTTCGTGATCATCGTGCTGACTAACATCGTGGTCTCGCAGGGTTTCGTCTTCGCCACCGAACCGGTGCTGCCCAAAGCGGAGAAGATCGACCCGGTACAGGGTTTCAAGCGTATCTTCTCGGTGCGCGGCCTGACCGAGTTCCTGAAGTCGCTATTCAAGATGCTGGCCCTGGCCGTTGCGCTGGTCATCGTCTATCGGCTCGGTCTGCAATCGTTGATGGAATCCTCAAGTTGCGGCTTCGGTTGCATCCAGGGCACTTTCATCGATCTGTTGCAGCCACTGGTCATCACCGCATTGATCGCGTTCTTGCTGGTCGGGGGCTTCGACGTGATGTTGCAGCGCTGGCTGTTTCGGCGCGACCAGCGCATGACCAAAACCGAACAGAAGCGCGAGCGCAAGGATCAGGAAGGCGATCCGACGATGAACCAGGAGCGCCGCAAACGCCGCCGTGAAATGCATCAGTTGAATGCCAAGGTCGGCGTACAACATGCCTCGATGATGATCGGCACCGAAGATGGTTGGTTGGTCGGCATCCGCTACGTACGTGGCGAAACACCGGTACCGCTGGTCACCTGCAAGGCAGACCCCTCACAGGCGACCGCTCTGCTGGCGAGCTCGATTCCTCGGCATATTCCGCGGTCGGCAGATGCGGAGCTGGCCAAGAGCATCGCCAGACGCGCCGGTAATGGAGACCCGATTCCCGATGGGACCTTTCAGTCTGTCGCCGATCTGCTGGTGGCAGCCAAGCTGATATGACAGTCAACGGATTTATTGGCGGTATGCGACCCCGGCGTCACCGTCTTGCAGCGTGCAGTCGATCCAACGCTGCAGATTGTCGACGGTTGCCGAATCGCGGTCATAGAGAAGGCGATACGTCATCGGCGCGACCACGCCATCGATGAGCTTGCAGATCGGCGGCGGCGTTTCGCCGCGGGAGAGGGCTCGATCGTGCAACGTCGTCATCAGGGATTCGCTGTAACGGCAGCAGCGCTCTCGCCGCTCGTCATGAGCGCTAGCCATGACGTCGTTGAGCGCGCGCTGACCCGGCACCGATGTCATCTCCTCGAGGTAATGTTGCCCCCAGGCCAGCAGGTCACCCGCAAGCGTGCCGGTATCCGCTGGATCCTCGTCGGGACGCATCCGCTCCACCGAGACGTCGGCCACCAGCTCCGAAAGATTGCCCCAGCGACGATAGATCGTCGAAGGTGTAACCCCGGCGCGCTCGGCGATCTGCGGCACTGTCAGCTCGTCTCGAGCCTTGATGGTCTGCAGCTCGCGAACGGCTTGATGGACCGCTTCCTGCACGCGGGCGCTGCGCCCCCCTGGCCTAACGGCTTCCTTGATCGCCATGACTCTCTCCGCAAGCGCTGTTCGATGAATCCAATCGACTAAAACCGGCGAAATGAAACCTGGTGCGGATAAGGTACATCCATCGCTCCGCTACTAAACGCAAAGCGTTTGCTTTATTCGCCGGGCACGGTCAGACTATCATTAACGCAAAATTTTAGCATTAACGGATTCCTCGATGTCACCGCCTACCCCTTGCAGCTCGACCAATGTCTACCCCGCGCCCAGGCTCGGGTCGCTGGTCTATTACGCGGTATTGATGGTGACGTTCCTCGCCGCCTCGAGCGCTCCGACGCCGCTGTATCAGATCTACCAGTCGACCTGGCACTTCTCGACGACCTGGCTGACGCTGGTCTTCGCCAGCTACGTGTTCGCGCTGCTGTTGGCGTTGCTCACCACCGGCTCGCTATCGGACTACATCGGCCGACGCCCGGTCGTCGCCATCGCCATCGTGGGCGAGATCCTGTCGTTGGGGTTATTCCTGGTCGCCGACGGGCTTGCGTGGGTACTGGCGGCGCGAATCCTGCAAGGCATCGCCACTGGAATCGTAACCAGCGCGCTGGCGGCAGCAATGCTCGACAGCGATCATACCCGCGGCCCAGTGCTGGCCAGCATCGCGCCGCTGTCCGGGATGGGAATCGGTGCGCTCATCGCCGGCCTGCTGGTGACCTACGCCCCGGCGCCCATGCGCCTGGTCTACGGGGTCCTGATCGTCATGCTCGTCGTCATGGGGCTGTGTCTGCGTCGGATCCCGGAGAGCGTAACGCCAAGGCCCGGCGCACTGGCGGCGCTTCGCCCCCGCGCGACAATCCCGCCGGCCGTGCGCGGTCCGCTGTTCCGGGTCATTCCGGCCGTGGTCTCGTCGTGGGCGCTGGGCGGCTTTTCGTTGTCGCTGGGGCCGACACTGGTGGGCACGATCAGCGGCGTACACAATCCGCTGGTGGGCTGCCTGATCACGTTTCTGCTGCCCTTCATTGGCGGCATCAGCGTGCTGATCCTGCGCGCCAAACCACCAAGGCTGGCCGTGCTGCTGGGCACCGCCTGCCTGATCGTCGGCATGGCCGGCCTGCTGCTGGGAGTCTATCGGGAGTCGGTTGCGATCCTGCTGGTGGGCACGGCGATCGCCGGTATCGGCTTCGGCGCCGCGTTCATGGGCGCCATGCGCGTCGTCATGCCGCTGGCGCCGCCTACCGAGCGGTCGGCGCTGATGGCCGCGTTCTACGTGATCTGTTACCTGTCGGCCAGCACCCTGGCGCTTTGCGGCGGCATCGCGACCCAACATTTCGGTCTGATCCCCACCACCTACGCCTATGGCAGCCTGGTGGCATTGCTATCCTTGGCGGCGTTTTTCGGCACCCTGACGCAGCGCCAGCCCGAGGCCGAGGCCGAACCTCGGGCGCGATGCCACAGCCCCGCTTAAAACGACGCTTCCGACGCCTGCCGCTCGAGCGTTCGACACAGATCGCCGTCGAGCTTGAGCGCCGCCGCCAGTTGATCGAGCCAGGCTCGTTCCATCGGATTCTGCTCATCGACGATCGCCACGCTGGCCAGATAGACCTCGCGCGCCGCCTGGGGTGAATCCGCATTGCGGGCAATCGCATCGGCATCCAGCGGCGCGGCCATCTGCTGTTCGACCCAGGCATGCAGTTCATCGTCGGCGCCCAGTGCGTCGATCTGCTCGGCCAATGCGGCGCGCTCCTGGGCATCGATGTGGCCGTCGGCACGGGCGGCGGCGATCATCGAGCGCAGAATCAGCAGACTTCGCGTCTCCTGAGGTTCGCCGGAGAGCTGTTCCAGCGGCCGGTCGGTCTCGGTGGTGGCTGCGGCGTCGGGCGCGGAGGACTTCTCCTGGTGCGTTTGCCAGGCCTTCCACGCCAGCGCGCCGAGGCCGGCCAATGCGCCATACTTGATCGCCTTGCCACCCATGCTGCGACCACGCTTGCTGCCGATCAGCATGCCCAGCGCACCGCCGCCCATCAGCGACTTGACGTCGAAGCCGCTATTGCCAGACGACGATTTACCGCCACCGCCGGCCTGCTTCATGATCTGCGAAAGAATCTTCTGTGCGTTCATTACCCCTCCCGTCAGTTTCCACTCGCCCCGATGCAGGGAAGCCCTGCCCTTGAATAGACCGCCTCGATGTCAGGAGGTTTAACGTCGGCGACAAATGACTCAATCGATCAGCGCCGCGCGATGCGGGTCGGCATGGAAATCGAAGGCATCGGCAATGTCCCGCGCGATGACGCGAGGCTCCGAGAGCGGCGGCAGCTCGGCGGGCGAGAAATAGGCGGCATCGTGCACTTCATGGCCGGGATCGAGCGGCGCACCGTCGAGGCGCTCGCAGAGGAAGAACAGCTTGTAGAAATCGAGCACGTCCGGCGGGTAGGCGTGCCTGGCCTTGTGGCGGATGGCGTAGAGCCGTTTGACCGCGACCGTGACGCCGGCTTCTTCCCACACCTCCTTGACCGTGTTGTCGGCTGCCGACAGCCCGATTTCGGCGTAGCCGCCGGGCATCGTCCAACGCCCGTCCATCTTCTCTTTCACCAGCAGAATCTTGCCGTCGTCGATGATCGCCGCACGCACATCGATCTTGGGCGTGACGTGCCCTTCGCCCTCGCCCAGCGCCAGATTTACCCGACCGATGGGAATATCGCCCAGCGCCGCCATCATCGCGGTCGAGAGCTCGGCGACCTCTTCATAGCGCTCGCGGTCGAACTTGTCGTGGCAGTAGTGCAGCCCGGTACCGGCCAGCGCCGAGAGGCGTTTGGCCCAGGCGAGCCATTGATCTTCCATGAGAGGGTTTCCGATCGCAGAGGGTGGATGACAAGGCGCGTTCGGCTAAAGACTAACAACTGCGGCTGGAGACGTCAGGCGATGGTATGAGGGGAGACGCGAAAAAGCCCTTCCGGAGAAGGGCTCGCAATGCTGACAATCGACAGGTGTGGCGATGGCTTCAGCTGGCCGCGGGCGCTTCGTGTTTCGGCTGCGGGCCATGATTCGGGCCACCATGCGGGCCGTGATGCGGGCCGCGTGGTGGCTGGGTCAGCGCCTCGAAAGCGGCAACCTGCTCGTCGTCGAGCACCTCGGAGAGCGCGCTGTGGCGCTGTTCGAGCAGCTGCTTGAACTGGGCGCCGCGGGAGTCTTTCGCCGCCTCGTCAGCCTTGGGATCGGGGCGCTTGAGCTGATGCAGACCATCGAAGAAGGTGCGTTCGGCGTTCAGCACCTTGGTGCTCTGATCCTGGTTCAGATCCCAGGTCGCGAACAGCGGCGCGTAACGCTTTTCGAGCTGTGCGCTCATCTGCGCCGGATCCATCTTCGGGCCACCGTGATGACGCATCATCGAAGGCCGCGGGCGCTCCAGCATCTGGTAGGCGTGCAGCTGTTCGTCGGTCAGCACGCCGGCCAGCTGCTCACGCTGCTGCTCCAGCAGGGATTCCATCGCGGCGCGACGCTGTTCCGGTGCGGCCTTGTCGTCGCCATCATTGGAATCACCGTGCAGTTGCTTGAGGCCTGCGCGGAAATCGCTGTCGGCCTGGGCCAGACTGGCCAGCTCGTCTTTGTCGAGATTCCAGCTGGCGACCACGGCGTCCTTGAGCGGATTGCCATGCACCATGCGCGCTTCGTGAGGCGCGGGTTGCTTGGGTTGTTCAGTGGCTGCAGCCAGGGCCAGCGGTGACAAGGTGGAAGCGGCAACGGCCAGCGCGATGAGTGATTTTTGAAATTTCATGACTTCGACTCCGGTTGCGCACCGAGACGCGGTGCAGGAGTACTATCTCGCCGTTTCGTGCAGGCAGTGTGCAGTGAACGTGGAAGGGTGAATCACCAAATCGGCAAAGCCTGACATTGTCGTTCCCCTCGTGCCGACATGAAAAAACCGCCCGGAGGCGGTTTTCAGGAAACACGATGACCCGTTCTCGCATGAAGCTCAGAATGCCCAGTCGTCGTCTTCCGTGCTGACCGTCTTGCCGATGACGTAGGAGGAGCCTGAGCCGGAGAAGAAGTCGTGGTTCTCGTCGGATCCCGGCGACAGCGCGGCGAGGATCGCCGGGCTAACATCGGTGACACTGGCCGGGAACAGCGCTTCGAAGCCCAGATTCATCAGCGCCTTGTTGGCGTTGTAGTGGAGGAACTTCTTGACGTCCTCGGTGAAGCCGACGTCGTCGTAGAGCGACTCGGTGTACTTGACCTCGTTGTCGTAGAGCTCGTGCAGCAGCTCGTAAGCGTAGACCTTGACCTCTTCCTGACGCTCCGCCGGCAGCTTGGCCAACTGACGCTGGAACTTGTAGCCGATGTAGTAACCGTGGATCGCTTCGTCGCGAATGATCAGACGAATCAAATCAGCGGTATTGGTCAGCTTGGCGCGGCTCGACCAGTACATCGGCAGATAGAAGCCGGAGTAGAACAAAAACGACTCCAGGAAGGTGCTGGCGACTTTACGCATCAGCGGGTCTTCGGCGCGATAGCGCTCGAGAATCAGCTCGGCCTTCTTCTGCAGGAACGGGTTTTCTTCGCTCCAGCGATAGGCGTCGTCGACATCGCGGGTGGTGCACAACGTCGAGAAGATCGAGCTGTAGGAGCGCGCATGGACCGACTCCATGAAGCTGATGTTGGTGATAACCGCCTCTTCATGAGCGGTTACCGCATCTTCGATCAGTGCCGGCGCGCCCACCGTTCCCTGGATGGTGTCGAGCAACGTGAGACCGGTAAAAACGCGGATCGTCAGCTGCTGCTCCTTCTCCGTCAGCGTATTCCAGGCGGGAATGTCGTTGGAGAGCGGAATCTTCTCCGGCAGCCAGAAGTTGCCGGTCAGGCGGTTCCAGACGTCCAGGTCCTTGTCGTCCTGAAGACGGTTCCAGTTGATCGCATCGACCCGATTCAGGTGACGGGCGGCAGAGGTAGCGGGCATATCCATGGGAGTGCTCTCGTTCGGTTGGCGCCGGGAAAGACGTTTCGCCATCGTTTCCCGGCGCGTTCACGCAAAGTCGGTCGTTATGGAAGGACGATCACAGAGTGCAGGAAACGCAGCCCTCGACTTCCGTCCCCTCGAGGGCGGCCTGACGCAGACGAATGTAATAGATCGTCTTGATACCTTTGCGCCAGGCGTAGATCTGCGCCTTATTGACGTCACGGGTGGTCGCCGTATCGCGGAAGAACAGCGTCAGCGACAGGCCCTGATCGACGTGCTGCGTCGCCTCGGCGTAGGTATCGATGATCTTTTCCGGGCCGAGTTCGTAGGCGTCCTGGTAGTACTCCTGGTTGTCGTCGGTCAGATACGGCGCCGGGTAGTAGACGCGACCCAGCTTGCCTTCCTTGCGGATTTCGACCTTGGACGTCACCGGGTGGATACTCGAGGTGGAGTTGTTGATATACGAGATCGAACCGGTCGGCGGGATCGCCTGCAGGTTACGGTTGAAGAGCCCATGAGCCATGACCGATGCCTTCAGCTCGCGCCAGTCGTCCTGGGTCGGAATCTCGATACCACTCTTCTCGAACAGCCCGCGCACTTTCTCGGTCTTCGGCTCCCACGCCTGCTCGGTGTACTTGTCGAAGTACTCACCGCTGGCATAGGTCGATTTCTCGAAGCCGGCAAAGCGCTTGTCGCGCTCGATGGCGATGCGGTTGGAAGCGCGAATGGCGTGAAACGCGATGGTATAGAAGTAGATGTTGGTGAAATCCAACCCTTCTTCCGAACCGTAGAGGATGTGCTCACGCGCCAGATAACCGTGCAGGTTCATCTGCCCCAGGCCGATGGCGTGCGACTTGGCGTTGCCTTCGGCGATCGACGGCACCGAGGTGATGTTGCTCATCTCGGAGACCGCGGTCAGACCGCGAATGGCCGCTTCCACCGTGGTGCCGAAGTTCGGCGAATCCATGGTCTTGGCGATGTTGAGCGAGCCCAGGTTGCAGGAGATATCCTCGCCGACCTGACGGTAGCCGAGATCGTCGTCGTACTCGGTCGGCGTGTTGACCTGCAGAATCTCCGAGCACAGGTTCGACATGTTGATCCGGCCGTGGATCGGATTGGCGCGGTTGACCGTGTCTTCGAACATCAGATACGGGTAGCCGGATTCGAACTGCAGCTCGGCGATGGTCTGGAACAGCTCGCGGGCGTTGATCTTCTTCTTGCGGATACGACCGTCGGCGACCATCTCTTCGTACTTCTCGGTGACGCTGATGTCACCGAACGGCACGCCGTAGATGTGCTCGACGTCGTAGGGCGAGAACAGGTACATGTCCTCGTTGCGCTTGGCCAGCTCGAAGGTGATGTCCGGCATCACGATGCCCAGCGACAGCGTCTTGATCCGGATCTTCTCGTCGGCGTTCTCGCGCTTGGTGTCGAGGAACCGCAGGATGTCCGGATGATGCGCGTTGAGATAGACCGCACCCGCGCCCTGACGCGCGCCCAGCTGGTTGGCGTAGGAGAAGGCGTCTTCGAGCATCTTCATGATCGGAATGATGCCGGAGGACTGGTTCTCGATACGCTTGATCGGGGCGCCGGCTTCACGAATGTTGGAGAGCGAGAACGCCACGCCGCCACCACGCTTGGAGAGCTGCAGCGCCGAATTGATCGAGCGCCCGATGGACTCCATGTTGTCTTCGATGCGCAGCAGGAAGCACGACACCAGCTCACCGCGCTGACGCTTGCCGCAGTTGAGGAAGGTCGGCGTCGCCGGCTGGAAGCGGCCATGAATGATCTCTTCGACCAGCTGCTTGGCCAGCGTCTCGTCGCTGCGAGCCAGACTCAACGCGACCATGCAGACACGATCTTCGAAACGCTCGAGATAGCGCTTGCCGTCGAACGTCTTGAGTGTGTAGCTGGTGTAATACTTGAACGCGCCCAGGAAACTCTGGAAGCGAAACTTCGCCGCATAGGCCTGATCGAACAACGCGGTGACGAAGCTGAAATCGTACTGATCGAGCACGCTCTGCTCGTAGTAGCTCTCTTCCACCAGATAATCGAGCTTTTCCTTCAGCGAGTGAAAGAACACCGTATTCTGGTTCACGTGCTGCAAAAAATACTGACGCGCCGCTTCGCGGTCCTTGTCGAGCTGCAGATGGCCGTCGGCATCGTACAGGTTCAACATGGCGTTGAGCGCGTGGTAGTCGAGCGCCTTGGCGTTATGTTCGGCGCCGGCGGCGGGTCGCGCTGCCGTACCGGTATCTAGGCTGAGCGTTTCCAAAATTCGGTCACTCCTGCGAGGACTCGATGGACATCTTCGACAGTGCCCATCAGTTCAAAACGATAGAGAAGCGGTACCTGACACTTTTGCGCAACGACTCGACCGGCCAGACCGAAGGAATGGCCGAAGTT
Source organism: Salinicola sp. MH3R3-1 (assembly GCF_001937155.1). Lineage (NCBI taxonomy): Bacteria > Pseudomonadati > Pseudomonadota > Gammaproteobacteria > Oceanospirillales > Halomonadaceae > Salinicola > Salinicola sp. MH3R3-1. The sequence continues at coordinate 87,199 of NZ_MSDP01000001.1, read as the reverse complement.
GGTATTGCCGCCGGCGATCACGCCGCGAATCAGGGACCGATTGTGTTCGTCATTCAGAAAACGAATGACTGGCGCGGGTACCGCGGAACGCGGGTCGCCATCACCGTAGGTCGGTACAACGAGAATATAGGGTTCTTCAATCTGCAGGGACGGGTCGCTTCGGTTCAGTGGAATCCGGTTTGCCGGTAATCCCAGCTTTTCGACGAAGCGCCGTGTATTGCCTGATTTGGTCGAGAAATAGACCAGCCCAGCCATGACGGCTCTCCTGCGCCCTGCGCGGTTTTCGGCAGCGCGGAACCCGGTTCCACGCTAGCCCGACAAATTCGAAAGGGTCAGATCAGGCTACCAGCGTGCTGATCTTGTCCGGACGGAAGCCGGCCCAGTGATCTTCACCTGCCACCACGACGGGGACCTGACGATAACCCAGATTCTGGACACGCTGCATCGCAGCGGCATCTTGGGTCAGGTCGACCACGGTATAGTCGATTCCCTGCTTGTCCAGGGCGCGATACGTGGCGTTGCACTGGACGCAGGCAGGCTTGCTATAGATCGTGATGCTCATGATAACCATCCTTGACAGGAAAAATCGCCCACCGACGGCCGATGGTGCAGGCTTGGGCAGCGTAAGGATCCGGTTTTTCACCGCCTCCGCTGCTTCTGGAAAACACTATATATGGTAGCCCACCCATTTTCCAAGCATAGATGTGGTCTTTTTCTGTGACTTTCCTGTGGACAGTTTCGGGCCCTCACGGAGCCCGCATGGTAGCTCGCCTCACGCCATGTCAAGGGTCAAAAAGTCGTGCCCCGGGACGCAAAACGCGCCGGAGGCTTGTGCCGCCCGGCGCGTCGAGACACTACATCTGGTAGCCGATGAAGATCGCGCGGACAGCTCAAGCGTCTCGATCGGGTGGTGAAAGCAGTGCCGGACTAGTCCTTCTTGATCGCGTGGCCACCAAACTCGTTACGCATGGCGGAGAGCAGTTTGTCGCCGTAGGAGTCCTGCTCGCGGGAACGCAGACGCTCGAGCAGCGACAGCGTGATCACCGGTGCGCTGACATCGAGCTCGATGGCTTCGGCCACGGTCCAGCGGCCTTCACCCGAGTCCGACACGTACGGGGCGATACCCTCGAGCGACGGGTTCTTGTCCAGCGCGTCGGCAGTAAGATCGAGCAGCCAGGAGCGTACCACGCTGCCATGACGCCAGATTTCGGCGACCTGATGCAGATCGAGATCGAAATCCTTGCGCTCCATGATTGCGAAACCTTCGGCGTAGGCCTGCATCATGCCGTACTCGATGCCGTTGTGGACCATCTTGGTGAAGTGGCCGGAACCGCTGGGACCGACATGCCCCCACCCCTTGTCGGCGGCCGGCGCCAGGGCTTCGAACAGCGGCTTGAGCGAATCGACGATGGGCGTCTCGCCCCCCACCATCATGCTGTAGCCTTCCCGCAGCCCCCAGACACCGCCACTGGTGCCGACATCGACATAGTGAAGATGATGCTCGCGCAGCGTTTCTGCCCGGCGCACGGTGTCCTTGTACATCGAGTTGCCACCGTCGATCACGATGTCGTCCTTCGACAACATCGGTTCGAGCTCGGCGATGAGCTTGTCGACCAGCGGGCCGGCCGGGACCATCAGCCAGATGATTCTGGGCGCCGGCAACGCTTCGACGGCCGCCGCCAGCGATGCCGACGACTCGATGCCTTTCTCGGCCGCCTTCGCCATCGCCTCCTCGCTGGGGTCAGAGCCCACCACGCGGTGCCCGGCGCGTACCAGCCGCTCGGCCATGTTGGCGCCCATGCGCCCGAGTCCCACCATTGCAAGATCCATACGAACTCCTCTTGAGAGAGAAAGGTCTTGAGAAGAGAAAGGCGAGAGCCAGAGTCTTCCCGGCATCGCCCGACGAATGGCATCCGGCGGCCACGTGTCGAGTGCGACTAGTTCGACGAGCGCATCAGATGGCCGGCGATCAGCCGTTTGACCGGCCAGGCCGCCTCACCGGCTCGCAGCACCGCCTTGCGCAATAGCCTGGCCGGTGTGCGGTCATCGGTATATAGACCGACGATCGCCAGGGTCGCGGCAAACAGCGGCGCGGTCGCCAGACGTTGCTCGCGCTGGTAGCGCCTGAGCAGCGATGACGATGCAATGTCCTCGCCCTGCGCCCGCGCGTCACCGATCAGATCCGCCAGCCGCGACAGTCCCTGCAGGCCGAGATTGAAGCCGTGCGCGGTCACCGGATGCATGCCCACGGCGGCATCGCCGATCAGTGCCTGACGGGGCCCGACGAAACGCTCGGCATAGACGCTGACCAGCGGATAGCGGTGCGGTTCGGCGGCCCGACGCATCGCCCCGAGGCGGCCGCCGAAACGTTGGGTGATATCGGCGTCGAACGCTTCGACGCTCAGCGCGAGTTGCTTCTCCATGTCCGCTGGAGAGAGCGTCAGCACGACCGACGAGCAGTGGGTATCGACCGGTAGCAGCGCCAGCGTCTGGCCGTGGCCGAACCACTCCCACGCCGTCTGATCATGAGGTTCGTCATGATGCATGCGGCAGACCAGCATATGCTGGCCGTGCTGATAGCTGTGAACGGGGATACCCATGGCCCGGCGCGTGGTGGAAAAGCGGCTGTCCGCCGCCACCAGCAGCGAGGCATGAATACGCTCGCCACTCTCGAGAACGAGATCGACGGCGGTATCGCCGGTCTGGAAGTGGGCGATTTCTTGCTCGTCACGCCACAGGATCTCGCCCGGCCCGGGCGCCGACGCCTGCGGTGTAGTGGTCTGCAACGCTGCATAAGCCGCTCGCCGGATCACCCGATTGGGCACCAGACAGCCCAGCGGCTCGTCTTTCGACGCATCCGGCGCGATCTGCATCGCGAATAGCGACTGGCCATCGAAAACCTTGGCACCACGCATCCGGGCGCGTTCGGCCGGCTCGACTCGCGACCAGACATCGAGTTTGTCGAGGATCTGCTGGGAGGACCGGGTCAGCGCAATCTCTCTGCCATCACTATCGGGATTCATCATCGCCGAGCGCGGCTGACGATCGATCAGCATGGCGCTGACACCCTGACGCGACAACGCATTGGCGAAACACAGGCCGATCGGCCCGGCCCCGACGATGGCGACGTCGACCCGTGTCACAGCGGTTGAATCATCCATGGGTGCCGCTCCCTGATATCGGTGGGCCGTAACGGTAACGGAAAAGGGCGCCACGGCGAAACGTCGCCATGGCGCCTGGCGGGCCCCATCGTTCTTCGCGGCCCGTCCTTCGCGCGGCATCCCGTTCACTGCGGCGCCGGAGAACGATCATCTCGATGGAGCCCGGAGGCCGAGCGACAAGCTCAGTGCTTCTCGCCATGAACCTTGATGTGGCCCACCTTGTCCCTGAAGATCTTCTCTTCGAACTCGACTTCCAGATGCATCTCGCCCTTGGCCCGAACACGATGATATTCCAGACCGCTGAAACTCAATTCCAGATCATCGTCGTACTCTTCGAGCACTTTCCTGAATTCGCCAACGGTAATAATCATGACATCTCCTTTTTTCGAGGGAACATCGGATCCCTTCCGACACTCCAAGCCTAGACCATGACGCCGGTTCGGCGTTTCGTCTTCGGTCAATGTGATCTTCCGGAGATCGTCTCGCCAGGCCGACACGGCCATTCATGGTTACCCTAGCGTAGGACAGCGCTAGCTTGGCGTCTCATCGCCCATCGTCAACATGGTGTCACCAGCCGCGAATCGCTTCATCGGACCCTCGCCTGCAGGGTTTCTTTTTCAGCCAGGAGTCTCATTTGATGAATCTTCGTTTCCTTTCCGCCACGCTGCTGACCGTCTCCGTCGCGGCCTCGCCGATGGCCTCGGCCTACAGTTTCGATAGCGTCAAGAAAAACGCCGGCGAGATGATGTCCGGCCAATCCTCCCAGAGTACGGGCACCGCCAGCGGCGCGTCGCTGCTGAGCTCGCTGGGCTCCGGCTCGATGAACCTGGGTAGCATGCAGAACGTGGCCGGCGTGCTCGGCTACTGCCAGGACCAAGGCTATACCGAAAGCACCACCGACAAGGTCAAGAACAGCCTGCTCGAGAAGATCGGCGGCCAGAGTCAGGCCGAGGAGAGCGACAGCTACCAGCAAGGCTTGAGCGGGCTGCTCGATGGCGGGAACGGTCAGACCTTCAGCCTGACCCAGCTCAAGGATCAGGTGGGCAAGAAAGCGTGCGGCATGATCACCGACAAGGCGATGTCGTCGTTCCTCGGCGGCTGATACCGCCAGCGAACGATTCGCTGCACTGGTAGCCGCTTCGCCGCTGTCCGCTTTATCACTATCCACTTCACCATTATTCACTTCACCACTGCCCGCATCACCAAGGCCGGGCGCCCCGGGTTCGCTTCTCGGAATCGGGGCGCGCGGTGGCTGGCCGGGTTCACAGCTCAGGCGGCGAAGCTGTCACTCCGATCGCGGCAGAATTCGACGAACCGCTCGATCAACGGGCTGCGATACTTGTCGCGGTGCAGCACCAGGCTGAATTCGCGGGTCATTTCCAGCGCCAGTTCGATCTCGACCAGGCGACCATCGTTCAGGGCGTGACGCGCCTCCAGTGCGGACAGACACGTCAATCCGAGACCGGCCGCGGCGGCATTGATGATCGCCTCTGCCGAGTTGATCTCCAGGCTCAGCTCCCATTGCGGCAGCTGGGGCGCAATGAAGCGCATGAACTGTTCGCGAGTCCCCGAGCCCGGCTCTCGCAGCAGCCATCCGTAGTCCGCCAGCGCACCAACCGCCATCCTGCCCCGATGCGCCAATGGATGATCGGGGGCCGCCGCGATCAGCATCCGATCGCGCCGCCACGGCAGCACGTGGAAACGCTCTCCCGCTGCACGCCCCTCGATCATGCCGATATCGAGCTCGAACGCCTCCAGCGACGCACAGACTGCCGCGCTATTGGCGATGGTAACCCGTTGATCCCGATGCCCGGTCTCGAGACGAAAGTCCCTCAGCAGCGACGGCAGCAACTGATGACCGATCGTGTAGCTGGCACCGATATGCAGATGCCCGCCCAGGGCGTCGTTGTCGAACAGCTGCTCGATTGCCTCGCTGCGGGCCAGCAGTTCGTCCGCCATCGGCAACAGCCGGCGGCCCTGATCGTTGAGATGGAGTCGGTTGCGATGGCGATCGAAAAGCGTACGGCCGCACTGCTTCTCCAATTCGGCCAGCGCAATGCTGACTGCCGGCTTGGTCAGGAACAGCGTCGATGCCGCCGCCGTCAGCGTCCGCTCATGAGCCACCGCGACGAAGACCTGCAACTGACGAAAGGTGATCGCCATCGTTTCTCCTGATTGCCCGATTCGTGATCGCCCAATGCCTGAGCGTCCAATGCCTGATCGTCAAATCCCTGGTCGTTAATTTTTATAAAACGCCAAGTGAAGAAAGTTAAAATATAACGATAGCTCGAATTGCCATAAGGTGTCTCCATCGATTCGAGGAGAACCTCCATGCCCGCTATGTTTCAGCGACTCCAGACCGCCCCGACCCCGATGGCCGGCCTGGCGCTGGGCATCTCCAGCCTGGGCTGGAGCTGGGAAAGTTTCGCGCCGCTGGGCGGCGTGGCACAGCTGAGCGGCGCGACAATCGCCGCGATCCTGCTGCTGGTTCTCGGCGCCAAGTTCGTGTTTCACCCGCGTCTGCTCTGGGCGGATCTGGCGCATCCCGTCGTCGGTAGCGTCGTCCCGACCTTCGCCATGGCGCTGATGGTGGTGTCGAAAGCCGTAGGAGACTGGCTGCTGCCGGAGGCCGGCGTCGCCCTCTGGCTCGCCGCGGTGGTGCTTCACCTGAGTTTTTTCGCCGCTTTCGTCGTGCATCGGGCAAAGGCTTTCGAACTTCACCATATGGTGCCGGCCTGGTTCGTACCGCCGGTGGGGATCATCGTCGCCGATGTCGCGTTTCCGGGTCTCGCGGCGCTGCAGCCCCTGGCCATCGGTCTGCTCTACCTCGGCATGGGGCTCTACGCCATCCTGCTGCCGGTGATGATCTATCGGCTGATCTTCGCGCCGGAAATTCCCGACCCGGCCAAGCCGACCATCGCCATCATGGCGGCACCCGCGAGCCTGTCGCTGGCGGGATATCTCACCGTGATCACCGAGCCATCGCCGCTGTTGACCGCCCTGCTCGGCGGCATCGCGGTGCTGATGACCCTGATCATCTACCTGGCCTTCTTCAAGCTGCTACGGCTGCCCTACAGCCCGGGCTACGCCGCGTTCACGTTTCCCATGGTGATCGGCGCCACGGCGCTTTCGAAGACCGCCGGGTGGATGCAGGCCCACGGCTTCGACGCGCACGATATCGCCATCGTTCACGGCCTGGCGATACTGGAAGTGATCGTTGCCACCGCCATCGTCGGCTATGTCGCCCTGCGCTACCTCGGCTTCTATCTCCATGCCTGGCGCCAGAGCACGATGCCCCGCACAGTCTGAGGTGTTCCCTTTGCCGTAAATTGTCTGACGCGGCCTCTCTAATGACGAGCGCCTGATAACGAGCGCCTGATAACGAGTTCCGCATGACGGCATGGAAGAACCTGACGGCATGCGCCAGACTCAACGCATGCCGATTACCCGCTCTCCCCGTCCCTTTTCCGTCGCCGCCCGTCTTCGCTGGCAGCGTCTTGCCATCAGCCTGATGCTGGCGACGCTACCGTCGCTGACCCTGGCCAGTCCGCTGCCCGAAGCCACTCGCGCCGGCGCGATCCAACATGCCCGCGAGCTACCCCGCAGCCACACCCTGATGGTCGCCATCGACGGCAAAACCGTGATCGACGAAGGATTTCGCGGCCACGCCACCGACGAGACCGCCAACATCAAGTCGCTCTCCAAGACGCTGATCTCGGCGCTGGTGGGCGCGGCGATCGATCGCGGCGTGATCGAGAGCGTCGATCAGCCGATAGTCGAGTTGCTCGGCAATCGCGTCCCCGCCGATATCGATCCTCGCGTGAACAACATCACCGTCGGCAACCTGCTCTCGATGCAGGCCGGACTGGAGCGCACGTCCGGCAGCAACTACGGCGCCTGGGTCGCCAGCTCGAACTGGATTGCCGACGCGCTCGAGCGTCCCTTTGTCGCCGAGCCCGGCGGTCGCATGCTCTACTCCACCGGTAACAGCCATCTGCTTTCGGCCGCACTCACCGAAGTGATCGGCCGCAGCACGCTTTCGCTCGCGCGAGACTGGCTGGGCGCGCCGCTGAATTTCGCCATTCCGCCGTGGACACGCGACCCGCAAGGCATCTACTTCGGCGGCAACGAGATGGGGCTGACGCCGCAGGCGCTACTGCGTTTCGGCGAGATGTTTCGTCACAACGGTCAACTCGACGGCCAGCGCGTGCTTTCCGCCGACTGGATCGAGCGCTCGTGGCAGCCGCGCACGCGATCGTTCTTCAACGGTGACGATTACGGCTACGGCTGGTTCATCACCGAACTCGCCGGCGAACCGGTCTATTACGGCTGGGGCTATGGCGGCCAGTTGCTCTACATCGTGCCATCCCGAGCCATGACCGTGGTGATGACTTCCGATCCGACGCCGCCGTCCAGCGGCAGCGATTACCTGGACGACGTGGAGGCGCTGGTCGGCGATCTGATCGAGGCGACAGCGAATCACGACAACGAGGGCCCCAACTCGTGATCCAACCCCATCGCGATATCGAAAACTGGACGCTGACCACGCCCGCCGCTCGCTCGAGCCGAGGAGCCGTGGCTTCCCAGCATCGATTGGCGGCGCAGGCCGGCGCCGCGCAGCTCGACGCCGGCGGCAACGCCATCGATGCCATTGTCGCAACCGCCTACGCGCTCAATGCGGTCGAGCCGTGGATGAGCGGCCTCGGCGGTGCCGGCTTCATGGTGATCTGGCTGGCGAAGGAGCAGCGCGCGGTGGCGCTGGATTTCCAGGGCACGTTGCCCGACGATATGCGGCTCGAGGATTACCCGGTCGATCCGGCGCTACCGGCGACGCCGATGGGTTTTCCCGGCGTGGTCGACAACGCCAATACCGAAGGCTATCGCTCGATCACCGTGCCCGGTGCCGTGGCCGGGCTCGATCATGCGCTCTCGCGCTTCGGTTCCCGGTCGCGCAGTGACGTCATGACGCCAGCCATTCAGCTGGCCGAGCGCGGGCTGCACGTCGACTGGTTCACCAGCCTGCAGATTGGCGTCTGCGCGCGCACGCTGGCCCGCGATCCGATATCGGCATCGATCTATCTGCCCGGCGGCCACCCGGCGACGCCGGAGAGCCGGTTGCGAATCCCGAATCTGGCCGAGACGCTGGGCGAGATTGCCGAGGGCGGCGCCGAAACGTTCTATCGTGGTGCGCTGGCCGAACGGATCGTCTCCGATCTTCAGGCCGGCGGCTCGCGGATTTCCCGCGCGGATCTCGCCGCCTATGAGGTGTTCGAGTACGCGCCGATGGCCGCCGAGCACCGCGGCTATACGCTCTACACACCGGGCGAGGTTTCCGGCGGCCTGCGCCAGCGCGAGATGCTGGCATACGCACTCGAGGCGATGCCGACGCCACCGGAAAACCCGACGGCAGAAACCTGGCTCGCCTACGCCGAGGCGCTGGAGCATTGCTGGAAGCGGCACAAGATCCGCAACGGGGTCATCACGGAACAGGGCGCCTGCACCTCATCGATGTCGTCGGTGGACGCCGAGGGCAACATGGTGGCGCTCACCTATACCCTGCTCAACCGTTTCGGTTCCGGTGTCACGTTGCCCTCCACCGGGATGCTGATGAACGACAGCGTCAGCTACTTCGACCCGCGCCCCGGCTACCCCACCACCATGGAAGGCGGCAAGCGTATCAACTCGTCGAACATGTGCCCCACGGTGGCCGTGAAAGACGGCGAGGCGCGCTTCTCGGTGGGCGCTTCCGGCGGCAATCTGATCATGCCGGCGGTGACCCAGGTCGCCGCGCTGATGATGGACTTCGACATGAGTGTGGAGGATGCGATACATCATCCGCGAATCGATGCCAGCTATCGCGGCTCGGTCCGGGTCGATCCGCGCTTCGATCCGGCGACGCTGAAACGGCTGGGCGAACGTTTCGAACTGGAGATCGCCCAGCAGGTAGTGTTCCCCAAGCTCTACGCCTGTGTGTCGGCGGTATCGCGGAATCCGACCACGGGCGAATGCGTCGGCATCAACGACCCGACGCAACCCGTCGGCGGCGGTGCCGCGCCCGCGCCGTTTCACATCGAACCGCTCGGCGATGACGAGCCGGTCGTGCGCCCCTGATCACTACCAGGATTCCGAGATGTCCATCGTTGTCTCAATACCGGGTGTGGATAAAACAAACTGGTGGATCGAGCAGCTTCAGGCGCTGATGCCGAGTTGGACGATCCGCTCCATCGACGACCCCGGCGACGCCGACGCGGTGACCTATGCCGTGGTCTGGAAGCCGGCTGACGGGGCGTTCCTGCCCTTTGCCAATCTCAAGGCGATCGTGTCGTTGGGCGCGGGCATCGATCACGTGCTGGCCGATACGAAACTGCCTCGCCAGATACCGATCATTCGCACCGTGGGTACGGATCTGACCCAGCGCATGCGCGAGTACGTAGCCTTGCATGTGCTGAGCCACCATCGCGACATGCCGACGATCAGCGCCAACCAGCGCGCCCGGCAGTGGAAGCAGCTGGTCGTTCCGCCAGCGACGGATCGCCCCGTGGGCGTCATGGGGCTCGGCAACCTGGGGAGCGCAGCGGCTTCCACGCTTTCCGCGCTGGGTTTCGAGACGCTGGGCTGGTCACGCACGCAACGCGAGATCGAGGGCATAACGACCTTCGCCGGCGACGCCGAATTCGCAGCATTCCTCGGCCGCTGCGAGATTCTGGTCTGCCTGCTGCCGCTGACCGACGCAACGACGGGCATTCTTAACGCCGAGCTTTTCGCCAAGTTGCCGAAAGGCGCCAGCGTGATCAATGTCGGGCGCGGCCCTCATCTCGTCGACGACGACCTGCTCGCCGCGCTGGATAGCAGCCAGTTGAGTCACGCCACGCTGGACGTGTTCCATGTCGAACCGCTGCCGAGCGAGCATCCGTTCTGGTCGCACCCCAGGATCACGGTGACGCCTCACATCGCCTCGCTGATCGACGCGCCCACCGGCAGCCGGATCGTGGCCGCCAATATCGAACGCTTCGAGCGCGAGGGCAACGTACCCGATCTGGCCGATGCCGAACGCGGCTACTGAGCGGGTGAAGTCGACATCACTTGTTGCCGACAAGTTGCTAAACTGGCGGAACCAGTAATCAGGTATCGATCATCTCTCCACACGCGTGCCAAGGGGCCCCATGTCTAATAAAGAGACTAATAAAGAGACCAGTAAAGAGACCAGTAAAGAGACCAGCAAAAAAGACAACACCGCGAGTCGACGTAACATCAAATCCTGGTTGACCGACATGGATGGCGTCCTGGTCCACGAGAACAAGGCCATCCCTGGCGCATCGGAGCTGATCAATCAGTGGCGGGAGCGCGAGATCCCGTTTCTGGTGCTGACCAACAACTCGATCTACACCCCGCGGGATCTGAGCGCGCGCCTAAGGCAGAGCGGCCTGGAGGTTCCCGAGGACAAGATCTGGACCTCGGCACTGGCGACGGCCTCGTTCCTGCGTGATCAGGCGCCGGGCGGCTCGGCCTTCGTCGTTGGCGAGGCGGGGCTGACCACCGCGATTCACGAAGCCGGCTTCATCATGACCGATACCAAGCCGGACTACGTCGTGCTCGGTGAAACCCGCTCCTACTCGTTCGAGGCGATCACCAAGGCGATTCGGCTGATCCTGCAGGGCGCGCGCTTCATCTGCACCAACCCGGATGCCACTGGGCCAAGCCAGGAAGGCGTTCTGCCGGCTACCGGCGCCATCGCGGCGCTGATCACCGAGGCCACCGGGCGCAAGCCGTATATCGTCGGCAAACCCAACCCGATGATGTTCCGTTCGGCGCTGAACAAGCTCGGCGTCCACTCGGACGGCGCCGGGATGATCGGCGATCGCATGGATACCGATATCGTCGCCGGTATCGAAGCCGGCATGCACACGGTGCTGGTATTGAGCGGTATCGCCGATCAGGCCGAGATCGAACGCTATCCGTTCCGTCCCCGGGAGATCCTGTCGTCGGTGGCGGAGCTGGTGGACAAGTAGATCGACGGGCTGAGCCAGTGGATCAATCGATATTGACCTGACGGCGCCTCCGCCGTCAGGTCGATTCGGCCGCCAGCAGTTTCTCGCCCAGCAGGCGACCGTTCTCGAGACAGTCGCCCACTGCGATACCGCCACGCCAGTTACCCGCCAGGTGCAGCCCGGAATACGCCCGAAGCGCGTCATCCAGCGCCTCGATTCTCGCCAGATGACCGACTTCGTACTGCGGAATCGCCTGCGGCCAGCGTGTCACCTTCTGCCACACCGGTTCGCCGCGGATGCCCAACAGATCGCGCAGATCGCCGATTACCCGTGACACCTGTGTCGCATCGTCTCCGACTGCCGCTTCGGGACTCTGGCGACCGCCGATGAATACGTTGAGCAGCTTGTGGCCGGCTGGCGCGCGACCCTCGAACAGCGTCGACGAGAACAGTGCGCCCAGCGTTCGGCGTTTTTCGGCGCGCGGAATCAGCACGCCGAAACCATCCAGCGGGTGCGCGATATCCTGCTCGCGGAAACCCAGTGCGATGGCATTGACCGGCGGATAGGCGATGGCTGCCAGCGGCTTCGCCAGCCGCTCGTCCAGCGGGCGCAACAGCGCTGCCGCCACGGGCGCCGGCACCGCCAGCACCAGCGAACGGGCCCGCCATTGCCGGCCGTTGCGATCCTCGACGACCCACTGTTCGCCTTCGCGACGAATGCCGCGGATCTCGCAGCCGGTCTGAATTGTCGCGGTCGGCTGGGCGGTAATCCCCTCTGCCAGCCGGTCCGTCAGACGCTGCAGCCCCTGCGGAAAGCTGACCAGTTTGCCCCGCCATTCGACCGGTATCGGTGACGGATCGCGGCGCGCCTGACGCATCTTCTTGAGACCGCCAATGATCAGCGAGCGATGCTCCTGTTCCATCGCTGCCAGCCGTGGCATCGCGGCCTGAACCGAGAGACGCGCGGGGTCTCCGGCATAGACGCCGGAGACGAACGGATCGACCATGCGTCCGAGAATCCTTGGCCCCAGGCGGCGCGACACGAAAGCGGCCAGTGTCTCTTCCGATGCCGTCGAGCGGGCAATGAACGGCTCGCGAGCGAGCCGTGCCCAACCGCGCCAGCCGATGATCGGGCTGGTCAGCGCATCCAGCGGCTTCATCGGCAGCGCCACGGGCTGGCCGTTCAGCACCACGAAACGCTTGGTGCTTTCCGCATTGGCGGGCTGAGCTTCGCCAAGCAGGTCGAGCTCGTCGAGCAACGCATAGAGCGGCGGCTTCATGATCACGGTGTTGGGGCCGTGCTCGATCTGCCACTCGCCGTCCCGCTCGGTATGCAGATTGCCCCCGACCTGATCGTTGCTTTCGAGCAAGGTCACGTTCTGCCCGCGCTTGGCCAGCGTCCAGGCCGCCGCCAGCCCGGTCGCGCCAGCGCCGACGATCAAGGTATCGAGCGGGGTATCATCCCGAGCAGCGTCATCCCGAGAGGCGACATCCCGAGCATGGTCATCCCAAGCGGCATTCGTGGCGGGCGAGGAATCTGCGGCGTGGCTGGTCATGGCGACTCGTGCGGGGAAGTGTGTGATGCAGTCTACGCAGACCTCACCTCATCTGCATCCGGCCGGCGGGCGACGGCTTGCCGTCACGCCGGCCGGTCGAGAAGCTCAGGTGCCGGAAGGCGCGTCGGGCTGGCCCGGATGGCAGCCGGGCGCCGCCGGATAGCGACCGCAGTCCGGCTTCACCGCGGTTTCCTCGTGGGGCGTGCCGTCCGGTGCCCAATCGTAATCCACCAGCTGCGCGCGATAGACCTGATTGGTGACGTAGTCGTCCTCAGGCATCGATTTGCCGAAGAACGGGCTGACGTACTCCCACACGATCTCGCCTGCCGACGTGATCTGAAACAGACGGCCGTTCTGGCCCTCGTCGATCAGCGTATTGCCGTTGGGCAATCGACGCGCGCTCGAGATGAACGAACTGTAGAAGGTGTAAGGCGAGCGCCCGGACATGTCGCCGGAGTACTGCCAGACGATCTTGTCGCTGGTCGGATCGACCTCGATCACGCGGGACGAAGAGAAGAATCCTTGCTTCGACGGCGGGAAGCCCGCATTGCCTTGGTTGTCAAAGATCAGTAGGTTGCCGGCGCCCGACAAACCCTCCGGAATGATATGCGCATCGTGCGAGCCCACGGTCTGGTCGACCGGGCGCCCGAGCTTACCGGTCAGTTGCAGCGCGGGGAAATCCGGCCCCAGGCGCCAGACGATCTCGCCACTCTTGCGATCGACGATGAAAGTGACGTTGGCATTGCGCGAGTTGATCAGGATATTATCCGGCGCGAAGCGCTCGTCGCCGTCGTCATACCAGTGATTGGGCCCGACCGGCACCGCGGTATTCAGATGCAGGAAGTCCGGATCCTCGGAATCCTTGAGCGAGCGCAGCCGTTCGTCGGAGAAACCCATCTCATCAAGGTGGTCTCCGGCCGTCCAGGACCAGACGACCTTGCCGTCCGCATCGACCTCTTCCACCGCGTTGTCGATGATCTCGTAGTCGAAACCGTTGAGTTCCCGTATGCCGGCGGTCATCACCAGGTTGTTGCCGTTGGGCAGGCGGCGCATATCGTGATGCTGATAGACCGGGTCCTGCTGACTGCCCCACTGCCATTTCACCTCACCGTCCCAGTTCACTTCCGCGACCGAGGCGTTGGTCAGCCCGTTACCGGGACTGGCATGTTCAGGCAGTTTTTCGGCCCGCGCCAGCTGCACCAGCAGATGGCCCTTTTCGCCATCGGCCTGATCGGCGGAGAGCGGGATCGGAGGAAAACCTTCGTAGTCCCAGCGGTGAACCTCGTTGCCGTTCATGTCGATCAGGTGCGTCTTGAGATCGCCGCCGGGAAACAGCACGAAACCGTTGTAGGCCCGCTCGGGATCGTAATAGGTGGTACCGGTCGGGAAACTGCTGGGCAAGGCAATGGCTGCGGTCGCCACGGTCGTCAACATGGCACCCAGTAATACCGAAACGGATCTTGCTCGTGACATCATCGCTCGTCGCTCCTTCGTCGAGTCCCGCCGTGCGCGGGTGTGGCCGGCACTGCGGTATCGGCGAAATCCACTTGGCCGATGATGAAAGTCGTTGATCGCCATCGGCTTTACGATAGATCTTTAAGAGAGATCTTTACATAAGACCCTCGCGACGGCATTTCTCTCCCGGACCCGGAAACGTTTCGCGCCTACGCGGCGCCCGGGAGTAATCCGGCGAACTCGGCGCTGGTCATCGGCTTGGAGAACATCGGGTAGTCGTAGGCGATGGCGGCATCGTGCTCGGCTTCGCTGGTGGCGGCGACGGCATCGGTCAGCGTCAGCACCTCGAAACCCTTCTCGTAGCCCGAGCGCATGGTCGATTCGACGCAGCAGTTGGTCAGGAAACCGGCCAGGGCGATCGTTTCGATACGCTTGCTGCGCAGGATGAAGTCGAGGTTGGTCGAGGCGAAGGTGTCCAGGCCGCGCTTGCCTTCGATGACGATGTCACCGGGCTGCGGCGTAAGTGCCTCGCAGATTTCGGCACCCCATTCACCTTTGACGAAGGCCTTGCCGTCGACGACACCCGCCAGAATACCGTAGGGTCGGGCCGTGATCTCGCCGTACCCCGATGCGAACTGGATCGGCGCATGGAGAATGCTGACGCCCGCGGCACGCGCTCTGGCGACCAGATCCCGGGTCTTGGCCAGCATGTCATTGCCCGCCATCACGCCTTTCACGGCGTCGTGAAGCGCACCGCCTTCAGAGGTGAAATCGTTCTGGAATTCGATCAGTACCAGGGCGGTCTTGATCGGATCAATGCGCTGGGGAAGGGCGGATGTCATGGGGGGAAGCTCCTGAAAGGGAATGGACTCGCTGTCGTTTAGCGTAGCCCAAACCCGGTCAGGGAGCGGTAGTGCAGCGAACGCTAGCCGTATACGCCCTGGCTGCGCAGATAGTCGTCGTAGTTGCCGCTGAAATCGACGATGCCGTCCTCTTTCATCTCGATGATTCTGGTGGCCAGCGAGCCGACGAATTCACGGTCGTGGCTGACGAAGATCAGCGTGCCGGGATAGTTGTCCAGTGCCAGGTTGAGCGCCTCGATCGATTCCATGTCGAGGTGGTTGGTGGGCTCATCCATCACCAGCACGTTGGGCTTCTGCAGGATCAGCTTGCCGAACAGCATCCGCCCCTGCTCGCCGCCGGAGATCACCTTGACCGACTTGCCGATGTCATCGTTGGAGAACAGCATCCGACCCAGCGCACCGCGAACGGTCTGCTCGCCCTCGGTGGTCCACTGGCGCATCCAGTCGAACAGCGTCTCCCCGCTTTCGAAGTCGGCGGCGTGGTCCTGGGCGAAGTAACCCACTTCCGCTGCGTCGGTCCACTTCACCTCGCCGGCATCCGGCGTCATCGTACCGACCAGGCAATTGAGCAGCGTGGTCTTGCCGATGCCGTTGGGGCCGATGATCGCCACCCGTTCGCCGGCTTCGATCTGCAGGCCCAGGCGATCGAACAGTACGTTGTCACCCCACGCCTTGGAGAGTTTCTCCGCCGTCAGCGCATGGCGATGGATCTTCTTGGTCTGCTCGAAACGGATGAACGGGCTGACCCGCGACGACGGCTTGACCTCGTCGAGCTGGATCTTGTCGATCTTGCGCTGACGCGATGTCGCCTGCTTGGCCTTGGAGGCGTTGGCCGAGAAACGGCTGACGAACTGCTGCAGCTCGGCGATTTCGGCCTTCTTCTTGGCGTTTTCGGAGTGCAGGCGCTCGCGGGCCTGGGTCGCGGCGATCATGTACTCGTCGTAATTGCCCGGGAACAGCCGCAGCTCGCCGTAGTCGAGATCCGCCATATGGGTGCAGACGCTGTTCAGGAAATGACGATCGTGAGAGATGATGATCATCGTCGAGCTACGCGCCCGTAAAATGTCTTCCAGCCAGCGGATGGTGTTGATATCCAGATGGTTGGTGGGCTCGTCGAGCAGCAGCACGTCGGGATCGCTGAACAGCGCCTGTGCCAATAGCACCCGCAGCTTCCAGCCCGGCGCCACCACGCTCATCAGCTGAGTGTGCTGTTCGAGCGGAATGCCCAGCCCCAGCAGTAGTTCGCCGGCGCGGGACTCGGCGGTATAACCCTCGAGTTCGGCGAAGCGCACTTCCAGATCGGCGACCTTCATGCCGTCCTCGTCGCTCATCGCCGCCTGAGAGTAGATCCGCTCGCGTTCAGCGGCCACCTCCCACAGCTCCTCGTGCCCCATGATCACGGTATCGATCACCCGCTCGTTCTCGAACGCGAACTGATCCTGGCGCAGTTTACCCAGCCGCGTAGTGGCGTCCTTCATCACCTGGCCGCCGCTTGGCTCCAGGTCGCCCCCCAGAATCTTCATGAAGGTGGACTTGCCGCAGCCGTTGGCGCCGATCAAGCCGTAGCGATGGCCACCGCCGAATTTGACGGAAACGTTCTCGAACAGCGGCTTGGGGCCAAACTGCATGGTGATGTTGGCAGTAGAGAGCACAGCGGGGAATCTCGCGGGAAAGGGCGTGAATGAAACGACGACAGAATGAAAAGACGACAGAATGAAAAGACGAAAGCCGAGACTGGCGCTCGGCTTTCGTCTGGGACGTTCGTCGTAGACAGATTATACGCGGATGCGGCGCTCGCTCATACGTCAGGCGCAAAATGATTGCCGCCTCGGCCTCCTGCAGCCGGCGTATCACTCACCGCGGGGGAAGCGCTGGGACTCCTCGACGATGTTGAGATCCATGTGGTTGCGCATGTAGCGCTGGGAAGCGTCCTGCAACGGCTGGTGATCCCACGGATAGTAGTGCCCGTTGCGCAGCGCTTCGTAGACGATCAGCCGCTGTGCCTGGCTTTCGCGAACCTCGGCGTCGAAACGCTGCATGTCCCAGCGCTCGCGGACCTTGGCCTGGAATTCCGCCAGCGTCTCAGCGTAGTCCGGGTCGTCGGCCAGATTGCGGGTCTCGTGCGGATCGGCCTCAAGATCGAACAGCTGCGGCGGGTCGATCTCGCAGTGGTTGAACTTCCACTGGCCTTCGCGAATCGTCACCAGCGGCGCCTGGGTGCCCTCGGCGGCGTACTCCATGTAGACCGGCGTCTCGCGGCTGCCACCTCGCGCCAGCGGCAGCAGCGACTCGCCATCGGTCCAGGGTTCGACTTCGGAGAGATCGATGCCCACCAGATCGGCCAGCGTGGCATTGATGTCGATGGTCGATACCGGCGCCTTGACCGAGCGCGGTTCGAGGCCCGGCGCGGCAATCATCAGCGGCACTCTGGAGGAGCCTTCGAACGGGCTCATTTTGAACCACAGCCCCTTCTCGCCAATCATGTCGCCGTGATCGGAGCAGACCACGATGATGGTGTTTTCGAGCATCCGGGTCCGTTCCAGCACGTCCAGGATCGAACCGACCTTGTCATCGATATAGGAAATATTGGCGAAATAACCACGCCGTGCCCGACGCACGTCTTCCGGCTGGATATCAAACTTGGTGTAGTCGTTGGCCTCGAAGACCCGCTGACTGTGCGGATCGAGTTCGTCGAAGGGCACCACGTCCTGCTCCGGATCGAGATGCTCGCAGTCTTCGTACAGATCCCAGAATTTGCGCCGCGTGACATAAGGGTCGTGCGGGTGGGTGAAGCTCACGCACATCGACCACGGACGCGCGTCATGCCCGCGGGAGAGATCGAACAGTTTCTGCTCGGCGTGGAAGGCGACTTCGTCGTCGTACTCCATCTGGTTGGAGATCTCGGCGACGCCAGCTCCGGTGACCGAGCCCAGATTGTGATACCACCAGTCGATGCGCTCGCCGGGCTTGCGATAGTCCGGCGTCCAGCCGAAGTCGGCGGGATAGACATCGGTGGTCAAACGCGTCTCGAAACCGTGCAACTGATCCGGACCGACGAAATGCATCTTGCCAGAGAGACAGGTCGAGTAGCCGGCGCGACGCAGGTGATGGGCCCAGGTCGGCACCGCTGAACGGAACTCGGCGGCGTTGTCGTAGACGCCGGTACGCGACGGCAACTGGCCCGACATGAAGGCCGCACGGCCCGGCGCGCACAGATAGCTCGGCGTATAGGCGTTGCTGAAATTGACCGATCGTTTGGCCAGCTTCTTGAGATTGGGCGCGTGCAGAAAGTCCGCCGGCCCGTCCTGAAACAACGTGCCGTTCACCTGGTCGGCCATCAGTACCAGAATATTGGGTCGCGTCATGCGTCCTCCTGCGTCGTTGAATTTGTCGTTCGAGATAGGCTCCAGCTTGCGCGCCGGGAACGAATCAGTGCAAACGATCAATTCGACGCCTGAGGCCAAGCGAAGCTTGGGCTGAACGTTCCATCACTCATTCGAGCGCAGCCCCTGACAGCAGGAAGTGACGCCGCAGGGTCGAAGAAAAACAGGCATCCACAAAAAAGCCCCACCGAACGGATCGGTAGGGCTCTTTCACCAACGGCACCAGGCCATCGGCTGTCGCTAGCACCGCCAGAAGCGGCGGCTCAGCGATTTAGCGACGCAGGCCAAGCTTCTTGATCAACGCCTGATAGCGTTCGAAGTCCTTGCCCTTGAGGTAGTCCAGCAGTTTACGACGCTGGTTAACCATGCGGATCAGGCCACGACGAGAGTGGTGATCCTGCTTGTGATCCTTGAAGTGACCCTGCAGACCGTCGATGTTGGCGCTCAGCAGTGCGACCTGGACTTCCGGGGAACCGGTGTCGCTTTCGCCCTGACCAAATTCCTTGACGATCTCGGCCTTCTTTTCAGCAGTTAGTGCCATGAAAAACTCTCCAGCAAGCAATATGCCTGAATGATGAATGTCGGAGACCACGCATATTTGCAGCCTCCCGGTTAACCGTCACGAAGACGGGCGCATCGAAGCGATGCTGACAGCATGTCCGTCTGGCCCCAAAAGGCTCAGCTCGGTTCCGCTGCTGTCGTGTCGACCAGACGTCGAGGAGTCACTTCCCCCGGCGCGGTCATCTCGACCAATCCCAGAAAGGATTCGTCGCGATAGAGTCTTGCGGTTGCTCCCGGTGCCAATTGGCTTTCCGGTACCGCCGCCCGCTGACCCAGAAGCAGGCTATGGGCCACGCTTTCCGCGACCTCGAGCGTCGGAAGATGGGCGAGCATGACATCGACCGGCAATAGCTGCGCCAGTCGCTGTTCGTCGCTCATCGCCTCGAGTGCCTCGAAGGATAGCCGCCCTTCACTGCCGAACGGTCCTGTTTCCAGACGCTCCAGCGCGGTGATGTGGGCGCCGAAACCCAGTTCGGCTCCGATATCCTCGGCCAGCGTCCGAATGTAGGTGCCCTTGCTGCAACGAACCTGCAACCAAAGACCATCGGGCTCCCAGCCGAGCGGGCGCATATCATATATCGTCACGCGTCGCGGCGCACGTTCAACCGTTTCGCCCTGACGCGCAAGCTCGTAGAGTTTGCGCCCCTGATGCTTCAGCGCCGAATACATCGGCGGGATCTGCTCGATCTCGCCGCGGAAACGTTCGAGAGCGGCTTCGACCGCGTCATGATCCAGTCTCGAAGGCAGCGACCGGCGCTCAACCACTTCACCTTCTGCATCACCGGTGGCAGTCACTTCACCGAATTTGATTCGGGTACGGTAGACCTTGTCGGCTTCGAGCAGGTGAGCGGAGAACTTGGTCGCCTCCCCCAGGCAAACCGGCAACAAGCCGGTTGCCATCGGGTCCAGCGTGCCGGTGTGACCCGCCTTGCGTGCCTGAAACAACCGCTTGGCACGCTGGAGCGCATGATTGCTCGATACGCCCTTGGGCTTGTCGAGCAGCAGCACGCCATTGATGGGCAACCCCTTACGACGCCGAGCCATCAGCGCGACTCTCCATCCTCTTTCCGAGACTCGCTGTCATGAGCCTCGTCTTCCAGAGTGTCTTCTTCGCGAGTGTCGTCTTCGAGAGCCCTGTCTGCCGGAGTCACCTCACCGCCTTCCGGCGGACGGTCCCTGCCGACGGCTTCATCGATCAGGGCCGACAGCTTGTGCCCGCGTACCACGCTTTCATCGTAGTGAAAACGTAGCTCGGGGACGTGACGCAGCTTGATCCGACGCGCGATCTGGGAGCGCAGAAACCCGGCCGCCCGCTTGAGCACGGCCATGTTTTCCTTGACCCGCTCCGGATCGTTCTCGCCCAGCAGCGTCACGTAGATATCGGCGTAACCCAGATCGCGACTGACCGTCACCGAGCTGACCGTGACCATCCCCAGACGCGGATCCTTGATCTCGCGCTGGATCAGAACGGCCAGCTCCTGCTGCAGCTGGTCGGCGACCCGGTCGGTTCGTTTGAATTCGCGCATCGTTGCCTCTCGAGATCCCGCAAGCGCCTATGTCGTAAAACTCAGGCACCCGCGGGATCCTGTCACTTACAGGGTACGCTCGACCTTGACCTGATCGAAGACCTCGATCTTGTCACCGACCTGGACGTCGTTGTAGTTCTTGACGCCGATACCGCACTCCATGCCGTTGCGCACTTCGTTGACGTCATCCTTGAAGCGACGCAGGGATTCCAGCTCGCCTTCGTAGATGACCACGTTGTCGCGCAGGACACGGATCTTCTTGTTGCGGTGAACGGAGCCCTCGACGACCATACAGCCGGCGATGGCACCGATCTTCGGCGCTTTGAACACATCGCGCACTTCGGCAATACCGACGATCTCTTCTTTCCACTCCGGTGCCAGCATGCCACTCATGGCCTGCTTGACCTCGTCGATCAGCTGGTAGATGACGCTGTAATAGCGCAGATCCAGCCCTTCACGTTCGACGATTTCGCGAGCGGAGGCGTCGGCACGGACGTTGAAGCCGACCAGAATCGCTTCACTGGCGAGCGCCAGGTTAGCGTCGGTTCCGGTGATACCGCCGACCCCGGAGGAGACGACCGCGACCTGAACTTCGTCGGTGGAGAGTTCTTCCAGTGCGCCACGGATCGCTTCCAGCGAGCCCTGCACATCGACCTTGAGGACGACGTTGACCTTGGCGACATCGCCTTGGCCCATCTGGCTGAACATGTTCTCCAGCTTGGCCTTCTGCTGCCGTGCGAGACGAACTTCGCGGTACTTGCCCTGGCGGAAGTTGGCGATTTCACGCGCCTTCTTCTCGTCGGTGAGCACCATGAAGTCTTCGCCGGCTTCCGGCGTACCGTCGAGACCCTGGATCTCGACCGGCATGGCCGGGCCCACCGACTCGACCTGCTTGCCGAGTTCGTTGGTCAACGCCCGGACACGACCGTAATGCAGGCCGGCGAGGACGATATCGCCACGCTTGAGCGTACCGTTCTGTACCAGCACCGTTGCCACCGGACCGCGGCCCTTGTCGAGGCGCGATTCGACCACCACACCCTTGCCGGGCGCTTCGGGAACGGCCTTGAGCTCGAGCACTTCGGAAACCAGCAGTACCGCTTCGAGCAGCTGATCGATGCCGTCACCGGTTTTCGCCGAGACCGACACGAACTGGGTATCGCCGCCCCACTCTTCGGAAATCACGCCGTGCTGAGACAGCTCGTTGCGAATCCGATCGAGATCGGCGCCTTCCTTGTCGATCTTGTTGATCGCGACGACCAGCGGCACGTTGGCGGCCTTGGCGTGCTCGACGGCTTCGACCGTCTGCGGCATGACACCATCGTCCGCCGCGACGACCAGGATGACGACGTCGGTAGCCTGGGCACCACGAGCACGCATGGCGGTAAACGCTGCGTGACCCGGGGTATCCAGGAAAGTGACGCCACCATGTTCGCCTTCGACGTGGTACGCCCCGATGTGCTGGGTGATACCCCCGGCTTCGCCAGTCGCGACCTTGGTCCGACGGATGAAGTCGAGCAGCGAAGTCTTGCCGTGGTCGACGTGACCCATGACGGTCACGACCGGCGAACGGGTGATCTCGTCGCCTTCATAGGAGATGCCTTCGAGCACTGCGGTCTCGAGCGCATCTTCCTTGACCAGCTTCGGCTTGTGCCCCATCTCCTCGACCACGATCGCGGCAGTGTCCTGATCGATGGTCTGGTTGATGGTGACCGCCGCGCCCATGTTGAACATGGCCTTGATCACTTCGTTGGCCTTGACCGACATCTTGTCCGCCAGCTCGGCAACGCTGATCGACTCCGGCAGTGCGACTTCGCGCACGATCGGCTGAGTCGGACGCTGGAAGCCGTGCTCGTTGTCGCTGCGACCGCGGCGACTGCCGCGACGCTCGGCACGCTTGACCTTCTTGGCACCGGTACCGCGACGACGCTCGGAGCGATCATCATTGTCGTCACGACGTCCGCGGCGACCCTGATCACGCTCCTTGTCCTTCTTCGGATGGGCGCGACGATTCTCGGTACGCGGTTCCTTGGGCGGCGCCTCGACGAACGGCTGACTGTTGGAAGTCGGCTCGTTGTCCTCGACCTGCGGCTCCTGAGAAATGTCTGCACCTGGCGCCTGCGGCTCGGGAGCCGGTGCGGCGGCCTTGTTGGAGACCTCCTGGCCGGCACTTTCCTGAACCGACTCGTTGGCCACCTCGGCGCTGGACTGCTGGTCAGCCTGCTGCTGCGCCTGGTCGGCCATGTCGCCAACCAGCTGACGCGGCCCGCTCTCCTCGGCCGGTGCTTCCTCGACCGGTTCCGCATCCCGTTTGACGTAGGTCCGCTTCTTGCGCACCTGCACCTCGATGGTCTTGCCGCGCTCGCCCGAACGGATCTTGCTACGGGTGTTGCGCGTCAAGGTGATGCGATTGCGCGGGCCGCGGCCACCACCGTGACTCTTGGTCAGGTGATCGAGCAGACGTTGCTTGTCTTCTTCGGAGACCGCGTCGCTTTCTTTCTGATGCGGCAAACCCGCATCTTTCATCTGTTCCAGCAAGCGGGACACATCGCGTCCCACCTTGCCGGCAAACTCTTCTACGGTCATGTCTGACATTACGACCCTCCTGAACCCGTGACCACGTTACTCTTCGCTCTGAAACCAAGGCGCACGGGCAGTCATGATCAGTGCCGCTGCGCGCTCCTCGTCCACGTCTTCGATATCCTTCAAATCCTCGATGGACTGTTCTGCGAGGTCCTCCATGGTGACGATGCCACGGCTGGCAAGAATGAAAGCCAGGTGGCGGTCCATGCCGTCCATCGTGAGAAGGTCTTCGGCGGGCTGAGCGCCATCCAGCTGCTCTTCCGACGCGATGGCCAAGTTGAGAAGCTCATCCTTGGCTCGTGCACGAAGTTCCTCGACCAGATCCTCATCGAACTCTTCGATCTCCAGCATCTCTTCGAGCGGCACATAGGCCAGCTCTTCGATCGTCGTGAACCCTTCCTCGACCAGGATACGGGCAACGTCTTCGTCGATCTCAAGATGGTTGATGAAATATTCGACCAGGCTGTCGACTTCCTGCTCGCGTTTACCCTCGGCTTCATCGACGGTCATGACGTTGAGCGTCCAGCCCGTCAACTCGCTGGCGAGCCTGACGTTCTGTCCGCTACGACCGATGGCCTGAGCGAGGTTGTCTTCGCCAACGGCGACGTCCATCGAATGGGCGTCCTCGTCGACGAGGATGGAAGCGACTTCCGCCGGCGCCATGGCATTGATCACCAACTGCGCAGGGTTGTCGTCCCATAATATGATGTCCACGCGCTCGTTACGCAGCTCGTTGGACACCGCTTGCACGCGTGAACCACGCATGCCGACACAGGCACCGACCGGATCGATGCGCCTGTCATTGGTCTTGACCGCGATCTTGGCACGCGCACCCGGGTCCCGGGCGGCCCCCTTGATCTCGATCAATTGTTCGGCAATTTCCGGCACTTCGATCTTGAACAGCTCGACCAGTACACCCGGCTTGGTCCGCGACAGAATCAGCTGAGAGCCGCGTGCTTCCGCATCGACCTTCCACAGCAGCGCGCGCACCCGCTCGTTCATGCGGTAACGCTCGCCGGGAATCATCTCGCCTCGCGGCAGAAACCCTTCGGCATTCTCGCCAAGGTCAATGATCAGGCCATCACGTGTCGTTTTCTTGACGATACCCGCCACCAGCTCACCTTCCCGCTCGGTGTACTGCTTGACGATCTGGGCCCGCTCGGCCTCGCGCACCTTCTGCACGATGACCTGCTTGGCGGTCTGGGCGGCGATCCGTCCGAACGCCACCGACTCGACCTGATCTTCGATGACATCGCCTGCTGCCAGCGGGGGCTCGCGTTTTTCCGCCTCGGACAGCGGCACTTCGCGATCTTCACTGAGATACTCTTCGTCTTCGACCACGACCCAGCGGCGGAAAGTATCGTACTCGCCGGTGCGGCGATCAATCTGAACGCGAATGCTGACGTCCTGGCCTTCGAAACGCTTGCGCGACGCGCTGGCCAACGCCGCCTCGACCGCCTCGAAAATGACGTCTCGGGGCACGCTCTTCTCATTGGAGATGGCGTCAACGACCAGCAGTATCTCTTTGCTCATGGCTATGCCTCGCCGAAAAACCGGTTCTTGATCTCGAATAACTGAGTCGGTCTCGAATGAATGAGTCAGTCTCGAATGTCAGTCTCGAACAACTGGATTATCGAATAACAGGTGATCGAAATCAGTCGTCGAACTGCGGGACGACGCGAGCCTGATCGATGCTTTCGATGGGAAAGCAGTATTCTTCCGAGTCCATGTGCAGCAGCACTTCGTCGCCGTCGATACCGGCCAAGCGCCCCTGAAACTTGCGCCGACCATCAAACGCGGTGCGTAGCTTGAGCTGCACCACCTGGCCGCGAAAGCGCGAAAAATGATCAAGCGTATAAAGTGGGCGATCGAGTCCTGGAGAGGAAACCTCCAGGCTGTAATTGCCCGGGATGGGATCTTCGACATCCATGACGCCGCTGATCTGGCGACTGACGCCAGCGCAATCATCGACCGAGATGCCGTTGGGGCTATCGATATAGACCATCAGCTTGGAGTGCTTACCCTGAGCCAGATAATCGAGGCCCCACAGCTCGAAGCCCATGGCGGTAACCACCGGCTCGATGAGCGCATACAGTGCTGCGTCCTTGGTGACCACAAACGACTCCTACAGCAGTTGCATCAGGCACCTGACCGGGAGTTGAGAGACATGCAAGGTGCTAGGTGGCTGACTGGCATTGGCGTCAGCAGCGACGTCGACAACGACAACACGTTGAAAACGACAGAGCCGCTAACAAAAAGCCCCTTCTCAGGAAGGGGCCTTTCAAAAAACTTGGTAGCGGGGACCGGATTTGAACCGATGACCTTCGGGTTATGAGCCCGACGAGCTACCAGACTGCTCCACCCCGCAACATCAGGTTGGCGATTATAGAAACGACCTTGAGATGGGTCAAGGAAGGCCGTGATATCGCCCGATTCTTTTTACCGACATCGGCAAGCGGAATCGTCTTGCTGGAACTCTTGCTTTATCGCCCGACTCACCGAATCGGTAAGCTTGGCGATGGTGCCGAAGGCGGGACTTGAACCCGCACGACCACAAGGTCACTACCCCCTCAAGATAGCGTGTCTACCAATTCCACCACTTCGGCATCAGGGGTGTGTAGCGCCTAAGCGCTACACCAATCTCGCCACATCTACGGGTCTAGCTAAACGTAGCGAGTTTTCCTTTCCACTCAAGGATTTGACGATTCCTGACCGCCACCTTCCTCGAGTGCTGGCGCAGCATTATTCCCGCTTTGGGCACCATCGTCAAGCGAAGGCGCGCCATTTTGTTGCTGCTCGATCACTTGAGCGTCGGGAATACCACTTTGCGGCGCATTGCCCGCGTTGGTGGCGAAGTACGCGAGCCCCAGCGACGTGACGAAAAACAGCGCCGCCAGGCCGCCTGTCAGCTTGGACAGAAACCCGCCGCTACCGCGCGAACCGAAGACGGTCTGCGAGGAACCGCCGCCAAAAGCCGCGCCCGCTTCGGCTCCCTTGCCCTGCTGCAGCAGGACAAACACCACCAGTGCGATGGCGGCCAGAACGTGAACCAACAAAATTGCTATTTGCATGAAATCAACCTGCTGACTGACAAATCGCTATAAAATCGTCGACCTTGAGCGACGCTCCGCCGATCAGGCCGCCGTCGATATCTTGCTGCGCGAGCAACGCCCGTGCGTTATCCGCACTCATGCTGCCGCCGTAAAGCAGACGCAGCGACTCGGCCAACTCACGGTCGAAGCCGGCCTGATAGGCGCGAATCGCGGCCATCATCTGCTGAGCCTGCTCCGGTGTCGCAGTACGTCCGGTACCGATGGCCCAGACGGGCTCGTAAGCAAGCGTCATCTGGCGCCGCTGACTCGGCTCGAGCCGGGCCATGACGTAGCCTACCTGGCGCAACACGACTTCCTCGGAGTGGCCGGCATCGCGCTCTTCGAGCGTCTCGCCCACGCACAGGATCGGGCTGATCCCAGCCTGAAGCGCGGCGACCACACGCTCGTAAACCTGCTCGTCGCTTTCCTGAAAGAGCTGGCGACGCTCGGAGTGGCCAATCAGCACGTACTCGACCCCGAATTCGCCGAGCATCTGCCCGCTGACTTCACCGGTGCGCGCACCGGAGGACAACGGATTCAGCGTTTGGGCGCCCAGGCCGAGAGGCGTGTCCGCGAACGCGCGGCGCGCGGCATCGAGGTAGGGAAACGGAGGATGGATCACCACGTCGACTGGCGACGGCAACTCAATCTCGGCGAATGCTCGACCAAACGTCTCGACCAATTCCGCCGAGCCGTTCATCTTCCAGTTACCCGCGATCAACGGCTTGCGCATGCAACCTCCCATCGGTGGTGCGACATGGTATAAGAGCCTTGACAGCAAGACAACAAGTGCCGCCGGCTATCTCGTTGGTTCAGGCGATCAAGGTTTCGACGCTATCGGCGATCCGCTGGGCCATGGCCTGAACATCGAATCGTGGCCGTCCTTCCACCATGACCCGGATCAACGGCTCCGTGCCCGACGGGCGCAACAACACCCGACCGCTACCGCCCAGCTCATCCTCGACCGAGCTCACCGTCTGGCGCAGCGCCTGGCTGTCCAACAGCGATCTGGCATCGAAGCCCGCGGGCAGTCGAACATTGATCAGCGACTGCGGCGCCTTCTCGAAGCCATCGAGCAGCTGCTCCAGCGGCGCGCCTTCCCGCATCATCACCGCCAACACCTGCAGCGCGGCGACGATTCCGTCCCCGGTCGTCTGTACATTGCGGCAGACGATGTGGCCGGACGCCTCGCCCCCCAGCAGCCAATCGTTGGCGAGCAGCCGTTCGACCACATATCGATCGCCCACCTTGGCCCGCTCGAAGGGAATCCCCTGCTTCTCGAAGGCGGCGGCCAGGCCGAAGTTGGTCATGAGCGTACCCACGACCCCGCCATTGAGCTTGCCACGAGCGTGCAAATCCCGCGCGATGATATAGAGAATCTCGTCGCCATCCACCAGCTTGCCGTGCCGATCGATCAGCAGCACCCGGTCGCCATCACCGTCGAAGGCGATACCCAGATCGGCCTGGCGCGCCAGCACGGCTTCGCTCAAGCGTCCTGTATGCGTCGAGCCCACGTCCTGGTTGATATTGAGACCGTCGGGTTCGCCGCCGATCACGCTGACGTCGGCTCCCAGCTCGCGGAAGACATTGGGCGCGATGTGATAGGTCGCCCCGTGGGCACAGTCCAGCACGATTCGCAGGCCGTGCAGCTCGAGACGGTTGTGAACCGTGGATTTGCAGAATTCGATATAGCGTCCGGCGGCATCGTTGATCCGGACCGCCTTGCCGAGCTGATTCGGCGCCATCGTTTCCAGCGGCTTGTCCAGCTCGCTCTCGATCTCCGTTTCGACCTCGTCGGCGAGCTTCAGCCCCTCTGCCGAGAAAAACTTGATGCCGTTGTCCTGATACGGATTGTGCGACGCGGAGATCACGATGCCCGCATCGGCTCGAAACGTCCGGGTCAGATAGGCGATACCCGGTGTCGGCATGGGGCCGAGCAACGACACATCGGCACCGGCGGCCGACAACCCCGCCTCCAGCGCCGATTCGAACATGTACCCCGAAATCCGCGTGTCCTTGCCGATGATCACCTTGGGCCGCATCGATTGGGAAAACTTGTGCCGCGCCTGATGGCCGGAGAGCTTGCGGGCCAGCACCCGGCCCATCGCCCAGCCCAGCTTGAGCATGAAATCGGCAGTGATGGGATACTCGCCGACGGTCCCGCGAATGCCGTCGGTACCAAAATAACGTCTACTCATGATCGCTCCGTTCCTGAAGCTGGTCGTTCCTGAAGCACGGCCCAAGCCATATTGATTGCATCCACCGTGGAGGCGACGTCGTGCACTCTGACGATTCTAGCGCCCCGTTCCACCGCCATCACTGCCAAGGCCAATCCACCGGGAAGTCGCTGGTCGACGGGCCGCCCCAATGTCTGGCCGATCATGCTCTTGCGCGACATGCCCACCAATAGCGGCAATTCCAGCGCCGTCAGCGATTCCAGCCGATTGAGCAGTTGCAAATTATGCTCGAGGGTCTTGGCAAAACCGAATCCGGGATCCAGCAGCAGCCGCTCGCGCGCGATCCCCGCCGCCTCGCAGGCCGCCACTCGTTCGCGTAGAAAATCCGCCACGGCGATCTCGACCGGCCGCTCGTAACGGGGGGCCTGCTGCATCGTCCGGGGCTCGCCCAGCATGTGCATGAGACACACCGGCAGCTCGGTGGCCGCCGCCGCCGCCAGTGCGCCCGGGCGAGTCAGCGAACGCACGTCGTTGATCAGTCCGGCGCCCGCCTGGGCGATCTCGCCAATCAGCTCCGGGGCACTGGTATCGACCGATACCAGCGCATCGAACTCCGACACCAGCATGTCGACCACCGGCAACACGCGTTCGCGTTCGACTTCCAGCGGTACGGCCTCGGCACCCGGACGAGTCGATTCTCCACCGACGTCGAGAATGGTCGCCCCTTCGTTAAGCAGGCGCTCGGCGTGACGTCGGGCGTCGTCCAGGCCGTTGTACCGCCCGCCGTCCGAAAACGAATCCGGCGTCACGTTGAGGATGCCCATGACACAGGGACGCGATAGGTCGAGGGTATGATGACCGCAGCGCAAGCGAGCGCCGACGGGTACCGGGTCGGTCATTGAGAATCCATTACTCGCAAAAACGCCCACTCTAGGCAGGCGGGGATCGTCGCGCAACCGACTCGAAACGCAACAGGACGCCATCTCTGACGCCCTGTCGCAATTGCTGTCGCTGCATTATTCGAAGCGCTGTTCGTTCAACGCACGCATGGGGCACTTACAGGCCCGTGGGCCCACCCAGCGGATCGGACGGGCGACGGCTGTCGGACTCGTCGTCCGCGGCGCCATCTTCCTTCGGTTGCGGCTCGGGATCGTCGACGGCACGACCGGAACCCGATGTCGGGCCGTCGTCGCCCCAATCCTTCGGCGGACGCGGCTGGCGGCCTTCCATGATGTCCTTGAGCTGCAAGGCATCGATGGTTTCGTACTGCATCAGCGCTTCCGCCATCAGGTCGAGCTTGTCGCGGTTGTCCTCGAGGATCTTGCGGGACATGGCATAGCACTCGTCGATGATCCGACGCACTTCCTTGTCCAGCCTAGTCGAGGTTTCTCCGGAGCTCAGCTTGCCCCCCCCCTGACCTGGACCGCCCAAGAACTGATGCGACTCGTCCTCGTCGTACATCAGCGGCCCCATCTCTTCGGACAGGCCCCACTTGGCGACCATGCTGTGCGCGAGCTCGGTGGCACGCTTGATATCGTTGGAGGCACCGGTGGTGACGCCATTCGGCCCCAATGTCATCTCTTCGGCAATACGTCCGCCAAACAGCGAGCAGAGCTGGCTGATGATCTGCTGACGGGAGTAGCTGTAACGATCTTCTTCCGGCAGGAACATGGTCACGCCCAACGCTCGACCGCGCGGAATGATGGTGACCTTGTAGACCGGATCGTGCTCGGGCATCACCAGACCGATAATGGCGTGGCCGGACTCGTGATAAGCGGTATTGAGCTTGTCCTTCTCCGACATGACCATGGAGCGCCGCTCGGAGCCCATCATGATCTTGTCCTTGGCCAGCTCCAGCTCTTCCATGCCGACGGTGCGACGATTGCGGCGCGCCGCGAACAGCGCCGCCTCGTTGACCAGGTTGGCTAGATCGGCGCCGGAGAAGCCCGGCGTCCCGCGGGCAATGATGCTGGCCTGGACGCCGTCGGACATCGGCACCTTGCGCAGGTGAACGTTGAGGATATGTTCGCGCCCCCGAATGTCCGGCAGCGGTACGGTGACCTGACGGTCGAAGCGGCCCGGCCGCAGCAGCGCCGGATCGAGCACGTCGGGGCGGTTGGTGGCGGCGATCACGATGATACCGTCGTTGGCTTCGAAACCGTCCATCTCGACCAGCAGCTGGTTCAACGTCTGCTCGCGCTCGTCATGACCACCGCCCATGCCGGAACCACGATGGCGACCGACGGCATCGATCTCGTCGATGAAGATGATGCAAGGCGCCTGCTTCTTGGCCTGCTCGAACATGTCGCGGACACGGGAAGCACCCACGCCGACGAACATCTCGACGAAGTCCGAACCCGAGATGCTGAAGAACGGCACCTTGGCTTCACCGGCAATCGCTTTCGCCAACAGGGTCTTACCCGTGCCTGGCGGACCCACCATCAACACGCCGCGGGGAATCTGCCCACCCAGACGCTGGAACTTCGAAGGATCCTTGAGGAAGTCGACCAGTTCGACGACCTCCTCCTTGGCTTCGTCACAGCCGGCGACATCGGCAAAGGTGGACTTGATCTGGTCCTGGCTCAGCAGCTTGGCTTTCGACTTGCCGAAGCTCATCGGACCGCCTTTGCCACCGCCACCACCCTGCATCTGACGCATGAAGAAGACGAAGATGCCCAGAATCAGCAGGATCGGGAAGCTGGCAATCAGCAAGCGCGTCCACAGGCTCTGCTCTTCGGGCTTCTGGCCGACGACGGTGACGTCGTGCGCCAGCAGGTCGTCCATCAGCTTGGGATCCTGGGCTGCCGGGCGGATGGTCTGGAACTGCGTACCGTCGTCCCGCTCGCCATTGATGGTATAACCCTCAATGGTCACGCTGCGCACCTGGTCCTTCTGGACCTGCTGCACGAACTGTGAATAGCTCATCGTCTGCGGCGAGCTATCGACACTGAAATTGTTGAACACCGTCAGCAGTACAGCCGCGATGACCAACCAGAGAATTAGATTTTTCGCCATGTCGTTCAAGACACCACCCTCGTAGTACGAACCTTGCTGCCTGCGCTTGCCGTGATCTGACACTACACCAGATGGGGTCGCTCAACCACGCTTGCAAGCCTAGCCCTGAAATCCTTGCGCCAGCAGGTAGACTTCCCGGGACCGAGCCCGTGACGCCTCCGGCTTGCGTGTTACTACCTTGCGGAAACTGCCTCGCAGATCCCGCAGGTAGTCATCGAATCCTTCGCCCTGAAAAACCTTGGCCAGGAAATGGCCGCCGGGCGATAACGTCTGCTTCGCCAGATCGAGAGCCAGCTCGACCAGATACATCGACTGTGGCTGGTCGATCGCCGCCATGCCGCTCATGTTCGGCGCCATGTCTGACAGTACCAGATTGACACGGCGCTCACCGAGCTCGCCCAGAATCGCTGCCAGCACCTGCTCTTCGGTGAAATCGCCCTGAATGAAGCTGACGCCGGCCAGCGCGTCCATCTCCAGAATATCGGAGGCGATCACCATCCCCTCGGTGCCGACTTTCTCGGCGGCGACCTGACTCCAGCCGCCCGGCGCGGCGCCCAGATCGATCACCGCCATGCCGGGACGCAATAACTTGTCACGCTCGTCCAGTTCCAGCAACTTATAGCTTGCACGCGAACGATACCCATCCTTCCAGGACTGCTGAACATAGCGATCGTCGAAATGCTCTTTCATCCAGCCGGCGCTGCTTTTGCTTTGCCGCGTGGGAGAACCGGCCTTGTCAGCGCCGGATGAGGAGCTAGAGCTGGAAGAGCGCGCCACTGATGATCACCTGGAAGAATAGTCGAGAAAGCGAAGAGCGGTACTGCGGGACTGGAGTGCAGCTCGCAAGCTGCCGGACACATCGACCGTGCCATGCCAGGACTGAGCCATTACAGGTCTGAGCCATTTCAAGACTTAGCCATTTCAAGACTTAGCCATTTCAAGAGTCAGCCATTATAGGACGTAGCCGTGTCAGGACTTGGTAATGCCCGGATCCGGCCATCCCCAAATCGGGTCGTACCCGAACACGGCCGACGAGCAACGGCATCTTTCCTGTTGCCATCGAAACCCGTAACATGGCGCGTTTCGACAGTGCGGTGGTGAGACCGATTGCAGCACCGCTGTAAAATATCGCGAAGTCCAACGGTCAGATTACCATGAGCCTAACATCCGCACAAAAGAAAGCCTTTCGCAGCATCGGCCACCACCTTCAGCCGATCGTCACCGTGAGTGAAAACGGTCTGAGCGAAGGCGCCCAGCAGGAACTCGACCGCGCGCTGCGAGACCACGAGCTGATCAAGGTCAAGCTGGCGATTGCCGACCGCGAGGAACGCCAGGCGATGGTCGAAGAGCTGGTCGAGGCCTCCGGCGCGGAACTGGTCCAGACGCTGGGCAAGGTCGCCCTGCTTTATCGCCACAACCCCAAGGTCAATCCCAAGCTTTCCAACATCCAGCGCGCCGAGGAACATCACGGCCGGCACTGAACACGAAAGCCGCGAGCCGCGAAAACAGATGCTCCACAACGAGAGAAGCCGCGACAGTGTCGCGGCTTCTCTCGCTTGCGGCTGCCTGTCTTGCAAGCGCTTGCGAGCTAGGAACGAACAAGGCGAAAGCGGCCGAGACAGCGAAGTTTACGGGGTGTAAATCAGCATGCCGAGGCCGTTTTCAACGCCGTTTGGCCGACGCGCAGCTGCGCGTGAGCGGTCAAAGATGCTCGACGCCGGAAATTTCGTACTCCACATCGCCACCCGGCGTGCGGACGTTGACCACGTCGCCCGCCTGCTTGCCGATCAGCGCACGCGCAATGGGCGAAGTCACCGATATCTTGCCGTCCTTGATCCCGGCCTCATCCTCGCCGACGATCCGATAGCGCACTTCTTCATCGGTCTCCAGATTGAGCAGCTCGACGGTGACACCGAAGATCACCTTGCCGGTGTTGGGTATCTTGGCCACATCGATGACCTGAGCCAATGACAGCTTGCCCTCGATCTCCTGGATACGCCCTTCGATGAATCCCTGCTGCTCGCGGGCGGCATGATATTCGGCGTTCTCCTTGAGATCGCCGTGCTCGCGGGCGACCGCAATGTCGTTGATGACTCGCGGACGCTCCACGCCTTTCAACTGCTCCAGCTCCTGACGCAAGGCCTGTTCACCGTGGACGGTCATCGGGACCTTATTCATTGACTACTCCTGCATGCTGTTCCTGCAGCCGCCGCACCGTGATCTCGTTTCCGTACTCCAGCGCCATGCACACCGCACGCGCACCCGCCAGGGTCGTGGCATAGGGTACCTTGCGTGCCAGCGCCGTGCGCCGGATGACCGAGGAGTCGTTGATCGCCTGGCGGCCTTCCGTGGTATTCACGATATAGGCGATTTCGTCGTTCTTGAGCAGATCGACGATATGCGGACGGCCTTCAAAAACCTTGTTGACGACGGCAACGGACAGACCAGCCTCTTCCAGAGCCCTGGCCGTGCCACGTGTTGCCACTAAACTGAAGCCCAAGGCTAGCAGAGATTGAGCTACCTCGATAACACCCTGCTTGTCGGGTTCGCGTACCGAGAGGAACGCTTGGCGCTCGCCGGTCAATCGCGGAATCGCCTCGCCGGCACCCAGCTGCGCCTTGTAGAACGCCTCCGCGAAGGTCGCACCGCTGCCCATCACCTCGCCGGTCGACTTCATCTCCGGCGACAGGATCGGATCGACACCCGGGAACTTGTTGAACGGGAACACCGCCTCCTTAACCGCGTAGAAATCCGGAATCAACTCGCGGGTGAAGTTTTGGTCGGCCAGCGACTGGCCGGCCATGCAGCGCGCCGCGATTTGCGCCAGCGACGTGCCGATGCATTTGGACACGAACGGCACCGTACGCGAGGCGCGCGGATTGACCTCGATGATGTAGATTTCGCCGTCCTGCCAGGCGAGCTGCACGTTCATCAGGCCGACCACGTTGAGCTCGACGGCCATGCGCTTGACCTGCTCGCGCATCTCGTCCTGCACCTCCATCGGCAACGAGTAGGGCGGCAGCGAACACGCCGAATCGCCGGAGTGCACGCCGGCCTGCTCGATATGCTGCATGATGCTGCCGATGACGACCTGCTCGCCGTCACTGACCGCATCGATATCGATCTCGATGGCGGCATTGAGGAAGTGATCCAGCAGTACCGGCGAATCGTTGGAGACCTTGACCGCATGGGTCATGTAGCGCTCGAGCTCTTCGGCGGTATAGACGATCTCCATGGCCCGGCCGCCGAGCACGTAGCTCGGCCGCACGACCAGCGGATAGCCGATCTTCTCGGCCTTGGCGAAGGCGTCTTCGAAGCTGCGCGCGGTGGCGTTGGGCGGCTGCTTGAGACCCAGCTTGTCGATCATCTGCTGGAAGCGCTCGCGATCCTCGGCGCGATCGATGGCGTCCGGCGTGGTACCGATGATCGGCACGCCGGCGGCTTCCAGGGCCCGCGCCAGTTTCAGCGGCGTCTGCCCGCCGAACTGCACGATCACCCCGACCGGCTTCTCCTTGTCGGCGATCTCGAGCACGTCTTCCAGCGTGACCGGCTCGACGTAGAGTCGATCGGAGGTGTCGTAGTCCGTGGAGACAGTTTCCGGGTTGCAGTTGACCATGATGGTCTCGTAACCATCCTCGCGCATGGCCAGCGCCGCATGCACGCAGCAGTAGTCGAACTCGATCCCCTGGCCGATCCGGTTGGGCCCGCCGCCCAGCACCATGATCTTCTGGCGATCCGTGACCTCCGCCTCGCACTCTTCCTCGTAGGTCGAATACATGTAGGCGGTATCGGAAGCGAATTCGGCCGCGCAGGTATCGACCCGCTTGTAGACCGGGCGGATGTCGAGCTGCTGACGGCGCTGACGGAATTCGCTCTCGGAGACGCCCAGCAGGGTGGCCAGGCGCGCGTCGGAAAAGCCCTTGCGCTTGAGACGGTAGAGCTCATCGGCACTCAGATCGTGCAGTGAGCGCTTGGTAACGGCCGCCTCGGTCAGAATCAGATCCTCGAGCTGGACCAGGAACCAGCGGTCGATATGGGTCAGCGCGAAGATCTCGTCGACGCTCATGCCGCTGCGCATGGCATCGCCGATATAGAAGATGCGGTCGGCGCCGGCGGCCTGCAGCTCGCCCTTGATCAGCGCCATGTTTTCCGGGCCGAAGTCGGAGACTTTCGGATCGAGGCCGTCGGCACCGATTTCGAGGCCGCGCAGCGCCTTGTGCATCGACTCCTGGAACGTCCGCCCGATCGCCATCACCTCGCCCACCGACTTCATCTGCGTGGTCAGACGATCGTTGGCCTGGGGGAACTTCTCGAAGGTGAAGCGTGGAATCTTGGTCACGACATAGTCGATCGACGGCTCGAAAGACGCCGGCGTGGCACCGCCGGTGATGTCATTCTGCAGTTCGTCCAGGGTGTAGCCCACCGCCAGCTTGGCAGCGATCTTGGCGATCGGGAAACCCGTCGCCTTGGAGGCCAGCGCCGACGAACGCGACACCCGCGGGTTCATCTCGATCACCACCATGCGCCCGGTGTCCGGGTCGACACCGAACTGGACATTGGAGCCCCCGGTCTCGACACCGATCTCGCGCAGCACCGCAAGCGATGCGTTACGCATGATCTGGTACTCCTTGTCGGTCAGCGTCTGCGCTGGCGCGACGGTGATGGAGTCGCCGGTATGCACGCCCATCGGGTCGAAGTTCTCGATCGCGCAGACGATGATGCAGTTGTCGTTCTTGTCACGAACGACCTCCATCTCGTACTCCTTCCAACCCAGCAGCGACTCGTCGATCAGCAGCTCGTGGTTGTTGGAAAGCTCGAACCCGCGATCGCAGATCTCCTCGAACTCCTCCTTGTTATACGCGACGCCGCCACCGGAACCGCCCATGGTGTAGGAGGGGCGGATGATCACCGGGAAGCCGAGCGTTGCCTGGATTCTCCACGCTTCATCCATGCTGTGGGCGACTTCGGCCTTGGGACACTCGAGACCGATGTTCTTCATCGCCTTGTCGAACAGATCGCGGTCTTCCGCCTTGTTGATGGCATCGGCGTTGGCGCCGATCATCTCCACGCCGTACTTCTCGAGCACGCCGTGCTTGTCGAGTTCCAGCGCGCAGTTGAGCGCGGTCTGGCCGCCCATGGTCGGCAGGATCGCCGAGGGCCGCTCGCGCTCAATGATCTTCTCCACCGTCTGCCAGGTGATCGGCTCGATGTAGGTGGCATCCGCCATCACCGGGTCGGTCATGATGGTCGCCGGGTTCGAGTTGACCAGGATGACGCGATAACCCTCTTCGCGCAGCGCCTTGCAGGCCTGGGCCCCGGAGTAGTCGAATTCGCACGCCTGCCCGATGACGATGGGGCCGGCGCCGATGATCAGAATGCTGTCGAGATCCGTACGTTTTGGCATGCGCTAACACTCGTCGAAAATGGTGGTGTCGGCGGCTGGCGCCGACCCAGGATGACTGAATTCCAAACTGCCGCTGATGGCATGCGACCTGTCGCTGACGGCTCAGGCGACCTGCCGCTGACGGCTCTGCATCATCGTCACGAAACGATCGAACAGCGGCGAGACGTCACGCGGCCCAGGGCTTGCCTCAGGATGGCCCTGGAAGCTGAACGCCGGACGATCGGTCAACTCGATCCCCTGGAGAGTGCCATCGAACAGGGAGCGGTGCGTGGTTCGCACGTTGGCGGGCAGCGTGGTCTCGTCGGCGGCAAAGCCGTGATTCTGACTGGTGATCATCACCTGCCCCGAGTCCAGATCCTGGACCGGATGGTTGGCGCCGTGATGGCCGTGGTTCATCTTCACGGTCTTGGCGCCGGCGGCCAGCGCCAGCAGCTGATGACCCAGGCAGATGCCGAATACCGGAACATCGGTCTCGAGAATCTCGCGAATCGCCGTGATCGCGTAATCGCAGGGCTCGGGATCGCCCGGTCCGTTGGCCAGGAAGACGCCGTCCGGGTTCATCGCCAGCACTTCGGCGGCCGGGGTCTGCGCCGGCACCACGGTCAGGCGGCAGCCGCGGGACGCGAGCATGCGCAGGATGTTGTGCTTGACCCCGTAGTCGTAGGCGACCACGTGATAGGGGCGCTCAGCGCTGGCGGTATCGGCATATCCCTGACCCAAAGCCCATTCGCCCTCGGTCCACTGGTAGCTGGACTGGCAGGAGGCTTCCTTGGCCAGATCCATGCCCTTGAGCCCCGGAAAGGCCTGGGCGGCCGCCAGAGCCCGCTCGACGGCGTCATCGCCCTGAGCTTCAGCGCCGGCCAGAATGGCCCCGTCCAGCGAGCCCTTGCTGCGCAGAATGCGCGTCAGCCGACGGGTGTCGATATCGGCGATGCCAATGACGTTCTGCGCGGCGAGATACTCGGAGAGCGATGTGGTGCTGCGGAAATTGCTGGCGATCAGCGGTAGATCACGAATCACGAGGCCGGCCGCGCAGATGCGGGTCGACTCGACGTCTTCGAGGTTGATGCCGGTGTTGCCGATATGCGGGTAGGTCAGGGTCACGATCTGTCGGGTGTAGGAAGGGTCGGTGAGAATTTCCTGATAACCGGTCATGGCGGTATTGAAGACCACCTCCCCGCTGGTTCGTCCATCGGCTCCGATCGCGGTACCGTGAAATACACTACCGTCTTCAAGAGCCAGTATCGCGGGTCTGTTCAAGGCAACATCCTCCTTCACTGGTCATCAAACTGGATATCAAAACACGCCCATCAACACATGGCGTCTAGGCCTGGCATCACGCCCTCACTTCGTATTGACCGCACAAGCCGCCGCAAGGTCGTAAAAAAGCGGGACGAAATCCGGTAAGACCGGTTTCATCCCGCTTCATTATGCTGATTGCCGCATCGAGAGCGGCGAATCTTCAATCTCTGGGGCAATCTTGATGCCCGCAGCGCTGGCCCGGCCAAATTGGAGAAATGATACCGGAAACCGACTTCCGGCTCCAGTGAAGATCGCGATTCATCACCATGCCGCGCCGGCTTGCTCTTCCGCGCCACCGGTTTTCCGCGCCACCCGGCTCCGCAAGCTCAGGTCTTCGCAACGCTAGTCTTTCAAGCCCAGTACATCCTGCATGTCGTAGCGACCTGCCGGACGCCCGGCCAGCCACGCCGCCGCACGCACGGCGCCATTGCCGAACGTCAGCCGACTCGAGGCCTTGTGGGTGATCTCAATGCGCTCGCCCTCGGCCGCGAACAGCACCGTGTGCTCGCCGACGATATCGCCGCCACGCACCGTGGCGAAGCCGATCTCGCGGGGGTCCCGCGGGCCCACCTGGCCGACCCGCTCGAAGACGCCGTGCGTCTTCAGATCGCGACCCAGCGGCTCGGCTACCGCCTCGCCCAGCATCAGCGCAGTTCCAGAAGGCGCATCGACCTTGTGACGATGGTGCGCCTCGATCACTTCGATGTCGTAGCCGGCATCACCCAGCGCCCTGGCCGCGGTCTTGAGCAGATTCACCGTCAGGTTGATACCCGTGCTCATGTTGGCGGCAAACACCATCGGCACTCGCGCGGCAAAACCGTCGAGAGCCTTCAGCTGACTTTCATCGAGGCCTGTCGTACCGATCACGATTGCCTTGTCGTTGTCGGCGCACCAGGCGAGGTTCTCCAGCGTCAACGCCGGGGTGGAGAAGTCGATCAGCACGTCGAAATCGTCCCTCGCGCCATCCAGCGAGCCCGACAGCTTGATCCCGAGCCTGCCGAGCCCGGCCATTTCGCCGGCATCACAGCCCAGCAGCGAACTCTCCGGGCGCACGATCGCCGCGCCCAGCTTCGCAGCGTCGCTGTTGTGTGTGGCTTCCAGCAAGATCCGCCCCATCCGGCCTGCCGCCCCCATGATCGCAATCCGCGTCATGCTTCCTCCCGTTGCGTCGCCCTGGTTTGGTTTGGCGCAGGTTCACCGCGCCGATGACCGTCATTGGCGGCAGTATATCAATGCCACACCCCCGCGCCTCCAACGAACGCCGTCATTCGTTCGTGTTTCGAGTTGAGCGCTAAAAAAATTGAAGACTGAATCGCCAGGACCCGCTTTTAAAAAGCGCATCAAGGGCAGGTTACAACTGACCTAGAAAACCAGGGCATACGACTAAATTACCGGGAGAACGGTAAACGCGCTAAATAAAATCTGCCGTCGATCGAGTTCTATAACGCATGACGAGGGACAATGATTCGCGCTCCATCAAGACTAAACTTTAGCCTCATAAACCAAAGCATAACGCATATAAAATTCTTTGGAATCAATCTCTAACAACAAAGTCGCGGAAAGAAAAAGCGCCGCCATCGAGATCAACCCAAAGTCCGTTTGACGCCATTTGGTAGCGCTGTTATTCCTGATATATCAAAAAATATCACAGCGAAATCGGCATCACTAAGTTTCGTCATAGGCAGGTTAAACGGACAGCATCTACCGTTTCTCCGGGATATTAATTCTTCAACACGCAGAAAAGAATGGCGATAGGCGCTTCATGAACTCAATCGAAAAACAAGGAAGTCGCGAATGTCGATTCAGCTATTCAACCTGACCGGAAAGACCGCACTGGTGACGGGTTCATCGAGAGGTTTGGGGCGCGCTTTCGCGGAAGGTCTGGCATCCGCCGGCGCCAAGGTCATTCTCAACGGTATCAACGAGGAACGGCTCGCCATTACCGCTGAAGAGATGTCTCAGGCGGGTCATGACGTCCAGATTGCCGCCTTTGACGTCACCGACGATCACGCCGTCAAGGAGGCCTTCAACCGGTTCGATAACGCGGGAATCACGATCGACATTCTGATTAATAACGCCGGCATTCAGTTTCGTAAACCCATGCTGGAGCTCGAAACCGCCGACTGGCAGCGAGTTCTCGATACCAATCTGACTTCGGCGTTCGTGGTCGGTCGTGAAGCGGCCAAACGCATGGTCGAACGCGGCCATGGCAAGATCATTAACATCGGCTCACTGACCAGCGAACTCGCGCGCGCCACGGTCGCCCCGTATACCGTGGCCAAGGGCGGCATCAAGATGCTGACCAAGGCCATGGCGGCGGAATGGGGCGGCTTGGGCCTTCAGGCCAACGCCATTGGCCCCGGTTATATGCTGACCGACATGAACGAGGCATTGACCGCCAATGCCGAATTCGA
The DNA here is from genome assembly GCF_001937155.1 of Salinicola sp. MH3R3-1. Taxonomy (NCBI): domain Bacteria; kingdom Pseudomonadati; phylum Pseudomonadota; class Gammaproteobacteria; order Oceanospirillales; family Halomonadaceae; genus Salinicola; species Salinicola sp. MH3R3-1. Next base: position 46,723 of record NZ_MSDP01000001.1, on the reverse strand, counting down.
CGCCTGGGTCAAAGGGCGAACGCCGGCGGGACGATGGGGGAGGCCCGAAGAGCTTATCGGAACCGTGTTGTACCTGTCATCCCAGGCTTCCGACTATATTAACGGGCAAATTATCTACGCCGACGGCGGCATGATATCGGTGCTTTAAAAGCGGGATTTCGACTGAAAACTCAGCCGTACCGCAGCTTATATTGCCCCACTGTTCCATTATCGACCGGACCCGACATCATGCCAGATGGCCAGGACATAGCGTTACCGGTTCCTCAGGACAAAGGCCGCGACAATAAGAGCCTGCTGGAGCACGCTTACAAGGAAATCGAAGAGCTGATAGTTACCTGCCAGCTCAGGCCCGGTAGCTATCTGCGAATTCGAGATCTGCAGGACATGACAGGCTATAACCGCATGCCGGTCTATCAGGCGGTAACCCGACTGGCCTCGGACACGCTGATCACGATACGACCACGTCAAGGTGTTCAGATCGCGCCCGTAGACCTGCCGCGAACGGCGACTTTACTCAAGCTTCGACGAGATATGGAGCGATTTCTCGTCACGCTGGCCTGTGAAAAATCTTCACCGCAACAGCGAACTCTGCTGGGCCAGATTTCCCAGGCCATGGAAGAGCAGTCAGCTTCGATGTCGCTCTCGACGTTCAATCGTTTCGATCTTCAAATCGACGCGCAGATACTGAAAATCTGTGACGAGCCCTTTCTGGAGTACTCGTTGCGGCCCTTGCACACCATGTTTCGTCGAATCGGATGGATCTATCACACGCACGCCAAACCGAACCAGGATCTGGCCGACACCGTTCACGGTCATCTCGGGGTTCTGCGAGCCGTTCTTGCTCAGGATGCGCAGGCGGCAGCCAAGGCTTCGGATCGTCTGATGGATTTCATGGGCGCGACCGTGAACGCCATCGAGCGAAACGTCGATCCGAAGCTTCTGAACGTGGGTCTGGAGTTGGATACGGTCTAATCATCCGCCGACGTCAGGCTCACCAACAATAAAAACAGCCTTTTCCTACAAAAATTCAATCGATCGACACATCAGCATAAACTCCCAGAGGGACATGACATGACGACACATACCATCCTGAAACACGCTCCCCGTCTTGCCGCCGTATCCTTCGGCGTTGCCATGGCCATGGGTAGCATTTCCGCCAGCGCGGCACAGTACAATGCGAAACTGTCACTGGACGTTCCCGAGGGAAATACCAAGTACAAGGCCGCTCAGGAGTTTGCCGACCTGGTCCGTGAACGTACTGACGACAACGTGGATATCAAGCTATTTCCCAACAGCGTTCTGGGAGGAGAAACCGAGTCCGCAGAAGGCATCCGGCTGGGCTCCGTGCAGATGGGGATCATCACCAGCTCGGTGCTGTCATCCTGGGTGCCCGAGGTCCAGGTCCTGGATCTTCCCTACGTCATTACCGACGAAGCCAACGCTACGGCGCTCAGCGAGCCACTTACCGAAGCGCTCTCCTCGAGCTTCGAGGATCAGGGCTTTCATCTGCTCGGCTTCACCGTCAACGGTGTGCGTGAACTGATGAGCAGCTTCCCGATTCACTCCATCGACGACATTCAGGGTAAAAAGATGCGCGTCATCCAGAGCCCATTGCATGTGGACGCCTGGAGAGAAGCCGGTGCCAACCCGACGCCGGTTCCGGCACCCGAAATCTACAATTCCATGCAAACGGGCGTCATTGATTTCTTCGACAATACGGCAACCAATTATTTGACAAACCGTTTCTACGAAGTCGCGCCTTACTATGTAAAAACCGACCATATCTATGCCATGGGCACCTGGGTCGTCGCCGAGAACTGGTGGAAGCGGCTCCCCGAGAACTATCAGCAGGCGATCACCAAGGCGGCGCTCGAGGTCCAGTCGCATGTTCCGGAAATGCGCCAGAAGGATGACGAGGAAGCGCTGAAAAAGACGGTCGCTGATGGCGCCACCATCATCGACATCGAAGACAAGACACCTTGGATGGAAGCGATGGCCCCCGTGCGGGACAAGTACATCGACCAGATCCCCAACGGCTCTGAGCTGGTCGAACTGATCCGCAACGCCAAGTAAGCTTTTGCGCCACCCGGGCCGGGCCTGGGTGGCGCGCCTGTCATTGACGATCGATCCCTATCCTGGAGGTGGCATCATGGCTGCCGATCAACCCGCTCTCTCCTCTGCAATATCGCTGCTCGATCGATCGGCGGCCCGTCTGGAAGGTCTCGTCCGGCTTTCCGTATTCACCATCCTGGTTGCGATGTCCGTCGCGGTACTTACCGGCGTCATCGCCCGTTATGTGTTCAACAGCTCCTTTTCGTGGACCGAAGAATTCGCCATCTGGTGCTTCACCTGGCTGATTTTCCTTGGCGCAGCGCTAGGCGTGCGACGCAGTCGTCATGTCGTGGCGGATCTGCTGCCTCTGGGGCGCCTGCCGATGGTACAGGCACTGCTCGAACCCGTGGCCACCATGCTGCTGGCGCTGACGTTGATCATGATGTATTCGGGCGGCATGCAGCTGACCGACATGGTCGGGGGCCTGAGCGCCAGCCTGCAATGGCCCAAGGCCATCAAGTATGCCGTGATCCCCGCATCGGCTCTCATTTCGCTGGGATTCCTGCTGGTCCGCCGCGTCGATTCTCTGCAGGGTTGTCTGCGCAACCTCGTCTGCATCGGCGTCGCCTGGCTACTGTTCCAGTGGATCGACGCGGGCGGCCTCGCCTTTCTGGGAGGCTTTTCGCCGAGCCTCGTGATGCTCGCGGCATTCTTCCTGGCTATCGCCATCGGCGTGCCCGTGGCTTTCGCTCTGGTCCTGGCCGTCTTCATTGCCAGCTCTGCGTCTTTTATCCTGCCGCCTCCTGCTGTCGTCCAGAACATGGTGACCGGCTCGACCAAATTCATTCTTCTGGCCATTCCCTTCTTTCTCTCGACAGGCTATCTGCTGAATCTCGGCGGACTGTCAGCGCGGCTCATCGAGTTTGCCGTCTCTCTCGTGGGCCACTTTCGTGGCGGCCTGGCACACGTCAACATTCTCAACAGCCTGATGGTGGGTGGCATCTCCGGTTCGTCCAGCGCCGATGCCGCCAGCAGCACCAAAATCCTCGTTCCCGAGATGGTCAAGCGTGGCTATTCGCCGGCGTTCTCCTGTGCCGTCAGCGCCTCCTCGGCGATACTGCCCAATGTCGTGCCGCCGGCTATCGCGATGCTGGTCTATGCCTCCGTCGCCAACGTTTCGGTGGCCAAGCTATTCACGGCAGGCGTGCTACCGGCGGTATTGATCGCGCTGGCCCTAATGGGCGTCGCCTATGCCATTTCGGTTCGACGCGACTATCAGTCCTCCAGCGAGCACGCCCCGTGGCTGACCGTGCGTAACAGCTTTCTCCGCGCTCTGCCCGTGTTGGTCATCACCGTCGGGGTATTGGGCGGGATTCGCTTCGGGATCATAACGGCCACCGAGGCAGGCGTCGTTGCCCTCTTCTGGACCTTTATCCTGGGGAAAATGGTGTTCAAGGAGTACGGCTGGAAAACGTTCTACCGTGCTTTCAGTGACTGTGCCATGGACGCTGCACTGATCGGATTCATCATCGCGTCGTCGGTACCTTTTGCCTGGGTCCTGATCGCCGAACAGGTGCCTCAGGCGATCGTCGGCTGGGCCGGTACGGCGGCAGAGGGGCCGCTGGGGCTCTTTTTCATTCTCATTCTCGTGCTGGTGGCGGCAGGCATGTTCCTGGATCTCACCCCGGCCATGCTGATCATTGCTCCGCTGTTCCTGCCGATGATGATCAATGCCGGTATCGACCCCATCCAGCTGGGCATCATCATGATCGTCACACTGCAACTCGGCGGCGTCTCGCCACCCGTCGGGCTGCTGGTATTCATCACGTCACAGATTGCCAACGTGCCACCCTCGGCCGTTTTCCGCGCCGTCATACCCTTCGTCCTGGCAACGATGTGCGTCGTGGTCCTGCTCTGCGCGTTTCCCTCGCTAACCATCGGGCTATGGGGCCTGCTGGAATGAGTGAATAGCCGCCGGAGCCTGCGTTGCTGCGCTGGCCCCCTCAGGGGTCGGCGGTTGTCATCAACGAGTCGGGGATTGTGGATATACTGACAGGCAGTCACGGTCGAAGGAAAAGCGCTCATGTCGCTGTCGTCTCCCAGGCTTGCCACATTCATCGCATGGCTGGGGCCGGTGTTGCTCGCCGGCTGCAGCGCCGTGCCTCAACGAACGGCGCTTGCGCCGCTCGACCTGCTGGCGAGCACGCCCAACATCGACTGGTGCGGAACGCTGGCGCTGCCCGGGGAGTGGCAGGACGGCACGCCGGTCGGCGGGCTCTCCGATCTCGGTTGGGACGACGACGAAGCGATGCTGTTTCTGATTTCCGATCGCGGCTGGCTGCATCGCGCCCGCCTGACGTTCAGCGGCAGCGGCGAGCTGCGCGATTATGAACCGCTGGATACCTACCCGTTGCGCGGCGAGGACGGCGCCATTCTGGAAAGTGCCGGTAGCGATGCCGAAGCGTTGACGCTCGAGAACGCCGACGATGACATTCGCGGCAATACGCAGCTGGTAATCGGCTTTGAAGGCAGTGCAGCGGGCGACACCGGGGGCGACGCGCCGGGTGATGCAGAAAGCAACGCCCGCTGGCAGCGCTTCCTGCCCTCGGGTATTGCCAGCGAACCACCGCACCGACCGGCCGGGCTATCGGACGTCGCATCCAACGGCGGGCTGGAGGCGATCGCCGCGCTACCCGGCCACGGTCTGATCGGCGGGATCGAAACGCCCCCCGAGGGCTGGCCCGAGAAGCTCACTCGGCTGTTCAGCCTCGACGGTCAGCACGAGTGGCGCTATCCGTTGGCCGACAACGCCAACAGCGCACTGACCGCCATGGAAAATCTGGACGGCGACCTGCTGACCCTGGAGCGAGCCTACACGCCGCCGGCTTCACTCGTGATTCGGTTACGCCGCGCCCATCTCGAGGCCGACGGCAGCGTGCGTATCAGCGAACTGGCGCGGCTCTCCAACAGTGATGGCTGGTCGTTGGACAACTTCGAAGGACTGACCGGCATCGGCGGTCACCGCTACCTGATGGTCAGTGACGACAATTTTAGTCTGGTGCAGCGCACCCTGCTGACCTGCTTTGCCGTAACCGAGGTCGACGATCGGGCGCCCTGACTCCTGGCCGGCGCGATAGATGTCGCAGCCAGGAGAGCCGATGTCGCACGTATGCACGGCACAGCATAATGATTTCCGCTAGTTGCCATTTTCTCCCGCTGATTCGATCCTGCCGACGACACTGTGAATGCGGCGACACTCAACGATAAGAATCCGTGTTCATAGGTACGGCGCTCAAGCCCAAGGCCGTTCCTGCCGCTGTAGAGCACGCGGTGTCTTCCCGGTAGCACCGGCAGCGCCAACGACACGATAATCAAGACGAGGGTTCAGGATGAGTGGGATCAATCAGGCCGCGCTGGATGCCGGCGGCGACACATCGGCGGGTTTTTTCTCCCGCGAAAGAACGGTAGCGGGACCTAACTTCAATCGCTGGCTGGTACCCACGGCGGCGCTGGCGATCCATCTCTGTATCGGCATGGCTTACGGCTTCTCGGTGTTCTGGCTCCCCATGAGCCAGGAGATCGTCAACGCCCCTGCCAGTTGCACCAATCTCGGTCTGTTCCAGGCATTGACCACGACGAGCTGTAACTGGAGCGTCCCCCAGGTCACCTATGTGTTCGGTATCTTCATTGCCATGCTCGGTGTTTCGGCGGCGATCTGGGGTGCCTGGCTCGAGCATGCAGGGCCGAGAAAGGCCGGCTGCATTGCCGCGCTGTGCTGGGGTGGCGGTCTGATCGTCGGTGGCCTGGGGGTCATGAACCATCAGCTGTGGCTGGTCTATCTGGGCTGCGGCGTGCTGGGCGGCATCGGCCAGGGTCTCGGCTACATCACACCGGTCTCGACCCTGATCAAGTGGTTCCCGGACCGCCGCGGCATGGCGACCGGGTTTGCCATCATGGGGTACGGCGGTGGTGCCATGGTCGGCGCGCCGCTGGCCGTGCTGCTGATGAATCACTACTCCGCGGACGGCGGCACCGGTGTCGCCATGACGCTGATCACCATGGGCGTGATCTATGCCATCGTCATGGCCTGCGGGGCGATTGGCTTCCGCGTACCGCCCAACGGCTGGAAACCCACCGGCTGGACGGCACCGAAGAATGCCAAGACCAACACCATGATCACCCAGGGTCACGTCCACCTGAAAACAGCGTGGAAGACCAAGCAGTTCTGGCTGATCTGGGGCGTGCTGTTCCTCAACGTGACCGCCGGGATCGCTGTGATCTCGATGGCCAGCCCGATGCTGCAGGACGTCTTCGGCGGCGCCCTGGTCGGCCTCGAGGATCGCGCCGCGGCTCTCAACGAAGCGCAGCAGGCGGCAGTGGTCGCCGCAGCGGCTGGCCTGGTCGGCCTGATCAGCCTGTTCAACAGCGTCGGGCGTCTGTTCTGGGCCTCGCTATCGGATAAGATCGGGCGCAAGAACACTTATTTCTGCTTCTTCGTGATCGGCATCATCATGTATTGCCTGCTGCCGATGTGGGGCCATCTGGGTATGGCTGGTCTGTTCGTGATCTCGATCTGCGTCATTCTCAGCATGTATGGCGGCGGTTTCGCCACGGTCCCGGCTTATCTGGCCGACATCTTCGGCACCCAGATGGTCGGCGCGATTCACGGACGCCTGCTCACGGCCTGGACCGCCGCCGGCCTGGTCGGCCCGCTGGTCATTGCCGCCATTCGGCAGACGCAGCTCGACGCCGGCGTCGAACCCAGCCTCGTCTACGATCGCACGCTCTACATCATGGCGGGGCTGCTGTTCCTCGGCCTGATCTGCAACTTGTTGATCAAGCCGGTCAAGCCGGAACAGCAGATGAGCGATGAGGAGCTGGCTCGCGAGCGTTCGCTGCAGAAGGAAGACGGCGTCGCCGCCAATGCCGAGACCGCGGCACGCGGTCGCTTCGGTGTCGGCGGCGTTCTCGCCTGGCTCGGCGTGGGCATTCCGTTCCTGATCGGGCTCTACATCGCCCTGGCCAAGGCAGCGGCGCTGTTCTAGACCGCCCGTCACGACCGGGATCCATCACGACCGGACGCTCCTCGAGCGCCCGGTCGTGTCGTTTCCGCCCTGCGCTAGCGCCTGTTTCGTTCGACGATCCTTCTGTTCTCCGCCATCCGGTCCTCCTCCAGTAATGCCTCGAACGTCGTCACCTCGCCACAGCGATCCGGCGCATAGCCGCTCAGCGTCGCTATCTCGGCCAGGAACGAGCGCGAGCTCATAAAGGCGAGCAGTTGCTGGACGTTGTCCTGCTCGAGCCGATCCTCGTGACAGATCAGCAGATAGTGCTCGGTGGAGAGCGGCAGAAACTCGAGCCCGAACTGGGCTGCGGCCGCTTCCAGACCAAACCCGACATCGGCCATGCCGGCTGCCACGTAGGCCGCTACCGCAGTATGGGTGAACTCTTCCTGTCCTGCGCCGGCAATCTGATCCTCTCCGATGCCCTGCTCCGCCAACAACAGGTTAAAAAGCACGCGGGTCCCGGAGTGCTCGTCGCGATTGATGAAGCGGACATCAGTCCGGGCAAGATCCGCCAACCCCTGGATCCTGTCTCGGTCCTCGCCACGCAGGATCAAGCCCTGTCGGCGAGTGACGAATCGAATCACCTTGAGCTTCTGTCCTCGCTGACTCTGGCCCTCGAGCTGCGGCCGATAGACCTGCATCACTCGCTCGGCAAGCTGCGGAGATGAGGGGACGTGGAAGCTGGCCAGGTCGCACTCGCCGCGGCCTAAGGCGTTCAGCGCCTCCAGCGGATTGCAGTAGCGCAGATCGAGTTCGCCGGGGCATTCCGGCAGTAGCGCCACCGCATAACCATGGCTGGCATGCAATCGCAGAACGGGATGCGCGCCCTCGAGCAACTGCTGCAACTGATGGTTTAGCTCGGAGGCCATGCTGTCGATCTGCGGCCCCAATCTTGCCCTGACCCGCTGCTCCGACCACAGCAGTTTCTCGCCCAGAGGCGATGGCCGGGTGCCATGCCCCTTGCGCATATCCGCCAGCGGCATGCCGAAGAACGCCTCCCCCCGGTTGAGGAGATTCCAGGCATGACGATAGGAGATGCCGGCGGCTTCCGCTGCACGCGTCAGCTTGCCGGTCTCGCGCAGATTGGCGAGTAGCCGGAACAGCACCGGGTCGAGCAGTTCGCCGTCATCGCTGCGAAACAGCCACGCCGGCGTGATATTCAACTTTTTTCTAAGCATATTCGTTCATATTTCTCGCGCCCCGCGGGAGTGCTAGGTTGGCGTTTAGCGGTACTCAACATAAAACAGTTAAGAACAACGATTCCTATAAGACGATTGGCTGAGAGCTGGCGAGAGGTGCGAAGTCGCCGGACGAAATCCAACTGCTTGATGAGACGACCAGGCCATGCCACACGCCAGCCCGCAGACCGACGGCGCCTGGACGCCGGCACAGATTCAGGACGTGATCGACGCCCACAAATCGATGCCGGGCGCCATGCTGCCCACGCTTCATGCCATCCAGGATCGCTTCGGACACATTCCCGAAGCGGCGATTCCGATCATTGCCGAGTCGCTGCGCCATACACGCGCCGACGTTCACGGCATCATCAGCTTTTACCACCACTTCCGGACGCAGCTGCCAGGTCGCAGTGTGGTGCAGGTGTGTCGGGCGGAGGCGTGTCAGGCGCGGGGCTGTCGACAGCTGGAAAGCCATGTCAAAGCGGTACTGGGCGTGGATTATCACCACACCACGAGCGACGGCGAGATCACGCTGGAGCCGGTCTATTGCCTGGGCAACTGCGCCTGCGGGCCGACGATTCGGGTCAACGACGAGATTCACGGCCGCATGACGGCCGCCAAGTTCGATCGGCTGGCCGAAGAGCTCACGGCCACCGTGGTGGAGGTGAAATGATGACGACCACCGTCTATGTTCCTCGCGACACCACCGCGCTCGCGCTGGGCGCAGACGCCGTCGCGGCGCGTCTCAAGCGCGCCGCACGTCAGCGCTCGCTGGATCTAAGGATCGTGCGCAACGGCTCCCACGGCCTGTGCTGGCTGGAGCCGCTGGTAGAAGTCGAGACCGCGGCGGGCCGAGTCGCTTACGGGCCGGTCGAGCCCGAAGACGTCGAGGCGCTGATCGAAGCCGGCCTGTTCGAGGGACGCCAGGACCATCCGCTGGCGCTGGGACTCACCGAAGCAATCCCCTACCTAAAGGCCCAGCAGCGCCTGACGTTCTCTCGTATCGGCGTGACCGACCCGCTGTCGCTCGAGGACTACACCACGCTGCGTGGCTTCGAAGGATTGAAGAAGGCACTCGCCTGCGATGCGCAGGGCATCATCGACGAGGTCAAATCCTCGGGGCTTCGCGGCCGCGGCGGGGCCGCCTTCCCCACCGCCATCAAGTGGCAGACGGTGCATGACCAGCCCGATGGGCAGAAGTACATCGTCTGCAACGCCGACGAGGGTGACTCCGGCACCTTCGCCGACCGTCTGATCATGGAATGCGACCCCTATCTGCTGATCGAAGGCATGGCGATCGCCGGTCTCGCGGTGGGCGCCACCCAGGGCTACATCTATCTTCGCTCGGAGTACCCGCTGGCCCACGCCATCCTCGACGAGGCGATCTCGCGGGCACGCACGGCGGGCTATCTGGGCGAGAACATCCTCGACAGCGGCCACGCCTTCCATCTCGAAGTCCGGCTCGGCGCCGGGGCCTATATCTGCGGCGAGGAGACCTCGCTGCTGGAGAGCCTCGAAGGCAAGCGCGGCCTGGTTCGCGCCAAGCCGCCGCTGCCGGCGATCGAGGGTCTGTTCGGCCGCCCCACCGTGGTCAACAATGTGCTCTCGCTGGCCGCCGTTCCCTACATTCTCGACCACGGCGGCCAGGCCTACGCCGACTACGGCATGGGCAAGTCCCGCGGGACGCTGGCGCTGCAGCTGGCCGGTAACGTGGCGCGTGGCGGGCTGGTCGAACTGGCCTTCGGCGTCACCCTGCGCGAGCTGATGGAGAACTTCGGTGGCGGCACCCAGAGTGGCCGTCCGCTCAAGGCGGTGCAGGTCGGCGGCCCGCTCGGCGCCTATCTACCCGAGAGCCAGTGGGATAGCCCCATCGATTACGAAGGCTTCGCCGCGTTCGGGGGCGTGGTCGGTCATGGTGGCGTGGTGATGTTCGACGACAGCGTCGACATGGGCGATCAGGCGCGCTTTGCCATGGAGTTCTGCAGCGTCGAATCCTGCGGCAAGTGCACGCCGTGTCGAATCGGCGCCGTGCGTGGCGTGGAGGTGATCGACCGTATCCGCGCCGGTGAGCGGGCCGAGGAGAATCTCGTCCTGCTTGCCGATCTCTGCGACACCATGGTCGACGGCTCGCTCTGCGCCATGGGCGGGATGACACCGTTCCCCGTCCAGAGCGTAATGAAGCACTTTCCCGATGATCTGATCCGGCCCCGGGCCGAAGGCGGGAGGTAGGCATGCTGCAACATTTCGATCCAAAACAGTTCGACCGTGACCTGGGAACGCCGGCAAGACTCTCGGAAACCCTGGTTCCGCTGACCATCGATGGCGTCGAGATCAGCGTGCCTGAAGGCACCTCGGTGCTGCGTGCCGCGGCGCTCGCCGGTATCACCATCCCCAAGCTGTGCGCCTCCGACAACCTCGAGGCCTTCGGCTCGTGTCGTCTCTGTGCGGTGGAGATCGAGGGCCGGCGAGGCTATCCGGCATCGTGCACCACGCCGGTTACCGAAGGCATGGCGGTCACGACCCAGAACGGCAAGCTCGCTAGGCTGCGGCGCAATGTCATGGAGCTCTACATCTCCGACCACCCGCTGGACTGCCTGACCTGCCCTGCCAACGGCGACTGCGAACTGCAGGACATGGCCGGCGCCGTGGGTCTGCGCGAGGTGCGCTACGGCTTCGACGGTGCCAACCATCTGGATGCCGAGATCGACGACTCCAACCCCTATTTCAGCTTCGATCCCAGCAAGTGCATCGTCTGCTCGCGCTGCGTGCGGGCCTGCGACGAGGTCCAGGGCACCTTCGCCCTGACCATCGAAGGCCGCGGCTTCGATTCCAAGGTCGCCGCCAGCCAGAACGAGCCGTTCATGGATTCGGAGTGCGTCTCCTGCGGCGCCTGCGTGCAGGCCTGCCCGACGTCGACGTTGATGGAGAAGAGCGTCATCGACCACGGCGTGCCAGAGCATAGCGTGGTGACCACCTGCGCCTACTGCGGGGTGGGCTGCTCGTTCGAGGCGCAGATGAAGGGCGACAAGCTGGTACGCATGGTGCCCTACAAGGGTGGCGACGCGAATCACGGCCACTCCTGCGTCAAGGGGCGATTCGCCTTCGGCTACGCCACTCACAAGGACCGCATCCGCGAGCCAATGATCCGCGACAGCATCGACCAACCGTGGCGCCCCGTCGCCTGGGAGGAGGCGATCGCCTTCGCCGCGCGACGCCTCCGGGAGACGCAGTCGACCTATGGCCGCGAAAGCATCGGCGGCATCACCTCGTCGCGCTGTACCAACGAAGAGACCTATCTGGTCCAGAAGCTGATCCGCGCCGCTTTCGGCAACAACAATACCGACACCTGCGCCCGGGTCTGCCACTCGCCCACCGGCTACGGCCTCAAGACCACGTTGGGCGAATCGGCCGGGACCCAGACCTTCGATTCGGTGATGAAGGCCGACACGATTCTGGTGATCGGCGCCAACCCCACCGATGCCCACCCGGTGTTCGCCTCCCAGATGAAGCGCCGCCTGCGCCAGGGCGCCACGCTGATCGTCGCCGATCCGCGCCGGATCGACCTGCTCAAGACGCCCCACGGCGGCAGGAGCCTGCATCTGCCGCTCAAGCCCGGCACCAACGTGGCGCTGGTGAATTCGCTGGCCCACGTGGTGGTGACCGAGGGGCTGGAAGACGCCGATTTCATCGCGAAACGCTGCGACGGCGACGCCTACCGACGCTGGCGCGAGTTCATTCAGGAAGCGCAACACTCACCGGAAGCTCTGGAGTCGGTCACCGGCGTGCCGGCCGTGCAGGTCCGCGAGGCTGCTCGCGTCTATGCCAGCGCCGCCAACGGCGCGATCTACTACGGCCTGGGGGTCACCGAACACAGTCAGGGCTCGACCATGGTCATGGGCATCGCCAATCTGGCGATGGCAACCGGCAACATCGGCCGCGAAGGCGTCGGGGTCAATCCGCTGCGCGGACAGAACAACGTCCAGGGCTCCTGTGACATGGGCTCGTTCCCCCACGAGCTGCCGGGCTACCAGCACGTCGCCGATCCCGCCGTGCGCGAGAAGTTCGAGGCCGTCTGGCACACCACGATCGACGACGAGCCGGGGCTGCGCATTCCCAACATGTTCGACGCGGCCATCGCCGGCACCTTCAAGGGGCTCTACGTCCAGGGGGAGGATATCGCCCAGTCCGATCCCAACACTCAGCATGTCGAAGCAGCCCTGACCGCGCTGGACTGTCTGATCGTGCAGGACATCTTCCTCAACGAGACCGCCAAGTACGCCCACGTGCTGCTCCCCGGTTCCACCTTCCTCGAGAAGAACGGCACCTTTACCAATGCCGAGCGGCGCATCAACCGCGTCCGCAAGGTGATGCCACCGGTCGCCGGCAAGGAGGACTGGGAAGTCACCCAGGATCTGGCCAACGCGATGGGCTATGCGATGCACTACACCCATCCCTCCGAGATCATGGACGAGATCGCCCAACTGACACCCACCTTCACCGGCGTCAGCTATGCTCGGCTCGAAGCGCGAGGCAGCATCCAGTGGCCATGCAACGATGCCTTCCCCGACGGCACCCCGACCATGCACGCACTCGACTTCCCCATCGGCAAGGGCAACTTCGCCATCACCGAATACGTGGCCACCGAGGAGCGCGCCAGCCGCCGCTATCCGCTGCTGCTGACGACCGGGCGCATTCTCAGCCAGTACAACGTCGGCGCCCAGACCCGACGCACCGACAACGTGGCCTGGCACGCCGAGGACGTGCTGGAAATTCACCCTTCGGATGCCGAGCTCCGCGGCCTGCGCGACGGCGACTGGCTGGGCATCAGCAGCCGGGTCGGGCGCACGGTGCTGCGCTGTCTCGTCAGCGATCGCATGGCGCCGGGCGTCGTCTACACCACGTTCCACCATCCGGGCAGCGGGGCCAACGTGATCACCACCGACAACTCCGACTGGGCCACCAACTGTCCTGAATACAAGGTGACAGCGGTTCAGGTGGAAAAGGTCTCTCAACCGTCATCATGGCAGCAGCATTTCCAACGCTTCGACGAACGTCAGCAGCGTTATCTGGAATCCGCCGAGGCGGCGCTCAAATGAGTGCCGCCGGCCACTCTTTCGGCGCCTGGGAGAGCATGAGATGAGCGATTCGAGCAGAGATGATTCGAACAGAGGTGATTCGGAAAGAGACGAGCTGGGCCATGGCGGACCCACGGCCCCGCTGATCAAGATGGTCAATCAGATCGGCGCCAACAATCTGCACCATGGTAACGACGCCCAGGCGGCGGAACTGGTCGCCACGCATCTCAAGAAATTCTGGGCGCGCAGCATGAAGCGCCAGATCATCGACTACGCCGATACGGATGGCAGCGAACTGAGCCCGGTGTCGCGCCTCGCGATCGCTCGGCTGAAGACCATGTCGTCGACCGTCAAGGACTGGGAGGAGACCTCCGACGCAGGATAGCCGAATGCGGGGCCGTCAACTGATCGACGTGATCCGTCAAGACATCTTCGTTGATAGACACTCGCCTACAAAAAAAGGCCTCATCCGATCTTTCGGATGAGGCCTCTTTCGCTCGGCGACGATAAAACCTTACGGCTTCATGTCCTCGAAGAAGCGCTTCACACCGTCGAACCAGCCCTCTTTTCGCGGCGAATGGCGGCTGGCACTGCCCAGACTGTCCTGGAACTTGCGCAGCAGGTCCTTCTGCTCTTCATTGAGGTTGACCGGCGTCTCGGTCACCACCTTGCAGAGCAGGTCCCCCGCCGGGCCGCCGCGGACCGGCTTGACGCCCTTGCCACGTAGCCGGAACAGTTTCCCGGTCTGCGTCTCGGGCGGGATCTTGAGCTTGACCCGACCTTCCAGCGTCGGCACTTCCAGCTCGCCACCCAACGCGGCATCGACGAAGTTGATCGGCACTTCGCAGTGCAGGTGCCGGCCGTCGCGTTCGAAGATCGGATGCGCCTTGATCTCGACCTGGACGTAAAGATCGCCCGCGGGGCCACCGTTGAGCCCGGATTCGCCCTCGGCATTGAGCCGAATGCGGTCGCCGGTATCGACACCCGCCGGGATCTTCACCGACAGCGTGCGCGTCTCGCGAACGCGGCCTTCGCCATGACACTTGCGACACGGCACCTTGATGCTCTGGCCGCTGCCGTGACAGGTCGGGCAGGTCTGCTGCACGGCGAAGAAGCCCTGCTGCATCCGTACCTGGCCCTGGCCGTGACAGGTCGGGCAGGTTTCCTTGCTGGAGCCCGGCTCGGCGCCGGTGGCGTCGCAGTGCTCGCACTCGACGTGACGCGGCACGCGGATATCGACGGTGGTACCGAATACGGCATTCTCGAGATCGAGCTCGAGGTTGTAGCGCAGATCGCTGCCACGCTGCGGTGCGTTCGGATTACGCCGACCGCCGCCGCCCCCGAAGATATCGCCGAACACGTCGCCGAAGATATCGCTGAAGCCGCCCGCTCCGGCACCGCCGAAACCACCGCCACCGAAGCCGCCGCCCTGACCATCGACGCCGGCATGGCCGAACTGATCGTAGGCCGCACGTTTCTGGTCGTCGGAAAGCACTTCGTAGGCGTCGGAGACCTCGCGAAACTTCTCCGCCGCCTGCTGATCTTCCGGATTGCGGTCCGGATGGTATTTCTGCGCCAGCCGACGGTAGGCTTTCTTGATGTCCTTGCCGTCGGCGTCTCTATCGACGCCCAATACTTCGTAATAGTCACGTTGGGACATTACTGAGTCCGCCTCCGTGTCGGCGCCGTGCAAACAGCAGCGCGGGAGTCATGTTGGCTCCCGCGCTCCTGCCGATCACACGGCGTCAGACGTCGTGTTTATTGCTTTTTCTGATCGTCGTTGACTTCTTCGAACTCGGCGTCAACCACGTCATCCTCTTTCTTGCCGCTGGCCTGGGCGTCGTCGGCCGGCTGGCCTTCTGCGTCGGCGCCTTCGCCCTGCTCGGCATACATCTTCTGCGCCAGGTTGCCGGAAGCTTCGGTCAGCGCATCCAGCTTGGCCTGGATGGCATCCTTGTCGTCGCCCTTGAGGGCTTCCTCGAGCTCGCTGATCGCGGTCTCGATCTTGGCTTTCTCGTCGGCATCGACCTTGTCACCGGCTTCTTCGAGCGTCTTGCGCGACGCGTGGATCATCCCGTCGGCCTGGTTACGCAGCTGGACCAGTTCCTCGAACTTCTTGTCCTCGGCCTCATGGGCTTCGGCATCCTTGACCATCTGGTCGATCTCGTCGTCGGAGAGACCGCTGGAGGACTTGATCACGATCGACTGTTCCTTGCCGGTCGCCTTGTCCTTGGCCGTGATGTGGAGGATGCCGTTGGCATCCAGATCGAAAGCCACTTCGATCTGCGGCACGCCACGCGGCGCCGGCGGAATGTCGGCCAGATCGAAACGACCCAGCGACTTGTTCTGACCAGCCTGCTTACGCTCACCCTGCAGCGCGTGAATGGTCACGGCGGTCTGGTTGTCGTCGGCGGTCGAGAAGGTCTGGGTCTTCTTGGTCGGGATCGTGGTGTTCTTCTCGATCAGCGGGGTCATCACACCACCCAGCGTCTCGATACCCAGCGTCAGCGGTGTGACGTCGAGCAGCAGCACGTCCTTGACGTCACCGCCGAGCACGCCACCCTGAATCGCGGCGCCCATGGCCACGGCTTCGTCCGGGTTGACGTCCTTGCGCGCTTCCTTGCCGAAGAACTCGGCAACCTTGCTCTGAACCATCGGCATGCGCGTCTGGCCGCCGACCAGGATGACGTCCTGAATCTCGCTGTTGGAGAGACCGGCGTCCTGCATCGCGGTCTTGCACGGACCGAGCGAGCGAGCCACCAGGTCTTCGACCAGCGATTCGAGCTTGGCACGAGTGACCTTGATCGCCAGGTGCTTGGGACCGGTGTTGTCCGCCGTGATGTACGGCAGATTGACTTCGGTCTGCTGCGCGGAGGAGAGCTCGATCTTGGCTTTCTCGGCCGCTTCCTTCAGACGCTGCATGGCCAGGCTGTCGCCGGACAGATCGATGCCGGAATCGCTCTTGAACTGCTGAACGAGATAGTCGATCAGCTTGAGATCGAAATCTTCGCCGCCCAGGAACGTATCGCCATTGGTGGCGAGCACTTCGAACTGCTTTTCACCGTCGACATCGGCGACTTCGATGATCGAGATATCGAACGTACCGCCACCCAGGTCGTAGACCGCGATGGTGCGATCACCGGTGGAACGATCCATGCCGTAGGCCAGTGCGGCTGCGGTCGGCTCGTTGATGATACGCTTGACCTCGAGACCGGCGATGCGGCCCGCGTCCTTGGTGGCCTGACGCTGAGAATCGTTGAAGTAGGCCGGCACGGTGATGACCGCTTCGGTCACTTCTTCGCCGAGATAGTCTTCGGCGGTCTTCTTCATCTTCTTCAGCACCTCGGCGCTGACCTGGGGCGGTGCCAGCTTGTTATCGTTGACCTTGACCCAGGCGTCGCCGTTGTCGGCTTCGACGATCTCGTAAGGCACCATCTTGATGTCTTTCTGAACGACGTCGTCCTTGAACTTGCGACCAACCAGACGCTTGATGGCGTAAAGCGTGTTGTGCGGGTTGGTGACCGCCTGACGCTTGGCCGCCTGACCGACCAGCGTTTCGCCGTCGTCGGTGTAAGCGATGATGGAAGGCGTCGTGCGGCCGCCTTCGGCGTTTTCGATCACTCGGGTCTTGTCACCATCCAGTACGGCAACACAGGAGTTGGTCGTACCCAGGTCAATGCCAATGATGCGTCCCATAATTCCTCACCTCTAACTATTCGTTGACGACTCAATTCGTTTTGATGACGGCGCTTGCTGCGCGTTTGACTGCTATGTGGGGGCTGGTCGGCGCCTTTCAAGTCCCGTCGACGATTCAAACGCATCGCCGGGAGAGCTCGGCCCCCACGACGACTAGCTCGCCGCCTTGCTGACCACCACCATGGCCGGGCGCACCAGACGGCCGTTGAGGGTGTAGCCCTTCTGCATCACGTCCATCACGGTGTTGGGCTCCAACTCGGGGTTGGGCACCATGGTCATCGCTTCATGAAACTGCGGGTCGAAAGGCTCACCCTGGGGGTCGAGCTGCTCGACACCGAACTTGCTCAGCACATCGAGCTGCATCTTGAGGGTCATCGACATGCCTTCGCGGTGCGTGCTGTCGACTTCCTGCATGCTCTCCAGGCCCTTTTCCAGGCTGTCGACGACCGGCAGCAACTCCTTGACGAACTTTTCGAGGGCGAACTTCTTGGCCTTGTCGGCGTCCTGTTCGGCGCGGCGGCGTGCGTTCTGCGCATCGGCGGCGGCCCGCATCGACTGGTCCTTGGCCTCCGCCAGCTCCTGCTCGAGCTCCTCGACCCGGGCAGCCAGAACCTCGGCTTCGGGATTGGCCTCGCCTTCCGTGTCGCCCGCCTCGTGTTCTATCGATTCCGCGAACTGCTCCAGATCACCATCCAATGCGTCGTTGGTGGACTGATGCTGGGGTTCAGCGTCGCGCTCGGCGCGCTCGAGTTCTTCGTCTACGGGGTTCTGCGGATCTCTAGCCATGAATCTCTCCTGGCAAGGTGTTGTGACAGTTATTCGAAAAACGTGATTTCGACAAGCGTCGGAGCTGTCTGCCTATATGGGGCTATCGATTCAGATCTCAAGCGCCGATACCTCTCGACCGTCAAGACATTCATTGAAGGCGAATTTTGACTACTGTATAAACGAACAGATCGACAACACTCGACCGTCAGTCAACAGACCTCGCTCGTTCACCAGATTTCGACTGGCCGCCATCGACACCGGGAGGCAGCATGCTGATCCAACTCGCCATTCGTGACTTCGCTATCGTCGACACGCTGGATCTGGAGTTTCACGCCGGCATGACGGCCATCACCGGCGAGACCGGTGCCGGCAAGTCGATCCTGCTGGGTGCGCTGGGGCTCTGTCTGGGCGAGCGCGCCGACGCCGGCGGCGTGCGCCACGGCGCCGAACGCGCCGACCTGAGCGCACGTTTCGACATCGCCGAGCGGGAAGAAGCCAAGAGCTGGCTGAGCGCCCGCGAGCTCCCCACGGACGACTGCCTGCTTCGTCGCGTCGTTACCGCCAGCGGGCGCTCCAAGGCGTGGATCAACGGCCAGCCCTGCACCATTGCGGACCTGCGCGAGCTCGGCGAATGCCTGATCGATGTGCATAGCCAGCACGCCCACCAGGCTCTGCTCAACGAGGAAACCCACCGCCGTCTGCTCGATGATGCCGCCGGCCATCATCAGGCGGTGGCCGAGCTGGGCGATCTGCATCGCCAGTGGCACACGCTGCGCCGACAGTACCGCGAGCGCAGCGAAAACGATGAAGAGCGCCAGGCCAAGCGTCAGCTGCTGCGCTATCAGGTGGAGGAGCTGGATCAGCTCGATCTGCAGCCGGACGAGCTGGAAAGCCTCGAACAGGAACAGGAGACGCTGGCCCATGTCGAGGAAAGCCTGCAGGAAGCGCAGTTCGCCGCCGACAGCTGCGATCATGACGAGAACGGTGCGCTGACGCTGTTATTGCAGGCGACCACCCGGCTTGGTCGTGTTCCCGGTAGCGACCGCGGCAGCCTGGCGGAAGCGCTGGGCATGCTGAACGAGGCGCAGATTCAGCTCGAGGAAGCCGCTCGGGAGCTTCATCACTATGTGGAGTCCACCGAGCTCGACCCGCAGCGCCTCGCCTGGGTCGATGAACGACTCAGCGAAATTCATCGCGTCGCACGTAAGCATCACGTCATGCCGGAAGAACTGGCCGGTCTCCACCGTCAACTGACCGACGAACTGGCCATGCTCGACAGCGGCGATGACGACCTGGAGTCGATGCGCGCGCGCCTGGACGAACTGCGCCAGCAATATCGCGACGCCGCCAAGCGTATCAGCGACACGCGTCAACGCACGGCCACCGTCTTCGCTCAGCAGGTTCAGGAACAGCTGGCCTTTCTGGGCATGGACAAGGCGCGTTTCGCGGTCGACGTCACGCCGCTGGAAACGCCGCAGCCTCACGGCATGGATCGGGTCAGCCTGCAGATCAGCGCCAACCCGGGCCAGCCGCCGAAGCCGCTGACCAAGGTGGCCTCCGGCGGCGAACTGTCACGCGTCAGTCTGGCGATCCAGGTGGTGGCCGCAAGCCACAGCACGCTGGCAACACTCGTCTTCGATGAGGTCGATGTGGGCATTTCCGGCGCCACCGCCGAAATCGTCGGCCAACTGCTGCGCCGGCTGGGGAGCGACGCCCAGGTCATGACCGTCACTCACCTGCCGCAGGTCGCCGCCCAAGCGCATCAACATCTGCATATCGAAAAGCGCTCCAGCGACGACGCCACCCATACCCAGATGTCACAACTGGACGACGCCGGACGAGTGCGGGAGCTGGCTCGAATGCTGGGCGGTGTCAAACTCTCCAACCAGACCCTGGCTCACGCCCGCGAGATGCTCGCGGCCAGCCAGAGCTCGGCTCACTAGCCACTGCTTTCGCATCTCGGTTTCGACGCTCGGTCATACAACCCGGCGGTGTTCCTGGGTCGTTCTCGAATTATTGGGCCGCTTTCGAAACCTCACGACATCCCAAACGCAAAACGCCGACCCTGAGGTCGGCGTTTTCGTGATTCTGACGAAAGCGATTACTTCTTGACGCCATCCTGACGGGTGGCCTTGGAGCCGCGAGGCCGCACGTAAAGCACCAAGGCGTGCTCGACCAGTTCGTATCCGTGCTCTTCGACGATTTCGCGCTGGCGACGCTCGATCTCTTCATCGTAGAACTCGACGATCTCGCCGGATTCCAGATCCACCATGTGATCATGGTGCTCTTCCTGGGACATCTCGAAGACCGCATGACCACCGTCGAAATTGTGTCGAACGACTAAACCAGCGGCCTCGAACTGGGTCAAAACGCGGTAGACGGTCGCCAACCCGACATCTTCTCCCGACTCCAGCAGCGCCTTGTAGACGTCCTCGGCACTCATGTGGAGCTCTTCTTCCATCCGAGTCGCTTCGAGGATCTGCAGAATCTTGACGCGCGGTAGCGTGACCTTCAGGCCTGCTTTACGCAATTCTTGGTTTTCGTCGGCCATGGTCGCTCTTCGCAGTAGCGTCTTGTGTCGGGTATGATCAATCCACGCAACGATAGTGAAAGACGGGCCCAAATGCAAAATCTGATCAGAACCACCGTACTCCTCCTCGCAGCCTCCCTCATCACCGGCTGCAGCTACTTCGGCGTCTATAAAAGGGATATCCCCCAAGGCAATCTCATCACCCAGGACATGGTCTCTCAGCTTCATCCCGGCATGAGCCGCGAACAGGTCGCCTACATCATGGGGACCCCGCTGATGGAAGCGCCGTTCTCGTCCGACCAGTGGGACTACGTCTTCTATCTCGACGAAGCTTACGGCGATACGGTCGAGAAACGCATGACGCTGACCTTCCAGAACGACCAACTGACCGATATCGCCAAATCCGGCGACATGGACTCTGACGTCGAGCTGAACCAGGACAGCGGTCCCGGACCCGCGGTAGAAGGTGCCGGCGAGAGCGCGCCGACGCCTCGGATCGGGCCTAGCGCCATCTAATCTCGCCGGATGGCGCCTGGTGTCGTGAATGGGCATTCATGGCGGGAACACCGTCATGATCCGGGCGGTCAACGCGATGAGGCGTTGGCCGCCCGTTCACGTCGGGCCTGCTTGGGGTCGATCTCCAGCGGCCGGTAGACCTCGATGCGCTCTCCCTCTGCGGGCAGATACATCTCCGGCTCGCGCAGGCGTTCACCGAAAACGCCTAATGGCGCCTGAGCGAAGTCGAGATTCGCCCATGCCGGATACCGCCCTGGCAGATCCGCCAGCATGACGGCCTGGCGAGCATTCATCCCGGGTTCGAGCGAGACGCGAACGATGACCTGATGCGCCGGCGTCGCGAACGCAATTTCGACATCGGCCACAAGGTCGGGCATATAGATGTCCCCTCTAACGCCCGTAGACCTGATCGGCCCGACGCGTGAACGCATCGACCAGTTGGCCCGCCACCTGCTGGAACAGCCTGCCAAACGCCATGCCCAGTAGCCGATTGCTGAATTCGAAGTTCATCTCGAGTTCGATCTTGCAGGCATCCTCCCCCATCGCACGAAAGTGCCAGCGACCGTCGAGCCGCTTGAACGGGCCATCGACGAGCGAGAGATCGATTCGCTCGGGTCGCTCGAGATCGTTGCGTGTGGTGACGCTCTGCTCGACGCCGCCTTTGGCCAGCGTCATGCGCCCAATCAGGAAGCTGTCACCACGCTCGAGGACGCTGGCGCGCCGACAGCCGGGCAGAAACTCGGGGTAGCGCTCGAAATCATTGACCAGTTCAAACATCTGTTCCGGTGTATGCCGAACGAATGCAGACCGATTCACGCTTGGCATAGGGGTCTCCACTGATTTATCGCCCCGACATGCGTATCATGGGGCACCGTTTTCGATGGCTTGAATGGTATCACGACTGCCCTCACAACTAGACTTCACATGAGTTGGCTCCACACGAACCTTCGTCGGGCATCCCTCGCGCGCAGAAGAAAACAGTAACTGCCTGAGCGCGTCGCCCGCGGGCAACCGAATATCGCTGTAAAGAGGTGTCATGGGTAAGAAAAAAGCAAATGCGCCAAGCAGCAACACGATCGCCCAGAACAAGAAGGCTCGTTTCGAATACCACATCGACGAGACTTTCGAGGCCGGTCTGGCGTTGGCGGGTTGGGAGGTCAAGAGCCTGCGCGCGGGCAAGGCCCAGCTGACCGACACCTACATTCTGGTCAAGAATGGCGAGGCGTGGCTGCTGGGAAGCCACATCATGCCGCTCAACACGACGAGCACGCATGTGGTGGCGGACCCGACCCGGACGCGGAAACTGCTGATGCATCGCAAGGAGATCGCCAGGATATTCTCCCGAACGCAGGAGAAAGGGCACACCTGTGTGCCTCTCAAGCTCTACTGGAAGCAGAATCTGGTCAAGTGCGAACTGGCCCTGGTGCGCGGCAAGCAGCTGCACGACAAGCGCGCCACCGAGAAGGAACGCGACTGGAATCGCGAGAAAGCCCGTATCGTCAGAGACCATGCGTGATCTCCGACGGGTTTCCAAGCGCTAGAAGCTTGAAACGGCACTTGATATGGCGTGGACTCGCCGCCATCTGTTAGAATGATCGCGTAATACGGGGGCGACATGGCTTCGACGCCGGTGACAATCCCTGAGGTGCATGCCGAGAGCGTAACGTATCTCGTAAATCCAACGTTGCAAATGAATAGTCGCAAACGACGAAAACTATGCTCAAGGCGCACTGGCAGCGTAAAAACTGCTAGTTGTTAGTCTGGCCTCAAAGCGATGTGCCCATTCATCGCCGCGAGGATATGAGCTAAAGCTGATGGGACCGCGGATGTCAGCGCTCTCCTGACATTCGTTAAACCTTAGAGAGATCGCAAGGTGCAATCCTGCCCGCCGGAGTGCACTGCGTTAAATCAAAAGACGGAACTAAGCATGTAGAGCTGATGGGCGAGTGCCGGCGGACGGGGGTTCAATTCCCCCCGCCTCCACCAAACATGAAAAAGCACCCAATCGGGTGCTTTTTTTGTGTCTGTACCGCGGGCGACTCAGGCCAAGCATGACCTTCGCGCGATGGCCTCTAATCGCTGTCTCAGGCCACCGCAGCCATGGCAGATTTTTGATGCTGGGCGGACATGACCCGCTCCAGGTCGCTGCCTTTGCACTTGAAGGCGGAGCAATCGGCGCAGCGAATGTCTTCAGATGCCTCGCTCAGTGTCGGCAGCAGGAATCGCCCGCCACCGCAGACGTTGCAACGTAGATCCAGCGTGACTTTCAGCATCATCTCTCCTCCACTAACGGCTATGCGTGCAGCGATATCATCAGGTCGATACAGCTTCACTCGGCGTAAGCAGTGCCGTCATGAAGCCGTGGTACGGCTCGCAGGGCGCGTAACGATTCATCCGCTCCAGCAGCTTGATTCTCTCGGACGCCGATATGCCCCGCAGGGCACCGTCGAGATTGGCATCATCCAGGGTCTGGAGAATCCGGCCCGGCGTTGCCAGGTAGCGCTCGTTGGTCTGCAGAATCACGTAATCTGCGGCCTCGTGATCGACGACCTCCTGCACATAACTGCCCGGCAGATTGATCACGACGACTCGCTGGAATATGTGCGCGAACAGCAGCGCGAACCCGCCGGCATTCGAGGAAGAGCCGCCGAAGATCAGCAGCGTGCGGGGATACCGCGGCCGGGAGTTCTCGAAGATCGTGATGTTACCGGTGCCAGGCAGGTGGTTGGAAAAACGGCAGGCGACCCCGCTTTTCTCCTGAAAGACGGCGGCGGTCGATAGCGACTTGGCGGGAGGATCGATCTTGGACCCGAGATCGCCGACCAGCTCGCGCTGCTCGAAATCGTAGAGCGAGTCGAAATCGTCATCCAGGCCGAAGTATCGCATGCAGGCCACGAACGCGAGATAGGCGCCACGCCCGCTCCAATGGGTATCCGTTTGATAGTAACTGTCCGATACGGCCTGCATCGCCGCGACGGGGTTGGCGTAATCGACTTCCGCCTGTTGCAGAATGGCCGACACCTGCTCGGTGGTCGTGATATCGGCCTTCTCGAACGGATAATATTCCGGCCGGACCTTTTCCTTGGAATTGGCGATCAGGAACAACAGAGAGCGTTGTTGTTGCAGTGGCGCGAGCTCTGCACTGAAACGGTGCCACTGATGAGTCTCGTCGTCCGTCAGTAGCCGCTTGCCGGTGAACTGATCGATACTCGCGTTGGTGTCGTTGGCCAGAAAAAGCCACCCTTCACGGCCCTCGATGACTTCCATGACCGGGGCCAGAGAAAAGCGCAGGCATTCATAGGCCTTGCCGCCCTCGAGCCTGACGCCGAGCGTCAGACCGCGAGAGAGATCGAAAGTGTGCTCGAACATCCAGCCCGCTTCCTGATAGGGCGCGCTCGGTTCGACTGCGGTAAGCCCGAGGGTGTCGGTCCCTGCATGAGTCGAGGCGATCAGTTCCGGCCGCTGATCCTGGCGAGCGTCGACCCAACCGCGGATTCGATAGTGGCGGAATGACTCGAGGTTCGTAATCTGTTTCTGGCCCTCGTCGACCTCCCAGCGTATCGCGATCGGCGCCGCCAGTTTGTGCGCCGCCAGTTGAAACTTCTTCGCTTTGTGGCTGGCAATGACGTTCTTGAGATCGGCGAGGGTCGTGTTCCCAGGCTGCTTCTCGAGTGCCAGATTCACCACACGAAGCGCCTCAGCGAACTGTTCGGCCGCCAGCAGGGCGCGCGCCTGGCGCAGGTAGATCTGCGGAGGGAATGCCTCGTCACGATCAATGATCGACTGCCACCTTTCGATGGCCGCCGGCCAGTCCTTTCTCGTCATCGCCGCTTCGGCATACGCGATCCGAAGCTTGAGCGGCGACTCGGGAGTTTTCTCCAACGCGACGGCCATCATCATTTCCCGCTTGGCGCTATCACCGGCGCCTTCGTAGGCCTTCAGCAACGCCGCGACGAGTTCAGGACTGTCGACACCCGCCTGAAAGGCCGGCTCCAGCAAGGCGATGGCACCGGCAAAATCCTGCTGCGCCATTCGATCTTCGGCCTCGACGACCCGTTCGGGGGTCTGCTCGATGCGCTCGGCAAAAGAAGATGAACTCATGGCAGCCCCTGATTGGTTGGCGGCGATAGACAGGGAGAGGGCGTTGACGGCGGCGAGGCCGCTGTCAGCCGACCGAACCGGATCGCATCGCGCCGGCCTCTCGATCAATCGCCTCTCGATCAATCGCCCTCTCGATTAACAGCCACTATATCCCAGCCGCCAGATGGCTAGACATCGCCCGTCGAGCATGAACTTTATCAGCGTCGTGGGGCGAGCAACGTCATCCGCCGCGGATTCATCGGCACGGTCCCGGTATCGCTTGCGGTCATCAGATGGCCATCGTGACCGTCACCTTTCGATGGGCGCCGGAGCTCTTCATCCAGCCTTGATTTTCCAACCGATAGTCCCGTTTCCGGGCGAACAGCGCGACGGTCTCGTATGTGGAAATCCCGACCAGGCCGGCTAGTCTGACAGGATCGCCATTCGTCTCAGGTTCGGAATTTCTCCCCTGCCAGAAAGTGTTACCCTAACGATGGTTAGGCTGGCAACATGCCGTCAAATCGATCCGCTCATAAAACAAGGAGGTTGGAGCTTGATAGTCCTTCGCCCCGATCGCTGGCTCTGTCGCTGGCTACTGCTGTTATTACTGGTATTTGCTGCCCCGGTGTTCGCTCAGGACAGCGGCTCCGAAGGGCAAAGTGCCAAGGATGGCCCCGCCTATTCCACCATGGCGGACCTGCTGGAAAATTCCGAATCGCGTCAGGCCCTGATCGACCGGCTGAGACAGCTGGCCTCGCAACAGGAGTCGGCTGGCGAGACTCAAGGCAGTAGCGACGCTGAAAGCCGTGATCAGGAGTCGGGCGCCGCTAACACCGAGGGCAGCCCTGCCGCGGAATCGACCGCCTCTGGCGACAGCGAAGGAAGCGCCGAAACACCGGTCTCGTTTCCTCGTCGGATGGCGCAGGCCACCAGTCACATCGCGGGCGATATCGGTGGACAGTTCACCAGCATCGTCGCCATGGTCGGTGGCTTCTTCGGCAGCGGCGATGCCGCGGCCAGCAGCGGGCCTTCGTTCAGCATGAGCGACTTCGTCAGCGCCGCGATCGATCTCGCGCTAGTGATCATCGCCACGGTCGCTGCGTTCTTGATCCTGCGCCGGATCGCCAGCCCGTTATTCTCCAAATTCAGCCAGTGGGCGCTGCAGGGCGAAGGACGCAGCCGCTTGCTGCGAGTGATCCTGTCAGTGCTGGTGGCGGCCATCGTCGACATCATCGTCGTCGTGCTGGCCTACGTGGCCGGCAATCTGGTCGCGACGTTCCTGGTCGGCGAAAGTGGCAATCTCGATACTCGTCTGTCGTTGTTCCTCAACGCGTTCCTGCTGATCGAGCTCTTCAAATGCGCACTGCGCGTCCTCTTCTCCTCGCGTCACGAAGGGCTACGTCTGGTATCAATCGAGGCCGCTCAGGCACGCTACTGCAACCGATTCCTCGCAACATTGGCGGGCTTCGTCGGCTACGGCATGCTGGTGGTGGTTCCGATCCTCAATACCACGCTGTCGCCGGCCTTCGGCAAGGCCGTTGGTGTGCTGATCATGCTCATTGCGCTGGTCTGGTCGGTCATCGTCATCCTGAAAAATCGCGCCGGCGTGCGTGACATGATCATGACCAAGGCCGAGGCAGCTCAGATGTCGGCGTCTCGCGTGGCGCTTCGTCTGCTGGCGCGCATCTGGCATGTCATTGCCCTGCTCTACGCCGTCATGGTGTTTGCCGTCACGTTGCTGCATCCCGAGACGGCACTGCCATTCGTGCTGCTGGCAACGCTCAAGACCATTATCTACATCGGAATCGGCATGCTCGTTTCCGGCATCCTGACTCAGCTGATCGGGCGTCGCATCAACCTTTCCGACGAGCTTCGTCAGCGTCTGCCGATGCTGGAGTCGCGGCTCAACTCCTACATCCCGACGCTGCTCAAGATCATCCGCGCGATCATCCTGATCGCCGTGGTGATGTACACCCTGGATGCCTGGGGCGTATTTGATCTTGCTGCCTGGTACGTCAGCGATGCCGGTTCACACACCATCGCGACGGTGGTCCAGGTTCTGCTGATTCTGATAGTGGCCGCGATCGTATGGGTCGGCCTGGCCAGCCTGATCGAGAATTTCCTCAATCCGGATACCGGCGGCGGCGCGCCCACCGCACGTGCGCAGACGCTGATGAGCCTGTTCCGCAACGCGCTGGCGATCACTCTGATCATCATGACGGTGATGATCATTCTGTCTCAGATCGGCATCAATATCGGGCCGCTGATCGCCGGCGCCGGCGTACTGGGCCTGGCCATCGGTTTCGGTGCGCAGAAGCTGGTGCAGGATGTCATCACGGGGGTATTCATCCAGCTGGAAAATGCGATGAATACCGGCGATGTCGTCACGGCCGGCGGCATCACCGGCACCGCCGAACGCGTCAGCATTCGCTCGGTGGCGATCCGCGACCTTGCCGGCACCTACCACATCGTGCCCTTCTCGTCGGTTGATACCGTTTCCAACTTCATGCGTGAGTTCGGCAACCACGTGGGCGAATACGGCATCGCCTATCGCGAGAACATCGATTACGCCATCGAACAGTTGCAGGCCGCTTTCGATGATCTCCAGGCTAGCGAAGAGCATGGGCACAAACTGCTGGCGCCGATGACAGTAGCCGGGGTCGTCGCGCTGGCCGACAGCTCGGTCAACATTCGCGTGGTGATCAAGACCACCCCGGGCGATCAGTGGGGCGTCGGGCGAGCGTTCAATCGGCTGGTCAAGCTCTACTTCGACAAGGCCGGTATCGAGATTCCGTTCCCGCATACCACGCTCTACTTCGGCCAGGATCGCACCGGCTCGGCGGCGCCCGCCAATCTGCGCATCATGCAGGAGGACTTCACGATCGACGGCAGTCCCGCCGGTCAGCCGAAGGCGCATCAAACCGACGCGCCGAACGCGATCGAGGGCGAAAGCCGTTCGACGACCGAATCCCGTGCCCAAGACGAAACGCATCGCAAGCCGAATCACGATGACGTCGACGGCGATAACGGCGACGAGCGTTAAGCCGAAAACACGATCATCAGATCCAAGCTAAACAGGCCGCCTACGGGCGGCCTTTTTCATGGCCGCCGACAACAGGATTCCCCGCCGAGGCGGCCGCACCCAGCATGGCCGCGCCGCGAACGCCGCTGGCATCGCCCAGACGAGAGCGTACGACCTCGGGTATCTCGACGCCCGCAAACAGGTGCTCGGCGATAGCGCCCGACAGGGCCTCCACGAACCGATCCATCGTCGACAGGCCGCCGCCGACGACGATCACCTGCGGCGACAGTAGCTTGACCACACTGGCCAACGCCCCGCCCACCAGATCCAGATGACAGTCGCGGGCGCGCTGCGCCGATTTCTCGCCCGCCTCCCAGGCCTGGTGCCACTGTTCGGCGGATGCCGACGCGCCACCGAAATGACGATGCAATCTCACTAACCCTGGCCCGGCGATATAGGCCTCCAGGCAGGCTTCCAGGCCGCAGCCACAGGACAGCAACGGCAGATCGTAGCGTTTGGCCGCCGCGGCCGGCAGTGGCAGGTGCCCCCACTCTCCGGCAAACCGCCCGCCGCCCTTGAGAAGCCGCCCCTCGACGATCGCGCCACCGCCGGCGCCGGTCCCCAGAATCGCGCCGAAGACATTCCGCTGACCTTCCGCCGCACCGCCGGGGCCGGTTTCCGAGACCACGAAACAGCGACTGTCATTTTCGATCACGAAAGCGCGATCCAGTCGTGCTGCCAGCGTCGTTTCCAGTGTCCAGGCGCGCAGCCCCGGCAGATTCGCCGCGACCAGATGGCCCTGCTCATCGAGCACACCCGGAAAGCCCAGCCCCAGCGTACCTTGGCCGCCACAGCGATCATCCGCCTGCTGGACCAGCCGGGTCAGCATTGTCAGAAAAGCCTCGCCATCCTGCGCCGGCGTCGGCTCACGCCAGCGATCCAGACACTGCCAGTCTCGGTCGTAAATCGCGATTTCGGTCTTGGTGCCACCGACATCGATGCCGTAATGCATAAACGTCCTCCTTGAGCCGGCCTGCAACGGTCCATTACACACAAAAAAGGGCGCCCGCAGGCGCCCAGGAGAGCAATCGATCGGAGATCGGGATCAGCGCGTCATGTCGCTGGGCTGCGGCAGCGCCGGCAGCGACTTGTCGAGCAGCGTCACGCTCTGCCGGTAGTAGAGCTGGCTCTTGCTGTGATCACCGAGATTGGCATAGAGCCGGGCGAGCTCGGCACACACGACCCCGCTCGGGCGCTGACGCTGGCTAGCCTCGAAGTACTCCTGCGCCTTGCCCCAGTAGGCGTTGCGCAGCGACAGCCGGCCCAGCGTCAGCAGCAGATCCGGATCGTTGGGACGTTCCTGCAACCATTTCTCGGCGTAGACCAGCTGGCGTGCGGCGTCGACGTTGAGCAGCCCGTAGCGCAGCACTAGCCGCGTATCCCAATGCTCCTTGAGCGCGTTGCGCAACAGGCGCTCGGCGTCGCCTTCTTCGCCGCCCTGAATCAGCGCTTCGGCGTAGAGCCCGACCAGCTCGACATCGCTGCGCAGACTGTCCGGCATATCGGCCCACAACGAACGCACCCGCTGCAGATTGCCTTCCTGCAACGCGGCCTGTACCAGCAGCTCGCGATAGACCCGCTGGTCGAGCTCGCGACGCTCGTCTTCGGTGATCAGGCGGTGCTTGTCGAGACGCGGCAGCAGGCGACGCATGCCATCCCAGTCATTGACGCTGAGATAGGCCTGTTTGAGCAGCTTGAGCACCTGCGGGTGCTCCGGAAGCTGCTGTTCCAGCCTCGTCAGCGTCGCCAGGGCTTCCTCGAACTGCTGGCGATCCAGCATCAGCTGGGCCTGCACCAGCCCCA
Source organism: Salinicola sp. MH3R3-1 (assembly GCF_001937155.1). NCBI lineage: Bacteria > Pseudomonadati > Pseudomonadota > Gammaproteobacteria > Oceanospirillales > Halomonadaceae > Salinicola > Salinicola sp. MH3R3-1. The sequence continues at coordinate 16,877 of NZ_MSDP01000001.1, read as the reverse complement.
CCGCCGTATCGGCGCCTTCGGTGCTGTGGTGCGCCCGCTTGAGCAGCACGTCGGCCTGCTCGTAACGACCCTGATAGTGCGCCGCCAGCGCCGCGGAGAGATAGTTGACCAGCGGCGTGCCGGAATCGTCGGCGGCCTTGGTGAGCGACTTCTCGGCTCGCTTCCAGCGACCTTCCGCCAGCGCCACCAATCCGCGAACGGTGCGTTTCATCGCCGTGCGATGACGGGTGCGGCTGTTCCACACCTTGAGCCGGCTCACCGGCCGACGCAGACGCGTCAACGCGCGCAGCAGGAAATGGAGTATCAGGAAAGCGGCCAGCAACAGGACGCAGCCGAACCAGAACGAGGTCTGGATGGAAGTGTCGCCAACACGAATGAACCAGTAGCCGGGCAGCGACTGCATCAGCTGCCCGAACAGCGCGCCGACCGCCAGACCGAAGACGATCAGCAGGATCAGCTTTCTCATGCGCCCTCTCCCTGTGCCGATTCATCGGTCGAGCTACCGCTTTGTCCGCCGCCATTCTGCGAGCCGCCGTTACGTGCGCCTCCATTCTGCGAATCGCTGTTCTGTGAACCGCCGTTCTGTGAACCGCCAGCCTGAGAGCCGCCGTTGCCGAAGCGCTGTTCGATGAAACGCTTGAGCAGCTGCGACGATTCGCTGATGTCCGGCAGTTCCGGGCGAACCTGGTTGTCGCGAAGACTCTTGAGCTTGTCGATGGAGTTGGTCACCCCGTCGTTGTCGGTGGCGTAGTAGCCTTCGACCAGTTCCAGCGCCTTGTCGAGACTGGCCTGATACAGCTTGGGCTCCGACTTCAGCAGTGCCAGCTGCGCCTGCTCGAGCAACAACCGCACGTTCTGTCGCAGGTAGGACTCCTGCTGGGGCGTGATCAGCGCTTCGAGCGGCTGATCGTGACGACGCACGGTTACCAGATCCTTGAGCTCGCTGCCGAGCGTTGCCAACTGCTGACGCCAGCCGCCGGTCGGCTTGGCGTCGCCCTTGCCGGCGGCGATCTCTTCGATATCCTGCTTCAGCGGCAGCCGGGCGAGCTGTTCCTGCTGTGCCATCAGTGTCAGATAGAGCCCGGTGCGATCGATGTCCGGCACCGAATCGAGCGAAGCGAGCTCGGACTGGATGGCGCGCCGGATCGGCACCAGCGCCGGGTTGTCGGCCTCGCGCAGGCGCTCGTCGGCGGCATTCAGCAGTGCCTTGGCACCCTTGACGTCGCGCTCGAGCTGCAAGCGCTGGTTGGCCAGGCGCAGCAGATACTCCGCCTCGGCGTGCAGCCATTCCCGCGGGTCGGCCTGCTGCTGTTGCGCCAGCTCCTTGAGCACCTTGTCCAGCGTGTCATCGAGCTTCTGGCGATATTGATCGAACTCGCCACGCATCATTTTCAGGTTCTGCTGGCGATTCTGGTCGAGCTCGCCGACTTTCGACTCGAGCTGATCGAGCGTGGTGCTGTTGGCGCCGACCTGGTTCAACTGGGTCTGCTGCTGCTGAATTTTCTGCCATCCCCGATAGCCGACGACAGCCACCACGATCGCCAGCACGATGACCAGAATCAAGGCCAGCAACCCCAGCTTGGCGCCGTTGCCACGCATTCCGCCGCCGGAGGCCGAGCCGCCGCCTGCCGGCGGTTGCGTTCCGCCCGCCGAGGTCGGACGGCTCGATTGGCCACGGGTGCCGTTCTTCGTGGATTTCCCGGTAGCGGACTTGCCAGCCGCGCTGGAAGCCGACGCCTTGGCACCACTCGTCGCTGCCGCGCCGGGCCTGTCACTCTTGCCGGGGTTTTCCGTCTTGACGCTCTCTGTCTTGTTGCCGGCGCTGTTATTGCCGGCGTTGTTGCTGCCATCGGACCTGGCGCTGCTCGTTTCGAGGCTATCCGCCTTGGCGCTTCCGGCTGGCCGGGAGCCGCCGACGGAACTCGTGTCGCCAGCCGTGCTGGGACTGCTAGACGCCGCCGACGTGTCGATGGTGTCCCGGCCAGTGCGCGGTTTGCCTGTCGCGGTATCGGTGGCGGCCGGCTGAACGACATCCGGTTTGATCGGGTTGGTCTTGGCAGGGTCCGGCGGGGTCGGGTTGGTTGTCGCGGACGACCCGGCAGGCGACGACGGCTGGCTGTCGCCCGCGCTCGGCGTCACGGATGAGGTCGCTTTCGGATCCTGTCCGTCAGGCCCGGTCTGATCTTCCGACGCCTGCTTGCTGCCGGAAGACGCTGCCGACGGCGGTTGCTGATCTTTGCTTTGCTTGCTCATCTATCGCTAGCCTTTTTCGTGATCACCCTGATCGAAGGTGGCGCTCCGTGAATCGAGCACCGCGCGAATCTCGGCGCTCAGTGCCGCCGGAGATGCACCCGACGCCACATGCGGCGAGCCGAATCCCAGCGTCCCCGCCAGTGTAGCCAACCGTTGGCTCGAAACGATTAGCGGTTGGTTCAACGCTACCTGGCCACACCATGTGACCAAATGTTGCAATATTTCCCCGCTGGTCACCACCAGCGCGGCGAAATCCCCTTCCGTCAGCCACGTCTTCGCCGGGGAGGACGGCGGGTGATATCGACGTCGGTAGAGGGCCAGCGCTTCGACCTCGGCGCCGCGCTCACGCAGGCGCTCACGCAGCAGCTCGCGACCCTCTTCACCGCGAGCCAGCAACAGCCGCTTGCCGGCCACGGCCCTGAGCGATGCCACGGCCAGCAGCGCTTCGCTGTCCTCGCCGCCGGCGCGTGACGGAATGACTGCCGGCACGCCCAGTTCAGCATGCAGCGTCTGCGCGGTGGCCTCGCCGATGGCATAGAAACGCAGGCCCTGTGGCAACTGCGGCCAGTATGACGCAATGGCTTCAGCAAGACACGTCGCCGCCTGAGGACTGACCACGATGACGCCCTGGAACTGGTCGAGATCGAGCAGCGCGGCACGCACCGAGGCGGACAGCGCCAACGTCTCGAAGCGCAGCACATCGAGCGCGACCGGGTCGTAGCCTGCCTCGCGCAGCGCTCGCGCCAGCACGGCGCCCCTCGGGCCCGGGCGTGTCAGCAGTACGCGGCCCGGCATCAGTCGTTGCCAACGTTTCCATAAACCTCGGCCAGGATCTCGCCGGCGCCCTGCGACAGCAGGTCCTCCGCCACGCGAATCCCCAACGACTCGGGCTCCATGGCCGAGCCTCGGCTTTCGGCGCGCAACACGGTCGAGCCGTCGGGATGCCCCACCAGTCCGCGCAGCCACAGAGTATCGCCATCGTTCTCGAGCACGGCGTAGCCGCCGATCGGTACCTGGCACCCGCCGTCGAGCCGGGTGTTGAGCGCCCGTTCGGCACGCACTCGCGTCGCCGTGGCGGCGTGATCCAGCGGCGCCAGCAGGGTGATCAACTCCGCATCGTCATGACGACACTCGATTCCCAGCGCGCCCTGACCACAGGCCGGCAGGCTCTCCTCCGGCGTCAGCTCGGCGGTGATCCGCTCGTCGAGCGCGAGCCGCTGCAGACCGGCGGTGGCCAGGATGATCGCCTCGAAATCACCCGCATCGAGCTTGCCCAGCCGCGTTTGCACGTTGCCGCGCAGCGGCAGCACCTCGAGGTCGGGGCGACGCGCGCTGACCTGGAGTCCGCGGCGAAGGCTGGAAGTGCCGACTCGCGCCCCCTCCGGCAGCGCATCGACACCCGCATAATCGTTGGATACGAAGGCATCCGTAGGCGCGCCGCTTTCCAGGATCACCGACAACCCCAGCCCTTCGGGAAACTGCATCGGCACGTCTTTCATCGAGTGCACGGCCAGATCCGCTCGACCGTCGAGCATGGCCTCTTCGAGCTCCTTGACGAACAGTGCCTTGCCGCCGATCTTGGCCAGCGGCGTGTCGAGGATCTGATCGCCACGGGTAGACAGTGGCACCAGTTCAACGCTCAGGTTCGGGTGAAACCGTTCCAGCAGCGTCTTGACGTGTTCGGCCTGCCACAGCGCCAACGCGCTCTTGCGGGTTGCGATTCTCAATCTATTAGCGTCGAGCACGCCGTTCTCCGGGTCGAATGGTCGTCACCGGCGGCACCGCCAGCGGGTGCCTTCGATTCGTCGCCAAGTGGGTGTTCGCGTCCGCGAACCTTGGCTTACATGATAAAGCAGTCGCCGAGTGAGTAAAAATCGAGCGCAGCGATAAGGGTCGTGAGCATCGGCCAGCTTCCCCGGTACCTCTTTCATCGTCCGCTTTCCACCGTCTCTTACCTCCCCCTCTTCGCAACTCCCTGTTCACATCGCCCTATGCCAACACCGTCTCTGATACACTCGGGATAGCGCTTCATGGAGCCGTTTCGTAGACTTTTTCCATTCGCAGACCACGCAGAGCTCGATTTTCGATGACGCAGGCAACCAACCAATCCTGGGGCGGACGTTTCAGCGAACCCACTGACGCATTCGTCGCCGCCTTCACCGCTTCGATCCCGTTCGACAAGCGTCTCTATCATCACGATATTCGCGGCTCGATCGCCCATGCCACCATGCTGGCTCGGGTCGGCGTGCTGACCGACGACGAGCGTGATCGCATCATCGAGGGCCTCAACGCCATCGAAGGCGAGATCGAACGCGGCGAGGTCGAGTGGTCGATCGCGCTCGAAGACATTCACATGAACATCGAAGCGCGGCTGACCGACAAGATCGGCATTACCGGCAAGAAGCTGCATACGGGACGCTCGCGCAACGACCAGATCGCCACCGATATCCGGCTCTACCTGCGCGACGAGATCGATGCCGTGGCGGCCGAGCTCGCGCGCCTGCGCAGCGGCCTGATCGAGCTGGCCGATCGCGAAGCGGATACCATCATGCCCGGCTTTACCCATCTGCAGACGGCGCAGCCGGTCACTTTCGGTCACCATCTGCTGGCGTGGCAGGAGATGCTGACGCGCGATCATGAGCGTCTGCTCGACTGTCGCAAGCGGGTCAATGTGCTGCCACTGGGCGCCGCGGCGCTGGCCGGCACCACCTACCCCATCGATCGTCATGTCACCGCCGAGCTGCTGGGCTTCGATCGTCCGTCGGAAAACTCGCTGGACGCGGTCAGCGATCGCGACTTCGCCATCGAATTCACCGCCTTCGCCAGCATCCTGCTGATGCACCTCTCGCGCATGAGCGAAGAGATGGTGCTGTGGGCCAGCGCCCAGTTCGATTTCGTCGATCTGCCGGATCGCTTCTGCACCGGTTCCTCGATCATGCCGCAGAAGAAGAACCCGGACGTACCCGAGCTGGTGCGCGGCAAGACCGGGCGTGTCTATGGTCACCTGATGAGCCTGCTGACGCTGATGAAGTCCCAGCCGCTGGCCTACAACAAGGATAATCAGGAAGACAAGGAACCGCTGTTCGACACTCTCGATACGGTCAAGGGCTGCCTGCGTGCCTTCGCCGACATGGCGCCGGCGCTCAAGGCCAAGCCGGAGAGCATGCTCGAAGCCGCGCGCCGCGGTTTCTCGACCGCCACCGATCTGGCCGACTATCTGGTTCGTGCCGGCGTCGCGTTCCGCGATGCCCACGAGATCGTCGGCAAGGCGGTCGCCTACGGCATCGAGCAGGGCAAGGATCTCTCCGAAATGACGCTCGAGGAACTCCAGCGCTTCTCCGAGGTGATCAATGAGGACGTTTTCGAGGTGCTGACGCTGGAAGGCTCGGTCGCCGCGCGCAACCACATCGGCGGCACCGCACCGGACCAGGTCCGCGCCGCTGCCCAGCGGGCACGCGATGCCCTCGCCACCCTGCAGGAGAGCCGTCATGTCGCGTAACGTTTCCTTCTCCGGCGCGCTGCTGGCGCTGTCGGTGCTGATCCTATCGCTGCTGGCCCTGTCCGGTTGCGGCCAGAAAGGGCCGCTCTACATGCCCGGCGACAGCGAGGCTACCAAGACCTACGACCCCCAGGGCGATTACGAGAACGAGCCGCCGGCCTCCTCGAAGCAGACACCCGGCCAAAGCGATACCGATGGACAGCGCCGACAGCCGGCACCGCCCCAGGCGAGCCCGGCCCCTGCGCCCGCCCAGCCGAGCGCCGAGGCACTACCGTGACGTTCGACGCCTTCCCCGTTCGCGACGGCGTACTCCACGCCGAAGACATCGCCCTGGATCGGCTGGCCGAGCAATACGGCACGCCCTGCTACGTCTACTCGCGTGCCGCGCTGACCCGGCATTTCCGGGCTTACAGCGACGCCCTCGGCGATATGCCGCATCTGGTCTGCTATGCGCTCAAGGCCAACTCCAACCTGGCCGTACTCGACGTACTCGCACGACTCGGTGCCGGTTTCGACATCGTTTCGGTGGGTGAGCTGGAGCGGGTCCTCGCTGCCGGCGGCGACCCGGCCAAGGTGGTATTTTCCGGCGTCGGCAAGCAGGCCGGCGAAATGGCCCGTGCGCTGGAAGTCGGCATCAAGTGCTTCAATATCGAGTCGCGCCCAGAGCTCGAACGTCTCGACCGGGTTGCCGCCGAGCGCGGCCAGGTCGCGAACATCTCGATTCGCGTCAACCCGGACGTCGACGCCAGGACCCATCCGTACATCTCCACCGGACTCAAGGCCAACAAGTTCGGCGTGGCGGCAGAAAACGTGTTCGATCTCTACGCCTGGGCCGCCGAACGGCCGAATCTCAAGGTCGTGGGGCTGGACTGCCATATCGGCTCGCAGTTGACCGAACTCTCGCCCTATCTCGACGCGCTCGATCGCTTGCTCGCGTTGATCGACCGGCTCGCCGATCACGGTATCGCCATCGAGCACCTGGACATCGGTGGCGGCCTGGGCGTGACCTATCAGGACGAACGCCCGCCGGCCGCCGGCGATTTCGTCGCCGCGGTGCGCGAGCGGCTGCAGGGCCGAGATCTGACGCTGCTGCTCGAGCCGGGCCGCTCCATCGCCGCCAACGCCGGCCTGATGCTGACCCGGGTCGAATATCTCAAGCCCGGCGAGACCAAGAACTTCGCCATCGTCGACGCCGGGATGAACGATCTGATCCGGCCGTCGCTGTATCAGGCATGGCAGCGGATCGAGCGGGTCGACACGCGCTCGACTCGCGACAGCGCTCTTTATGACGTGGTGGGGCCGATCTGCGAAAGCGGCGATTTCCTCGGCCAGGAACGCCAGCTGGCAATCGCCGAAGGGGATCTGCTCGCGGTGCGCTCGGCCGGCGCCTACGGCTTCGCCATGGCATCCAACTACAACAGTCGCGGCCGCCCTGCCGAAGTCCTAGTCGACGGCGACAGGAGTCATCTGGTTCGCCAACGGGAAAGTGTCGAATCGCTGTGGGCCCTGGAGTCACGCTTACCTGAGACATCGCCTGAGACGTCGCCAAAGACATCGCGACAGCCGGAGAACAGCTGATGCTGCTGAACTTCACCAAGATGCACGGCCTGGGTAACGACTTCATGGTGGTCGATCTGATCAGCCAGCGCGCCTACCTGCGCGACGAGCAGATCCGCCAACTCGCCGACCGTCACTTCGGTATCGGTTTCGATCAGCTGCTGCTGGTGGAACCGCCGCGCAAGCCCGACATGGACTTCCGCTACCGAATCTTCAACGCCGATGGCGGCGAGGTGGAAAACTGCGGCAACGGCGCACGCTGCTTCGCCCGCTTCGTGATCGATCAGCGTCTCACCCACAAGCGGGAGTTCCAGGTCGAGACCCTGGGCGGCCCGTTGACGCTGAAGGTGGACGCCGATGGCCGAGTGCGGGTCGATATGGGGGCGCCACGCTTCTCGCCGGCCGAGATTCCGTTCGTCGCCGAGCGCGACGAGCCGGTGCACCACCTCGAGATCGACGGCCGCAGCATCGCTTTCAGCGTGGCATCGATGGGCAATCCCCATGCGGTGATCGACGTCGATGACGTCGACAGCGCGCCGGTGGGCGAACTCGGGCCGAAATTGCAGCAGCACCCGAGCTTTCCGCGCCAGGCCAACGTCGGCTTCATGCAGATCGACTCCGAACACGCCGTTCGTCTGCGCGTATTCGAGCGTGGCGTCGGCGAGACGCTGGCCTGCGGTACCGGTGCCTGTGCCGCGGTCGCCTGCGGCATTCGCCGGGGGCTGCTAAAGAGCCCGGTCGACGTGGAGCTGCGCGGCGGTCGCCTGACTCTGGCCTGGGAAGGCGGAGCGGCGCCGATGTTCATGACCGGCCCCGCCGAACGTGTGTTCGAGGGACGCGTCGCCCTGAATTAACAAGCGCCTTGAAACTAAAAAGATGCGGCAAAAAGACCGCTCTATCGGTAGGGATTACAGGAGAACAACGCATGTCACGCGCCCAGCTCCCCGAGCCTCGCCAGACACTCGATCCCGACCGGGTCGCCGAGTGGCTGGCGCAGCACACCGACTTCTTCGTCGGTCGAGAGGGACTTCTGCAACAACTCAAGGTGCCTCACCCCAACATCCCCGGCGCGGTCTCGCTGCTGGAGCGGCTGGTGGTGGATCTTCGTTCCCGCGCCGAAGATGCGGAGTGGCGTCTCGAGAATCTGCTCGAGTCGGCGCGCTACAACGAAGCCCAGTATCGACGGACCCGTGAGCTGGTTCTCGGTCTGATTGAGGCTGAAAATGCCGACGCCCTGGCAGAAGCCCTGTCGACCCAACTGGCCGAGCGCTTTCGCACCCAGGCTATCGGCCTGTGGCTGGAGACGCCGCCGGAGTGCCACGCCACGCCGCGCAATGCCAACGCCTGGCAACCACCGCGATTCGTCCTGACCGACGACGCGCGCCAACGCCTCGAACGGCTGCTCAGCCAACAGACCAGCTGCTGCACCACTCTGGAACGCGACGACTGGCAAGCGCTGCTGCCACACTGCAGCGCGCCCCAGGCGTCGGGATCCTGCGCCATCACCCGGCTGACCCAGGGGGAGTCGATGGGCTTCCTGCTATTGGCCAGTCACGATGGCGAGCATTTCCGAGCCACGCTGGATACGCTGTTCACGGAGTATCTGGGCGAAGTCGTCAGCCGTCTGCTGCGGCGCACCGAGGTCGCCAGTGCAGGCCGCGCTTGATGCCTTTCTGAAGCGGCTGGCGCAGCGCGCCAGCCCGGCGACGGTGGACGCCTACCGACGCGATATCGGCGGGCTGATCGGCTACCTCGAAACGCAGGACGTGCATAGCTGGCGCGAGCTCGATGTCGCGCTGCTGCGGCGTTACCTGGCCCACGAGCGAACCCGCGGCATGGCGCCGAGAACCCTGGCCAGACGCCGCGCCGCGCTTTCGCGTTTCGCCGATGAGCTGGTCAACCGGGGTGAACTCGAACACAATCCGGTGCAGCTGACCCAGGCGCCACGTCAGCCGCGCCACTTGCCCAGTCCGGTGGATGTCGATCTGCTCGGCCACTTTCTCGACACGCCCCACGACGGCGATCCGCTCGATTTCCGCGATCAGGCCATGCTGGAACTCTTCTACTCCTGCGGCCTGCGCCTGGCGGAACTGGCGGCACTCGATCTTGCCAGCCTCGACCAACGCCACGTACGCGTCGTGGGCAAGGGCGGCAAGCCTCGCCAGGTGCCGCTGGGCAGTCGCGCCAGCCAGGCCATCCAGAGCTGGCTCGGATTTCGCAGCACCCTGGCGGGAGACGGCGAACCGGCCCTGTTCGTGGCCCAGCATGGCGGGCGCCTCGGGCATCGATCGATCCAGAGCCGGCTGGCCGACACGGCCCGCAAGCGCGGCCTGCCGGAGCACCTTCACCCTCACCGCCTGCGCCACTCCTTCGCCAGCCATCTGCTGGAATCGAGCCAGGATCTGCGCGCGGTGCAGGAGCTGCTGGGCCACGCCAATCTGTCGACGACGCAGATCTACACCCGCCTGGACTGGCAGCAGCTCGCCGAGGTCTACGATCAGGCTCATCCCCGCGCGCGACGCAAGCCGGCTTCGCCCGCCAACGAGAGTTCCGACAAACCCTAGGACCATCCGCCATGCCGCTGGACGCCATCACCTTCGATCTAGACGACACGCTGTGGCACAACGGCCCGGTCATGGCCCATGCCGAGCCGGCGCACTATCAATGGCTCGTCGAACAGATCGACGCCCATCGCGGCCCCACGGCGACACCGCTGGCCGAAGCCTTCCCGCTGGAAGCCTATCAATCCATTCGCGCCTCGTTGATGCAGCGCTTCCCGTTGAGTCGGGGCGATCACAGCTGGATTCGCGAACGCGCCATGATTGAGCTGCTGACCGAGCACGGCCTGTCTCCGGCCGAAGCGGCGCAGTGGGCGGCAGCCGGCTTCGAGCAGTTCATGGCCCTGCGCCACGACGTCGCGCTCTATCCTGAGGTCGTCCCCATGTTCGATGCCTGGGCCCGGCGCTATCGACTCGGCGTCATCACCAACGGCAACGTCGACGTGCGGCGCCTGTCGCTGGATCATCACTTCGACGTGATCATTCTCGCGGGTGAAATGCACGCCTCGAAGCCGGACCCGCGCCCCTTCCTGTCCGCCGTGGCGCAACTCGGCACCCAGCCCTATCGTGCCCTGCACGTCGGTGACAATTGGGAAGAGGACGTTCTCGCCGCGCAACGACTCGGCATGCATGCCGTCTGGATCGACGCCAAGAACGAAGGCGAGCGCGAGCTGCCGCCGCGAGTGCATCGCGTGACGCATGTGCGAGAGCTGCCGGAGATCGTCGCTAAGCTGGATCGACAGGACGTCTGAGCCCACTTCGGGGTCATGATTAACGCCCTGCGACCGACTCGGCCTCGAATTTGCCATCTTTCGACGCCTATTCAGGACGGCGCGGCCTGCTGAATCGATGAGCCGGGGCTTGCATCATGGATGATGCAAGAGGCGCGTTGGGCAGGATGCCCTTTTGCGCCGACCCGAGCTCAGCGATGATGCAGGCAGGTTTTAGCCGTCCTGGGCGTCAAAAAGGGGAGTGTGAGGGGCCTGCCCCTCACGATAACGAGCGGAACGGTCGATAGAATGGCTTCAGTGGTTAGCGGGAGAAACTCGAATAAGTCTTTCGGGGAAGCATCCCGCATTCGCCGCCAAGCAGATGCTGGATCGAATTCGATCAGTCCGCCGTCATCCACCGATCCATCACTCCGTAAGCCTGATCGAGGCCCTGGCGCTTCAGCGACGAGAAGAGCTGCACGCTGACCAGGTCTTCCCATTCGGCCAGGCGCTGCCTGACCTGCTGCAACGAGGCCTTGGCCGGGCCCTGCTTCAACTTGTCGGCCTTGGTCAGCAGAATGTGGACCGGTAGCTTGCGGTCGTCCGCCATTTCGAGCAGCTGGATATCGAACTCGCTAAGTGGATGGCGCACGTCCATCAGCAGGATCAAGCCGGCCAGCGAACGGCGGTTATGCAGGTAATCGGCGAGATGGGCCTGCCACTCCTTCTTCATCGCTTCCGGGACCTTGGCATAGCCGTAACCCGGTAGATCGACGAGCCTGAGCTGATCGTCGTTCTGCAACGTGAAGAAGTTGATCAACTGCGTGCGCCCCGGCGTCTTCGAGGTTCGCGCCAGCGCCCGCTGTTGGGTCAGCGCATTGATGGCGCTCGACTTGCCCGCATTGGAACGTCCGGCGAAAGCGACCTCGACTCCCCGATCGAACGGGCATTTGGCCAGCGTCGGCGCGCTGATCTGAAAGGTCGCCGTCTGGTAGTTGAGGCGCGCGGGGGTGGCAGTCATGGCAAGCTCGATCATCGTGGACGGTAACGCCGCGCAGTGTAGCACGCGTGCTCTCCCGCGGATGAGCGCTGACGTCGAGTCGCGCTCCCGAAGACGAGCGCCCGATGTTTCGCTCCCGAACACGAGCGACGATGTTTCGCTTCCGAACACGAGCGACGGGCACCCTACGCTTTTCCGCTCATTTCTGTCAGGCTAACGGCAAAGGGGTCGGTAGCAGGCTAGCGAGGGAACCTGCCGCCCGTTCGAGGCTCCAATACGGGTAGCGTGGCATTCATCAGCGGTGCAGCGATGTTTTCCGAGCGGCGTTCCAGCCTCGACGCTTCGACAACGAAGGCTTCAACCACCGGTTTTCTTTCTCGACATTCAGGAGCAGCAACGCATGATCAAGTCGTTTATGGCGCTATTGGCAGGGCTGACGTTCTCGGGCGCAGTGATGGCGGCGGATATCGTCGAAGGTCAGGACTATCAGGTCATCGACCAGCCGATGAAGACGGAAGTGCCCGCCGACCAGATCGAAGTCACCGAAGTGTTCTGGTATGGCTGCCCCCACTGCTACGCTCTCGAGAAGCCGCTCAACGAGTGGGTCGATCAGCTCCCGGACGACGTCAGCTTCGACCGGATGGCGGCGCCGTTGGGCAAAGTCTGGGAACAGCACGCCATCGCGTTCTATGCGGCCAAGCAGCTGGGTATCGAACATGAAATGCGTCAGGACTTCATGGACGCCATCCACAAGCAGGGTAAGCGGCTGACCGACAAGGACGAGATCGCCAAGTTCTTCACCAACTATGGCGTCAGCAAGGACGAAGCCCTCAAGGCACTCGACTCCTTCGGCGTGAAAAGCGAGATTCAGCAGGCATCGGCCAAGATGCGCGGCTATCAGCTGATGGGCGTGCCCGATCTGATCGTCGATGGCCGCTATGTCGTCACGCCAAACTCCGCCGGCTCGCTGGAGAACATGCCGAAGATCGCCAGCGCGTTGATCGAGAAAGTCCGCGAGGAACGTACCGAGAGCGAGTGACCGAATGTCCGTAGCTGCCTCGACACCCGCCAGCGAGATCGCGCCGACACTGAAGCTGCTGACCTGCAATCTGCAGGTCGGCATCCATACCTCGGCCTATCATCACTATCTCACGCGTAGCTGGCAGCACCTGTTGCCTCACCCCAAACGCAGCTCGCGTCTCGACATCGTCGCCAGCGCTCTGTCGGCGTACGATATCGTCGGGCTCCAGGAGGCCGACGGCGGCAGCTTTCGTTCCAATCATGTCAATCAGGTCGAATATCTCGCCAACCGCTCAGCCTTTGACTTCCACTTCCAGCAGCTCAACCGCAACCTGGGTCACGTTGCCCAGCACAGCAACGGGCTACTGTCGCGTCTTACCCCCAACCGGGTCGATGAGCATCGGCTGCCCGGAATGCGCGGGCGCGGCGCGATCCATGCTCGCTATGGCGAAGGCCCGGACGCGCTGCACGTCTTCGTCGCGCACCTGGCACTCAGCCAGCGCGGTCGGCTGCGCCAGCTCGACTACCTGGGAGAGATCATCCAGCCGCTGCACCACGTCGTGGTGATGGGCGATCTCAACTGCACGCCGGATCAGCTGCTGGCTCATCCGCGCTTCTGTCGCGCGCTGGATCTCAATCCGCTCAAGCCGCAGCTCAGCTATCCGGCCTGGCAACCCCGCCGGGCCCTCGATCATATCCTGCTGTCGTCATCGTTGAGGGCCGAGAAGCCTCGCGTGCTGGAAGCGATGTTCTCCGACCACCTTCCCGTCGCCGTGGACATTCACCTGCCGGCCGCCTGTCGCCGCAGTATCGGGATGGCCAACAGCCGCAGCGCGGATTCCTGAACGCCAAGCCGTTCCGCGCCGATTGAAGACGTGATTGCGACCCATAAAAAAACGCCTCCGAAGAGGCGTTTTTTTGGCAGGTCCCAATGGTTGGGCAAACGTCGTTGGTACCCGTGGCACTGTTGCGAGCGCCACGGGTATTGACGAGAGTCAGGACCCCGCCACCCAGCTGACCCAGTTGATCATCGGCGTGGGATAGAGCCCCAGCAGGATCACCAGGGCCGCCACCCCAAGCACCACCATGCCGCCGGCGCGCTCGGCCCAGTCGTGAGTCGCATCGCGACGCTGCATGCCGGGTTCGTGGAGGAACAGGGTGACCATCACCCGCAGGTAGTAGTAGAGCCCGATGGCACTACCCAGCACCACGCTGCCAACCAGCCACCAGCGATGCGCCTCGACACCCACGGCGATGATGTAGAACTTGCCGATGAAGCCCGCCGTGAACGGAATCCCCGCCAGCGATAGCATCGATACCGTCATCACCGCCGTGAGATAGGGCCGACGCCAGAACAGACCGCGATAATGGTGAAGGGGGCTGGCATCGGCCGTACCGCCGGTCGCGACGTACGGGCTCGACACCAGTGTGACCACACCGAAGGCTCCGAGGGTCGTCAGCACGTAGGTCACCAGATAGACCCCGACCGTCTCCACCGCGAGCCCGTCGTTGACCACCAGCGCCACCAGCAGATAGCCGAAATGGGCGATCGACGAGTAGCCCAGCAGGCGCTTGAGATCGTTCTGGGTCAGCGCCAGCAGGTTACCCACCAGCATGGTGATCACGGCGATGAAGCCCAGCAGGTCGTGCCACCAGTCTTGGTGGAAGGCCAGCGTCGACTGGAACAGCCGCAGCAGCACCAGGAACACCGCCACCTTGCTGGCGGTGGCCAGGAACGTCGTCGCCGGCCCGGGGCCGCCCTGATAGACATCCGGCGTCCACAGATGGAACGGCACGATGGAGAGCTTGAACGCCAAGCCCACCAGCATCAGGCCAGCGCCGGCCAGCAGCCACGGATCCCCGCCGTCACGCGACAGCGCCGCGCCCAGTTCGGCGAAATCCAGCGTCCCTGTCACCGCATAGAGCAGCGCCATGCCGAACAGTAGAAACGCCGTGGCCGCCGCCGACAGCACCATGTACTTGATGCCGCTCTCCAGCGCCCCCCGATCGCGAAAGGTGTAGGCGAGCATCCCGAACAGCGGCATCGACAGCAGCTCGATGCCGAAGAACAGCGTCGTCATGTGGCGCGCCGAAACCAGCACCAGGCCACCGGCAGCCGCACTCAGCAGTAGCAGGTAGAATTCGTCTCGCGGACCGTCGTAGCCTTCGAGGTAATGATGCGCCAGGGTGACGCAGGCCAGCGTCGACATCAGCACCAGCACCCCGCCGAAACGTGACAGGTCGTCGACCACCAGCACCGAGGTGACGTCGACCGTGCCCATCGTCCAGCCGAACAGCAGCGCCAGCAGGGCGACGTTGAGCCCGATGGCGGTGACGATGGCACTCAGCGTGTGGTTGCGGCGCCAGGCAATCAGCAGCATCACCACGACCACGGTCATGCTGACCACGATCAACGGGGAAATGGCGAGTAGCGCCATCACGGCGTCATGACTCATTGAGGACCTCCCGTCATTGCCCCGACCTGCTGAACACTCTGCTGCACGATTTGCACGGCCCCGGCGGACGTATCCAGCAGCGGCTGCGGATAGATGCCGAAGAACACCACCAGCGCGACGATGCCGAACAGCAGGATCGTCTCGCGCAGATCCAGATCAGCCAGTGGCGTCTCCTCGGCCGGTGGGCCGTAATAGACCCGCTGCATGATGAACAGCGAATAGACGGCGGCCAGAATCAGGCCGGCACTGGCGATCACCACGATCCAGGGCGCCACGCCGAAGGCGCCGAACATCACCATGAACTCGCCGACGAAATTGGCCGTGCCCGGCAAGCCCAGCGATGCCGCCACGAACACCAGCGCAAACCCTGGCAGACCACGGATGCGGCCCCAGAGGCCGCCCATCAGGCGCATGTCGCGGGTGTGCAGACGTTCGTAGAGCTGGCCGGAGAGAATGAACAGCCCCGCCGCGGAAAACGCGTGCGCCACCATCAGCGCGACCACGCCCTGCAGTGCCAGTTCGGTCCCGGCATAGATACCGATCAGCACGAAGCCCATATGGGAAATACTGGTGTAGGCGATCAGGCGCTTGAGATCGCGCTGGCCGCACGCCAGGATCGCGCCGTAGAAGATGCCGATCAGGCCCAGCGTCATCGCTATCGGCGCGAATGCGTGGGACGCCTCGGGAAACAGCGGCAGCGCAAAACGCAACATGCCGTAGGCCGCCGTCTTGAGCAGAATGCCGGCGAGATCGACGCTACCGGCCGTCGGCGCCTGGGCGTGGGCATCCGGCAGCCAGCCGTGCAGCGGCACCACCGGCAGCTTGACCGCGAACGCCACGAAGAAGCCCAGCATCAGCCACCAGGCGGTGGTCTCGGACAGTGGCGTGTTCAGCAGGTCCGCATAGGCGAACGTGTAGTTGCCGGTGGCCGCGTGATGCGCGAATACCAGCCCCAGAATCGCGATCAGCATCAAAAGGCCGCTGGCCTGGGTGTAGATGAAGAACTTGGTCGCGGCACCGATACGCGAACTGCCCTTCGAACCGCTGTGGCCCCACAGCGCGATCAGGAAGTACATCGGCACCAGCATCATTTCCCAGAACAGGAAGAACAGGAACATATCGATGGCGAGAAAGACCCCGACCACACCGCCCAGAATCCACAGCAGGTTAAGGTGGAAGAACCCGACCCGAAGCACGATCTCCTTCCACGAGCAGATCACCGCCATGGCGCCGAGCAGCCCGGTCAGCGCGATCATCAGCAGCGACAGGCCATCGATCGCCAGGTGGACCTGGATGCCAAAGCGCGGAATCCAGTCGGCCTGCCACTCCAGTGTCCAGGCAGCGGCGGCACCTTCGGCCGGCAGGCTGAAGTCGCTGCCGATCCACAGCCCCATCACAAGCAGAAGCTCGAGCAGCATGGTCCCGAGCGCGATCCAGCGCGGCGCTTGGTCTCCGAAGCGTTCCGCCTGCCAGCACAGCAGACCGCCGATGAAGGGGATCAGTATCAGCCAGACCAGAGTCATGAATCAGCCATCCGCGATAGAGTGAATTCCGTTGGTTCCCGACATGCTGTCGCCGGGCTGCCAGCACTGTGCATCGTTGGTGTGCTCATGGCGTCAACCCACCAGCAGGAAGGCGAGCAGCAGCGTCGCCCCCAGCACCATCGACACGGCATAGTGGCGCATCAGCCCCGTCTGGGTCAGGCGCAGCCCGTGATGAGAAGCTCGCGCCAACCACGGCAGGATATTGCATAGCGTGTTGATCCAGTCGTTGCGGTTGACCTTCACCAGCCCTTGATAGGGCCGCACGAACAGCCAGTCATAG